>CABUZI010000076.1 GCA_902496005.1 uncultured Collinsella sp.
CACTTAATGTGCTTTCCGTCTTGCGCAGGACTGTAGAGCAGCAAACTTAACCCGCGCCCGCCGGCCCCGGAGACCCTCCCAGAGGGATCGAAAAATTTTTTCAAAAAAGTTGTTGCGCGCCGGACAGACTTCTGTGTATACTAATCCCCGCAGCGCACGCGAGCGGAAACAAACGCGAACGTCTGCCTGGGGAGTTAGCTCAGTTTGGTTAGAGCGCCGGCCTGTCACGTCGGAGGTCGCGGGTTCGAGCCCCGTACTTCCCGCCAACGCAATTAAAGCCACGTCTTCGGACGTGGCTTTTTGCGTTTAATGGGATATTGATCCACGCCCTAATATCTAAAACCACATCTCTCCAAATCTCATCTCCCATTCGCGAATAAAGCCCAACTGATATATATGTTCAAACAAGGCGTTTGTTGCACAACACCTGTTTAATGGGGTAGGGGGTTAGGTTATACTAAGTTTCACTGTAGGCCGGTATTGATGTAATCAGCTTCAGGCTCGGCATCCAGTGGACACCCGATTTGCTATTTGGCTGTCCTGACGTTCGTTTGGCGTCTCGACGTAAGCTCGGCCCCGGAGCCCGTTCGAGCTGTTCCTATTCCTTGAAAGGGGAAAAATGGACATATCGAGAAAGACTGACTATGCCCTTCGCATGCTTGCGATGCTTGCCGAGGAGCCGGAGCGGTTGCTTTCTGTTCGCACTGCCGCCGAAGAGGTCAACGTGCCCTATTCGTTCGCGCGTTCGATCCAGCATGGCTTGGTTCAGGCTGGCATCGTGGAGAGCCTGCGTGGCGCCCATGGCGGCATGCGTCTTAAAGTCAGTCCGGACGACGTCACCATTCGTCAGGTCGTCGAGGCCGTTCAGGGCCCCATGGTTATGAACGACTGCACTGCGCCGGATGGCGACTGTGCGCGCATGGGCACGTGCTGCTATCATCCCCTGTGGGCCGGAGCCCAGGCGCTGATGCGCGACTATCTCGATTCCGTTTCGCTCGACGATATCGTCTCCCATCGCCAGTTTCCGGCTGTCGATCCCAAGTTCGCCGACCGCGATGCGTTTCCCGAGTACGCCGCCTGCGCGTATGCTTGCCGGGAGGAATAGCGCCGCATAAGGAGCATTGCCATGATTCAGGACCCCTTTCGTTCGATGATTCGTTCGGAAGGGGTTCTGCGTTATCGCGACCTTCCGTGGCGCCGCACGCGCGACCCGTATATTATCTGGCTCTCCGAGGTCATGCTGCAGCAGACGCAGGTGCCGCGCGTGGAGACGCGTATGCCGGCGTGGCTCGATCGCTTCCCGACTGTCCAAGCGCTTGCTCAGGCCGCCCCTTCCGATGTCTTGGACGCGTGGCAGGGGATGGGCTACAATCGCCGCGCCCTGGCGCTTCACAGGGCTGCACAGTGCGTTGTGGAGGACTGGGACGGGGAGTTTCCGCGCGAGACGCACGATCTGGTCGCGCTGCCCGGCATTGGCCCGGCAACGGCGCAGGGCATCCGTTCGTTTGCATTCGATCTTCCGGGCGTGTATCTGGAGACCAATGTGCGCACGGTCTTTTTGCATCATTTCTTTCCCGATGTGCCGGCCGTTCCCGATCGCGAGCTGGTGCCGCTGATTCAAGCCGCCTGTCCGGCGGCCCCTGGTGCGGTGGCGGATGAGATTGCGCCCTTTGCCGCGCCTCAAGACGATGCCGACACGCCGCGCGCGTGGTATTACGCGTTGCTGGATTACGGCGCGTATCTTAAAAAGACGCTTCCCAATCCGTCCAGGCGGTCGGCGAGTTATAGTCGTCAGTCCAAGTTTGAGGGCTCGCGTCGCCAAAAGCGCGCCCACATTGTGCGCATGCTGCTGGCAGCGCGCGATGGGCAGCCGGCAGGTATTACGCTCGATGAAGCCGTTGCAGGCGTTAACGAGATGGAGACGGCGGCCGGCCGAGAGCCGGTCGAGCGCGAACTGGTCGCAAACATTCTTGCCGATCTGGAGCGCGAGGGCTTTTGCCGCTCCGAGGGCGATCGTTGGCTGAGTGTATAGCTCGCTCAAATCTGAAGAAC
Source organism: uncultured Collinsella sp. (assembly GCA_902496005.1). Taxonomy (GTDB): domain Bacteria; phylum Actinomycetota; class Coriobacteriia; order Coriobacteriales; family Coriobacteriaceae; genus Collinsella. The sequence continues at coordinate 2,053 of CABUZI010000076.1, forward strand.
AGGATTGTAAGGTTTAGATTCTCGGCATGAGGGCATCCTAAAGACAAGACCGCTCAAAGCCTATGGGCGGCATGTGTTGAAGGGAAGTACACCTATGGATTTTGAGAACTCTCAGACCAAGAAGAACCTCGAGACTGCTTTTGCCGGTGAGTCCCAGGCACACACCAAGTATCGCTACTATGCATCCAAGGCCAAAAAGGACGGCTACGTTCAGATCTCGAACATCTTTGCCGAGACGGCGGGCAACGAGTCCGAGCACGCCAAGCTGTGGTTTAAGTATCTGCACGACGGCGCCGTTCCGGGCACTCTGGACAACCTGCGCGACGCCGCTGCGGGCGAGAACTACGAGTGGACCACGATGTACGACGAGTTCGCCAAGACCGCCGAGGAGGAGGGCTTTGCCGAGATCGCCGAGAAGTTCCGTGGCGTCGGTGCCGTGGAGAAGGCCCACGAGGAGCGCTACAACAAACTCGTCGAGCGCATCGAGTCGGGCGAGGTGTTTGAGCGCGAGGGCGTAAAGGTGTGGAAGTGCCTGAACTGCGGGCACCTGCACGTTGGTGCTGAGGCGCCTGAGGTGTGCCCGGTGTGTAACCACCCGAAGGCGTACTTTGAGGAGCAGGTGGTGAACTACTAGCGCGTGGCGCTGGCGTGAGCTGGGCCGGGAGGGCCGGATTACCTTCCCTCCTCGCTCACGGCTTCGCAGGGTCGCGTTGAGGGAAGGTAATCCGGCCCTCCCGGCCGGCTTCGGGTCGTCGCGTGCTCGTTACTGAAAAGCTGATTAGAAGTTTGTGTGCCGCCCCTTTTGGGGCGGCACGTTTTTGTATGGGGACTGGTTGGGACGGCACCGTTCATGGGTGGGGTACACTGGGTAGCGACTTTTAGTTTATCTACTACCTGATGGGGTGTTTTTGTATGGGTAAGAAATCTCGGGCTCGGGTGGCTGCGGCGGGGACTCGCAAGGATCCTGGTCGTCGGGTTCCTGAGGGCAAAAAGGCCGATCGTGCCGAGAAGGACAAGAAGGTTGGGGCACATGCTCATCCTGCGTGGGCGCCCCATTTGAATTCGGCGAGTGAGGACCTGACTGCCAAGCTGTTTACGATGGTCGAGGTCATTTTGGGCGTGGTGCCTGTGGTGGTCATTGGCCTGTTCCTGGCCTCTAAGGATGCCACGAGCGTGGATAAGCTCACCGATGTCTTTTCTCAGGACCCCTCGATGGTGGTTGTGTTTATCTCTGCGTGTCTGCAGCCGTTTGTGGCGTACATGCTGTACATGATTTATCGCAAATACTGCGAGGGCGATGCGGGCTTTGCCGCCGGAAACCTGATTGGCCTTTTGTGCTCCGAGATCTTGCTGCTCAATATTCCCGGCGTCATCGGCATGGGTATCTTGTTGTGGCGTGTTTGGCGCAACGTTGCCCCGCACTTTGAGAGCTGGCTATTTGAGCGCCGTGCAATGGGTGTGCTGGCAGACATCGCGGGCTCGCTCGTGATTCTAGCCTTGGCGTTTATGTGCGCCACCGCCGCCCGAGGTCTCGCGGGCATGTAAAGCTGCCTTCACCGACTGCGGAGCACAGGGCGGGGAAACACCTTTCCCTCTCGCTCACGGCTCCGCAGGGTCGCGCGAGGCAAAGGTATTTCCCCGCCCTGCGCTCCGGCTTCGGGTCGTCGCGTGCTCGCTACTGAAAAGCTGATTAGAAGTTTGTGTGCCGCCCCTTTTGGGGCGGCACGTTTTTGTATGGGGTCCCGGTCTTCACAATTTCCGTCAAGCTTTTGGTTAGGTTTTGGTCGGATGGCGCAAGAGCGGAAGGGCAAAAGATTGCTGGCGAAAAAAGCTCAAAGAAAGTGCTGGCAGGGGAGTTGTTGGGCTTTTCGACAGTTTTTTGTTAAAAGAAACTTTGCGGCTATTGCTACGGATTGCGTTGCCGCAGTCGTGGCGATGCTAGATGCTGGGCGCAAGCGTCAAATGCTCTGATTGAGGAGGCCGGCATGGACCTGTTTCTTGAGACTCCGCAGCAACAAGCCGAGCGTATGTTGCGCCAGCAGCAACGGCTTATGGAGATGCAAATGCAAGGGGCGGCCGTCCGGTCTCCTGCGCAAAACGCTGCGCCTGCGGGCGAGGCGGCCCCAGAGGCCTATTCCGTACAGCAAGATTCATATGCCCAGGAGCTTGCGTTCGACAAGCGTCGTGCGCGTCGCCGTCGCTGGGCCCAGCGCCTGCGTACGCTGGCGATGATCGTGCTGATCCCGTTGGGGCTCGCGGCAATCTTCTTGGCTTCATATGCCCTCACATGCATTCTCAACGGCGCCTCGCCCAGCGAGGTGCTTGAGCACTTGGCAGCTCTCGGCCAGCGCCTGGGCGATGTCGTAACAGCCGTCCGCGCCGGCTGGGAGAGTTAATGCTTATCACATTGGGACTTCTAGGGTGTAGGGATTATCACTACGAATAGAATTCTTGCATCCTATTGGTCCTGTCGTGCGACTGAATAGTATTATTGAAGATAAATAATAATAGGATTTTGCTATGCATAAGCAGGATTTAGAGCAGACTCTTTTGGGCATTGACGAAGAGGCGGAGCTGGAAATAGGTCCAAGAGACGATAGACCGAGCGTTGTATTGGTGGGAGGGAGCGCCTTCATGCTTAACGATGTGACGAATCGGTCGGTTACACATGACATTGATGTGTTTGAGGCAGACAGGTGCCTCCGCGAGATCATAGCTCGATACCCCGAGGTGAATGGTATGGCGGTGGCATATTGTAATCAGATGCCATTCAATTAAGAAGATCGTTTGATTCCCTTGGATATTGGGGCGCGTTTTATCAGGTACTTTACGCCATCCTTGGAGGACCTGGCGGTAATGAAGCTCTATGCCTACCGTCCGAACGACATTGTCGATCTTCATAGCCAGGCATTCGTCGACCGACTTGATTGGGGACTGCTCGAACGGCTTATATTCGACGAGGGCGAGGCGCTGGCGTCGTCGCCTTCGGAGCGGAGTTATCAAGAGATGGTCTGCGCATACAGGCAATACAAAAAGGAGGTGCTCGGTTGAATCTGACCTTTGAGGGATTCTTAAAAGGCTATTGCCGAGAGCTATCCGGACAGCAGTCGCTCAGTTTTAGAAAGCTGGTTAAGCAGGCGACGACGGTTGCGCCGCGCGTGGCGGAGCCCCTGTTTTTGCTCGCTTTGGCGCAGGGTAAAGCCGAATACGTTCTGGGCTTATCCGAGGGCTCGTGGATGGAAGAAGATTACCGAGGCGTTTTGTCCTTGTACGGTCAAGCGGGTAGCATGGCGTCTCTATGCACCAAAAGCGAGCTCCCTAATCGTTATGCCAACGTTTGGCGTGCGTATAGAGCGGTGAAGGATAAGCCAGTGGCGGACAGAAGGATCAACGCCCTGATGCGAAAAAGAACATTGGGAGCGCTAGGGGAATCGGGCGTAACGCGCTACGGTCTCTGCCGCGATTTGAATCTGAATAAGGGAAACGTTTACGCATACCTAGCCGGTGATGACTCAAAAGTGAGCAGGGAAACGGCGCGCCGCATTATGGAATATGCGGAGGAGAGGGGTGCCCAAGAAGGGGCCGGGCGCCAGGTGCGTGTGGCGGGGTAAGATTGATCGCGGTTTTGATTGATGGTCGATTGGGTTTGTTGGGCGGAGACTATGTCTGCTATTGATATCGTGCTTGTTGTGATCGCCTTGGTGGCGGTGGGGGCTGCTGTGGCTTGTGCCCTGCAGCTCAAGGGCCTTCGCGCCGAGCTACGGGAGCGCGGCGATAGCGGGGCAGAGATGCTGGCTGCGCTCGAGCAGGCCAACAACGCGCTCGACACCCTCAACGTCGCGTTGACAGAAACCCGCCGCACGGCAAATGCCATCGCGCAGCAGCAGACGACCGATGCGGCCGTAGAGCAGCAGCGCTACCTGACCATCGCGCGCGAGTTCTCGCAGGCCGGCGACCGTATGGATGACCTGCGCCGCGAGACGGCCCAGCAGCTGGGCGCCAACCGCGAGGGCATTGAGCACCGCCTGGACAAGGTGCGCGAGACGGTCGATGCCCAGTTGGGCGCCATCCGCAAGGACAACAACGTGCAGCTCGATCAGATGCGCGCGACGGTGGACGAGAAGCTCTCCCGTACGCTCAACGATCGCCTGTCTGCATCGTTTAAGCAGGTGAGCGACCAGCTCGAGGCCGTGTACAAGGGCCTGGGCGATATGCAGTCCATTGCCACCGGCGTAGGCGACCTTAAGCGCGTGCTGGGCAACGTCAAGGCGCGTGGCATTTTGGGCGAGGTACAGCTGGGTGCAATCCTGGCGGACATCCTTACGCCCGACCAGTATCTGGAAAATGTCGCCACCAAGCCCGGCGCCTCGGAGCGCGTTGAGTTTGCCGTCAAACTGCCGGTAGACGAGGGCGATCCCGTGCTGCTGCCGATCGACTCCAAGTTTCCGGGCGATGCGTACGAGCATCTGCTCGACGCGCAAGAGTCGGGTGATGCCGAGGCTGTGGCCACCGCGCGCAAGACACTCGACGCAATGGTGAAACGCGAGGCAAAGGACATCTGCGAAAAGTACCTGAGCGTGCCCGCGACCACCAATTTTGGCATTATGTTCGTGCCGTTTGAGGGCCTGTACGCCGAGGTCGTCAGTCGCCCCGGGCTTATCGAGACCCTGGGCCGCGACTATCACGTCAACGTTGCCGGCCCCAGCACCATGGCGGCCATTCTCAACAGTCTGCAGATGAGCTACCAGACGTTTAGACTGCAAAAACGCACCGACGACGTGCTGCGCGTGCTCTCTGCCGTCAAGGCCGAGCTGCCGCGCTATCAGGCGGCGCTGCGCCGCGCCCAACAGCAGATCGAGACCGCGGGTAAAACGGTTGAGGGCATCATCACTACGCGCACCAACGTCATGGAGCGCAAGCTCAAGGACATTGACGCGCTGGAAGACGAGCGGGAGGCCGACGCGATTTTGGGCTTGGAGTCCGCGGGCCTGCTCGCAGACCAAAAAGACGAGGACTAGCTGCACCTGACGGTGGGGCACCGGCGTAAGCGCGGGTGCCCCGCTGCTTTTCGCATCGTGCTTGCCTGAAGTGCGCTTTAGTGTGCAACAATGGCGTTTCGCCCTATCAGACGCGAAAGGAAGCCCATGTCTCAGAGAAACACCAGTCCGCTCAAACGCTCCACCGTGCGCCGCACGCTGCAGCGTTTTTGGGACGTTACGCGCACACAGCCGCTGATCGTCTTTCTCTCGGTGTTCTCGTCGGCGGGCTACATCTTTTTGCTCACGTTTGCCAACACCTACGTGATGGCCCTTATCGTCGACCGCGTCCAAGCGGGTCCCGTGGCGGGCGATCAAGTATTCGAGGTCTTTGGTCCCTACATTCTGGCGCTCGTGCTCGTTAACCTGGTAGGCCAGATCCTCTCCAAGCTGCAGGACTACACCGTCTACAAGCTCGAGATTGCGGGCAACTATCACCTGGCGCGCCTGTGCTTTGACACGCTCTCCAATCAATCCATGACATTTCACACCAGCCGCTTTGGCGGATCGCTTGTGAGCCAAACGAGCCGTTTTATGAGCGGCTACACGGGCCTGGTGGACGTGACGGTGTATTCGCTCATTCCCACCATCACCTCGGTTGTCTGCACGGTGGCGGCGCTCGCTCCGGTGGTGCCGACGTTTACCGTGATCCTGGTGGGCATCATGGTCGTCTACATCGCATTCGTTTGGCTCATGTACAAACGCATCATGCCGCTTTCGGCCGCGACGTCCGCCGCGCAAAACAAGCTGTCGGGCGTGCTGTCCGATGCAGTCACGAACATCCTGGCCGTCAAGACCTGCGGGCGCGAGGACTTTGAGCGCGACCTGTTCGACGCCGCCGACCGTGCCGCGCGCGATGCCGAAACGGTATCGATGCACGCCATGATGCAGCGCAACTTTACGACCTCGGGCCTTATCGTCATCACTATGGCCGTGGTGAGCGTGTTCGTCGCGGGCGGCAACGCGTGGTTTGGCATCTCGGCCGGCGCACTCGTCATGATCTTTACCTATACGTACAACCTCACCATGCGTTTGAACTACGTAAGCTCCATGATGCAGCGCATCAACCGCGCGCTCGGCGATGCGGCCGAGATG
>CABUZI010000077.1 GCA_902496005.1 uncultured Collinsella sp.
CTATCGCTCGCAGATCGGCTATGCCAATGACGCCCTTGCCAGTGCCGAGCGCGGCGAGCGCGTGCACTTGGATAAGCGCGTAAAAAAGCTCAACGACCAGCTCAAAGAGACCATTGGCTACGAGGAGAAGCTGCACCACTTGGCAGACCAGATGATTAAGATCGACCTGGATGACGGCGTCAAGGTCAACTACGCCAAGTTTCAGGATGTGCTGGCAAAGATCAAGTAACTGCAGATACGGTAAGGATATCCATGCCCAAGATCGATGTAGAAGAACAGCTCAAACTGCGGTTTTTGCAACCGTTGCCCGCATGCATGCCCCGCCGTGTGGTGGTTTGGCACGATGCGGACGGCGAGTTTGCCCCTGAGTTTGAGCGATTGGCCGCCGAGGGTTTCGACGGCGCGGGGGCCGATGGCGGCGTTATGCCTGCTCACGGGGACTTTGAGCGCCCGGTGCGGTTTGTTGAGGCTTGCGAGGGCCGCATGTTTGCGGTCAAGAAGCTCATCAACCGCGATGACCTTGCGGGCGATATCTTGTTGTATCGTCGTTGCCCGCGCGGCAGGCTTGAGGGCGATTGGCTTGCCGATGTCGAGCTGTATGCCGATCAGTTCCAGGCTGACTATCTTTCGCTTTTGGCCGATCAGTTGGGTATCGAGAATATCGATGCCGTGCGCGAGAGTCTGCGCGAGCACAAGACGTTCTTTGATGCCAAGACCCGCTGCGCTAAGTTTGCCGCGTGTGTTCCGCATGCCGCGGGCGCATCCGATATCGAACTCGGCATCCTTACGGTGATATTTGGCGGTAAAGAGCTTGGCGACGCGCGACCCGCGTTTGTGCTGCGCAGCTGTATGACCACGCTGCTGCACGAGGGTCCCGAGGCGCTGGCCGAGTTGATGGACAAGTACTGCGTGCGCGATGTGCTCTCCGCCTTTATGCTTCGCTGCTATGGGTTTGAGGGACCGCTGTATGAGCGCGACTCATTGCTTATGCTTTCATCCCATGTGCTCCTTACAGCGGCGTCTACCGCGCTTCCCGAGGGAGCGCTCAAGGGACTCGAAAGCTATGTGGCTCCCGCCTACGGCCCCTATTGCCTTGAGGCGGTGCGCACGTGGGACCAGGCCGCCGATACCCAGGCATCGAGCGAGGACCTATTTGAGATCTGTCGTTTGGTGGAGGATGCCCGCGGGCTCTTTGTGCGGTTTGAGGCTCTGCCGATCGGTGTGCTGGCCTCGCTTGATGTGTTCCCGTGCGTCAATGAGGCTGTGCTCTCGCAGTTGTTCAGCTCGTTTGCCCAGGGTGCAGACCGTGTTGAGGACGCACGCGCCTCTGCGGCGCGTCGCTGCGACCTAAGCTGGTACCGCCGTATCGAGAGCTACTTTGGCTTGCTTGCCGCTGTGGCCGATATGTGCGCATTTAGGCAGGCACATGCGGGCGGGTTCCATCTGGCGCAACCCCAGCAGGTGTGGGATGCCTATACGTCCGATTGGTATTCCATGGATGCTGCCTATCGCCATATGTGCACCGCGTATTTGCGGGCGCGCTCTGTCGAGTGCGATGTGCTCGAGGAGCCTGCCCGAGCCGTGGTGGACTGGGCGGAGAATCTCTACAGTAACTGGTTTTTGGCCGATGCCAATGCCTGCTGGACATCCGCTGCGCAAGGGGAGTGGGCCGATTGCGGCTACATCGATGGCCCTGCACGGCAGGATGAATTCTACTGGCATGTGCTGCCCACCTTTGTGGGGTCCGCCAAAACGACGGTCGTTATCGTAAGCGACGCGCTGCGCTATGAGGTGGCCCGTGACGTCGCGGCGCTTCTCGAGCGCGAGCGCGGCGGCAACGTCAAGGTTTCTAGCATGCAGGCGGTCTTTCCCTCCATCACCGAGGTGGGCATGCCCGCGCTGCTGCCGCACCAAGCGCTTGAGCTTGCAACGGATGGCTCGTTTGTGCTGGCTGACGGCATGCCCACTGCGACGACTCCGCAGCGCGAGGCCGTACTTACCCACGTTGAGCCCACGGCCCGCGCTTTGCGCTCGAGCGCATACCTCAACATGTCAGGAACCGAGCGCAAAGCGCTGCTCAAAGACTCCAAGCTCGTTTATCTCTACCACAACAAGATCGATGCCACGGGCGAGAAGGCAGCTACGCAGGATGACGTTTTCGATGCCTGCGCGGACACCGTGGAGGAACTTGCCGCGTTGGCGCGCCGCGTGTGCACCGACGCCCCGGGCGCGCGTGTTGTTATGACGGCGGATCACGGCTTCATCTACACGCGTCGTGAGCTCAACGAGTGCCAGATGCTCGGCAAGCCAGACCTTCCCTTCCTTGACGCTCCTGTCATGCACGGCAAGCGTCATCTGGTGGTGCCCAACGAGGCCGTGGCCAAGCTTTCGGAAGAGGCATGCGAGGTGTTTGTTAATGTTGGCATGGGACGTTTAGGTGCCGGTTTTGAGGGATTTGCCCCGCGCGAGAACGTGCACTTCAAGCGTCCCGGCGGCACTAACAACTACGTCCACGGCGGCATGAGCCTGCAGGAGCTCTGCGTACCCGTTATCGGATTTTGGCGTGCGCGCTCGGGTTCCAAGGACTTTGTCGATACGCGCGTGGCGACGCTGCGCGTACTGAGTGAGGGACGCCGAGTGACCAACTCGCTCTTCTCGGTCAACTTGATCCAGGAAGAACCCGCCCAAGGCAAGGTCTTGCCGTGCGAGTATGAGCTGGTGTTTACCGACGCAAGCGGCAACGAGGTGAGCGATACGGTCAAGGCGCATGCCAACAAGACTTCTGCTAACTCGCAGGAGCGCGTGGTGCATGCCAAGTTTGCGCTGCGTGCAGCGGATGGATTCTCGTCCAAGGGTCCGTACTATCTGGTCTGCCGCGAGCGCGAGACGGGCAAGATCGTTTGGCGCGAGACGTACACCATCGCTGTTTCGTTTGCCCCTGTTGCTGACTTTGGTTTTTAGGAGTGTGCCCTATGTTTGATAGCCATGACGACGGTCTGTGGGAAGTCCCCTCGATTGATGTGGATGTGTCCGTGCAGGCCGCGGCGCCTGTGGAGGCGCCGGCAGCTGATGTTGTTGCGGCTGCCCCGGAGTCGGTGGCTGCTGCGTCTGTTGAGGCTGCGGTGCCCGCCGAGGACGAGTCCTCGACCGATGGCTATGGCCAGGCTGCGGCCGAGGCCCCCGAGGACGACGGCTACGACATGGATGGGCTGGATGGCAAACTGCTCGAGCACTTTGCCGGCAAGATCGTGCGCAAGGATCTGACGGCCCTTATGAAGCGTGGCGCCAACGTGCCAACCTTTGTGCTGGAGTACTTGCTGGGCATGTACTGCTCAACCGACGACGAGGATGCCGTGGCAGAGGGTTTGGACCGCATTCGCAGAATCCTCACCGATAACTACGTGCGCCCCGACGAGTCCGAGCGTATTAAGTCCAAGATCCGCGAACTGGGCCGTTTTACCATCATCGATAAGGTGACGGCCAAGCTCGACGAGTACAAAGACATCTATGTGGCGTCGTTTGCCAATTTGACCATCGAGCCGTTTGTGATGCCGGCCGAGTACGTGCGCGACTATTCCAAGATTCTGCAGGGCGGCATTTGGTGCATTATGAGCATCGAGTATCGTCACCCCTTGGATGAGGAAGACGAGTTTGGCATGGAGGTCTTTGGCGACGATGCGCCGCGCCGCTCCAAGGCCAAGCGCAAAAAGCGCGGGCCCGAGGACTCTCCGTTTAGCGTGGCGTCGCTTACGCCCATCCAGATGCCCAATCTGGACCTGGATGCCATGATCGACGAGCGTCAGTATTTCTCGCGCGACGAGTGGCTCAACATGCTGCTGCGCTCTGCCGGCTATGAGCCCAGCGAGCTTTCGGAGAAGGAGCGCCTGCACTTTATCGAGCGCATGGTGCCGCTCATCGAGCGCAACTACAACCTGTGCGAGTTGGGTCCCCGCGGTACCGGCAAGAGCCATATCTACAAAGAGGTTTCGCCCTACGCCATTTTGCTTTCGGGCGGGCAAACCACCACGGCCAACCTGTTCGGCCGCATGAACTCCATGCGCGCCGATCGCGTGGGCTTGGTGGGCCATTGGGATTGCGTGACATTCGACGAGGTCGCCGGCATGCGCTTTAAGGACACCAACGCCGTGCAGATCATGAAGGACTATATGGCGAGTGGCAGCTACGCGCGCGGCCGCGACCAGATTAACGCCGATGCCTCCATGGTCTTTGAGGGCAACATCAACGACACCGTGCAAAACGTTCTTAAGACCACGCACCTGTTTGATCCGTTCCCGCCGGAGTTTAACAACGATTCGGCCTTCTTCGACCGTATCCACTATTACCTGCCGGGCTGGGAGATTCCCAAGATGCGCTCGAGCCTGCTGACCGGGCATTATGGCCTGATCACCGACTGCCTGTCGGAGTTTTGCAAGGAGATGCGCCGCAAGGACTTTACGCACCATATCGACCGTTACTTCCGCTTTAACAGCGACTTTAACAAGCGCGACGAGATCGCCGTGCGCAAGACCTTTAGCGGCCTTGCCAAGCTGCTGTTCCCCGACGAGGCCATGGACAAGGACGATGTGCGCTGGCTGTTGGATTACGCCATCGAGGGCCGTCGCCGCGTAAAGGAGCAGCTCAAGATTATGGCGGGCGTCGAGTTTATCGACGTCAACCTGGGCTATATGGATGCCGACAATCCGCAGGACGTGCACGTGGTGCGCGTGCCCGAGCAGAGCGAGGACACGCTGATTCCCGACGGGCCGCTGCTGTCCGGCCACGTGTTTGGCGTGGGCAGGTCGCAGGGCGGCGAGGTTGCCGTGTACAAGCTGGAGAACAAGGCCGTTGCCGGCGAGTGCAAGTTTAAGCACGAGGGCGTGGCCTTTAACAAGCCGGTGCGCGATACGCTGGAAGCCGCGTTCGACAACTTTGTGAACCTGGCGAACCGCGTGGCGCCGGGCATGCACATTGGCTCCAAGGATTACCTGCTGTTCTACAACGACCTGCAGAGCAAGGGCCTGTCCGAGGAGGTTTCACTCGCCGAGTTTGTGGGCCTGTGCTCCGCGGCGTGCAACCGCCCGGTGATGCCCGCGCTGGCGATTCCGGGCATCTTGCGCATGTCGGGCTCTATGGATGAGATCCGCGGGCTCGAGGACATTATGCGCGTGGCCAAAAACGCCGGCGCCAAGCGCGTGATTTTGCCGCTGAGCGCTATCGCGGGCCTGCAGAGTGTTTCTTCCGAGATTATTTCGGGGTTGAGCCCGGTGTTCTACATGGATGGCGATCCCGTCGACGCCGCGAAGAAGGCACTGGATTTGTAGGAGTGCGGGCGTGCGGGGCGTCCGGTGTTCGGGTGCCCCGCGAGCATGTTGGTGCGTAGTGCGTGAGGAGGCCTGCCGTGGTGGACGAGCGTTGCGTTGGCGAGTTGCTCGACGGGCTGTTTAGCTTTGAATCGGTAGCTAAGCGTCAGACGGCGCTTGAGCAGTACGATCGCGGGGAGCTGGTGCGCAAGGCGCGCTCTCGTGAGCTGCTGGGTGTGCTTAGGGGCGTCGAGGCTGCCGAGCACGCTGCGCGCGAGTCTGCCGTGCGGGCTGTTGACGGGTATGTTCGCCGTGTCGAGGGCGCGGCCCTTGCGCGCGCTCGCAAGCAGGCGGGTGTTGTGGGCTCGCTGCAGATGGAGCGCCGCTATGCTGCCTTTTTGCGCATGGAGGACAAGGCCGAGTTGCTGACACGACTGGAGCAGACGTTTGCGTTTATCGAGGTAAAACTGCGTGCCAATACGGCGGTCAAGGTGCACGCGGCGTACGATGCTGCGGGGGCTATGGTGCTGCAGGACGTGGCGCGCCTGGGTGACGTGCGCGTTGTGGATGCCGTGCCCCTGGATGTCGACCTGCTGTGTACACAGCTGGAGCAGTTGCGTTGTGCCGCCGACGCGACGGACCTTGCGGGTATGATCACGGCGACGTTTGAGTCCGAGCTGAGTGCGACAGGGTCGCAGGGCGCCGGCGGGTTTGCGAGCGATGTTGTTGACGATGTTGCTGGTGACGTGGCGTTGGAGCGTGAACTTACCAACGTGCGCGGCGCTGCGCAGCGAGCGCGCTTGGCGGCGCAGGCGTATCGGGCCGAGCGCGCCGCTCGCGTTGCGGGGAGCACGGTGGATCCGGTATTGCTGCCCGAGTCTGCGTGCGTTGCGTGCGAGACGGCGTGTGATGCCGGGGAGCTTTCCGAGTTGCTCGATCAGGTTAAGAAGTCGTTTGAGACCTACCGTCGTGTTGTTGCCGACGGCGGGTTGTTCTGTGCGTTTGGCTCTGGCTCGCCGCATGGGATTTGCAGGGGCTCGAGCTATTTCGACTATGACTCTCGGCTTGACGAAGACGTGCTGGTGGGCGAGTACGACGGCGCTACCAGGCACGATGTTCGGCGTGAGGTTCCGATTCCCGAGCTTGTGGATGAGGCTTCGACTGATGGCGGCGACACGCTCGAGGTTGCCGTGGCGCGCATGCGCGAGTTTAATGGGCGTCGCTACGATGGTGTGCTGGATGAGGATCCTGCGCGCCATGTAAATGCGTTTTGGTATGGACTCAAAAAGCTCAGCCAGTATTGCGAGGCAGCCGTGCGTGTGGACGAGCGTGCTTGCGATTGCTTTATCGATAAGGTTCAGTTCGCCTACGATGAGCCCGTGGGGCGCCTGGCCGCGCAGATGGACGACAAGCAGGTGGCAGCTTTTGTCGCCGCCGTGGATGCGTTCGGCGCTGATGAGTAAGGGCCTGGTTTGGCGGGAGGCTTCACCATGAAGATCGAAGTTGATGTAGATCAGCTGCGCGAGAGCCTGCGCGACCGTGCGGGGTCTGCGGCCGGCGTGGGCTTTCCGGCTGCCATGCTCGAGGTAGTGGATATCGAGGACGAGTCGCCCCAAGAGCTCCTAGCCCGAGCCGAACGCGAAGGCCTCGACCTCCGCGACTTTGCCGTCGATGATGACTGCGGAGCGTCTGACGACTGGTAACCCCGGGTCAGTTCATCCTTTTCTTCCTGAGATATAAGAGAAATCCCTTTTTGAACGTCCTTCGGGTTCCAAAAAATAGCCGATCAGTCTTGGTTTCTTCCTTGCTGTCAAACTTGATAGCCGTTAGCTCGATCGTGCAGATGTAGTCGGCAACTTGGAATAGCCGGTAGGCTCGCGGCGTGGCTTCTCGGTATACGATGACGTCCCTTGCTAGAACGTACTCGAGTGCCGAATGGATGACCTCCGTTACGATCGGTTGACCGTTGTCGTAGTAAATCTTAACGGTGTCGTATCGCTGGAAGAATTCCAGATGGTCAAAAAGTTCAACCGTGAGGTCTCGCCTCATTCTCTCCGCGAGACCGTTTTGATTGCCGGCGAATTCGCTCATTCGGTATTGCAGACAGAGATAGCGTATGGGGAGATGCTGAATGAACGCGCGAAATGCGCTCAACATGTGCCTTCGCTGCTCCTTGGGAAGATCTTTGTAGTCGCCGTTTCCATTCAGTAGGGGTCCTGCATGAAAAGGCGTATTGGGAAGCGAGGACTGCGACAGGGCGCGCTCGTAGCGGTCAATGCGTTCAACGATTGCATCGTTTTGATCGTGAAAAACGAGGGTGACGAGGTAGTAGTTGGAGACGCCTCCGAGGTCGCCAGATTCGTCAACAAAGACGGAGAGTTCGCTCATGATGGGCCTCCATTTTTGCAAAAAAATGCCGGGGGTAAGACCCCGGCTCTTGGAGGCCCCTCTTTTGGAGGGAACCGTATTCTTTATACCATGAGATAAGGGGTGCTTTCAAGTAATATTATAATAAGCAAACATATGTTCGTCAAACTACCTGCGAAAAGTCCTTAGCCGTCCAGAGGTGGGTAGAGCGGCTCGTAAATTGCTGACGCAATGGGCCGGCGTTTTCCCGAGAAGTATTTAGTCTTGACTCGCATAAAAAATGCCGGGGGACATCCCCCGGCTTTTTTCATTTCGGTGTCAATTCAAATGTTTTTCAATCCATCCCCTCAATAAGTTGCGGTGAAATAGGGACTGAAAGGGGGTGCGGACGATTTCTTGGACCGCGCCTAGGCGTATCCAAGCTTCCTGCGGTACTCCATCGGGCTCAGCCACCCGAGGGACTTCTTGATCCGCTCCTCACGATAGTACACGAGGTA
>CABUZI010000078.1 GCA_902496005.1 uncultured Collinsella sp.
CCAGAAGGTCTATGCCTTGCCTTTTTCATGCCAACTTGTGCGTTCTGGGCGGCGCTCGCTGACTTATGCTCAACCTGCGACGTTTCCATTATTGATGCAAAGGGGTCAGGTTAGTTTGCGCCAAAAAGGGGAAGTTGCGGTGGAATAGTTCCTGTTTGGCCGTCTTGAGGGGTTAAACGGGAACTATTTCACCGCAACTTATCGATGGCGTGTTTGGTTGGTGCCCGTTGATTGCTTGGGCGTTGGGAAGGGTCTGCTCCGTTATAATCGCCTAGAACATTAATTGGAAACGGGACGGGAGCCATACATGCGCCAGGGTTTCGACAACGCGAAGTATATCGAGCTGCAGGCCGCTCATATTAAGGAGCGCATCTCGCAGTTTGGCGGCAAACTCTATTTGGAGTTTGGCGGCAAGCTGTTTGACGACTATCACGCGAGTCGCGTGCTGCCGGGTTTTGAACCGGACAGCAAGTTCCGCATGCTCAAGAGCATTGCCGATGACGTTGAGGTCATCATCGCCATTAACGCGAACCACATCGAGAAGAACAAGGCTCGCGGTGATCTGGGCATTACCTATGACGAGGACGTTTTGCGCCTGGTCGACCTGTTCCGCGGCAACGGTTTTGCTGTCGCGGCTGTGGTCATCACCCAGTACGCCGGCCAGCCCGCCGCCGATGTGTTCCGCAATCGCCTGAACGCGCTCGGCATTCCTGCCAAGCTGCACTATCCCATCGAGGGCTATCCGCACGACGTCGACCTGATCGTGTCCGACGACGGCTATGGCAAGAACGAGTTTGTCGAGACTACTCGTCCGCTCGTCGTGGTCACCGCGCCGGGTCCTGGCTCGGGTAAGCTCGCCACCTGCCTGTCTCAGCTCTATCACGAGCACAAGCACGGCACCGCCGCCGGCTATGCCAAGTTCGAGACTTTCCCGGTCTGGAATCTGCCCCTCACGCATCCGGTCAACATCGCCTATGAGGCCGCCACGGCCGACCTTGACGATGCCAATATCATCGACTCCTTCCACTTGGAGGCCTATAACAAGACTACGGTCAACTACAACCGCGACGTCGAGGCCTTCCCGGTGGTCCGTGCCCTGATGGAAAAGATCCTGGGCAAGAGCCCCTACCAGAGCCCCACGGACATGGGCGTCAATATGGTCGGCTTTGCCATCACCGATGACGATGCCTGCCGCGACGCTTCCAAGATGGAGATTGTCCGCCGCTACTTTACCGCGGTCGAAAATGTGCGCCGTACCGGCGTGGGCGATGAGCAAGTCGACCGTCTCAAGATTATTATGAAGAAGGCCGGTATCGACAAGAACTACTCGCCGGCGCGCTCGGCCGCCCTTACCAGGGAGCAGCTGACGGGTGGCCCCGTAGGCGCCATGGTCATGCCCGACGGCTCCGTGGTGACCGGCAAGACTTCCACGCGCCTGGGCGCCGCGAGCTCGCTCATCATGAATGCACTTAAGCATGTCTCGGGCGTTGACCTTGAGCTCGAGGTCATTAGCGATGAGGCGATCGAGCCTATCAGCAAGCTCAAGACACATTTCCTGGGTAGCAAGAATCCGCGCCTGCACACCGACGAGACGCGTATGGCGCTCTCGATCACCTCGGCAACGAGCGAGACGGCGGCCCGCGTCCTTTCGGGCCTGGAGCAGCTGCGCGGCTGCGATGCCTTCTTTAGCGTGATCATCTCGCCGACGGACGAGACGGTGTTGCGCAAGCTGGGCATCAACGTGTGCTGCGAGCCCAAGTTCGAGCGCCGTGGTTTCTTCCACCGCTAAGCCTGGATAAATTGGTCTGAAAGGGGCGCATCGGGTATGCATTCGGTGTGCCCCTTTTATCAACAAAGCTACCGTTTAACCTAAAAATAGCCCGTTTACCTGCCTATAAGCGATTTGGGCGGTATACAATAACCCTAATTGTTTCATCCTTTTGCGGGGATGCCGCATGATGGATGTTGCCGGCCATCATGGGGTGTGCCGGTCGCGCACGGTGCAGGTGATGGCCGTGCTCGGTTTGAGGAGGCTGCCATGGCTGGCAAGGGTCGTGCGAGTGTCAACGATATGAAGCGTGTCGAGGTGCAGGTGCTGATGGAGATCGCACAGCTGTCCGAAGACAACGGCGGATTTTATGGCTTTTCGCGCAAGACGCTTGCCGAGCGTGTGGGGGTGTCTCCGTATCGTGCCCGCGCGGCAATTGAACGCTTGGAATCCGAAGACATCATCGAGGTCGTCTCGCGCTACAGCGAAGACGGCGGCCAGCTCGCAAATGGCATTTGTCTCACGGAGCGTGGCGAGTGGTATCTAGAGGGCGTCCGTGCCGGTATGCTCGTGCAGGACTTGATCAAGGACGAAGTCGCCGATCGATAACAGCGCGCATTCATAGTCGAAGCGACGCCGCCTGGGCAACCGGACGGCGTTTTGTTTCGAGATGGAGAAATGCGATTGCGCGTAAGAAAAATTGCGTGCGGCGCGCGTCGCGAGTATTACAATGAAGACCCGTAAGATGTGTATGGACAACTTCTACGGGAAGCGCAGGTAACTCAATATGACCAAGCATGTGTTCGTGACCGGCGGCGTGGTTTCGTCTCTGGGCAAGGGTATTACCGCGGCCTCGCTGGGCCGTCTACTCAAGTCGCGCGGCTACAAGGTAACGATGCAAAAGGCCGACCCGTATCTGAACGTCGATCCCGGTACCATGAGCCCGTTCCAGCATGGTGAGGTCTTTGTGACCGAGGACGGCTACGAGTCCGATCTGGACCTGGGCCATTACGAGCGCTTTATTGACGAGAACCTGACCCGCGATTCCAACTTTACGACTGGTGCCATCTATAAGAGCCTGATCGCCCGTGAACGTCGCGGTGACTTTTTGGGCGGCACCGTGCAGGTGATTCCGCACGTCACGAATGCCATTAAGGATAAGTTCCGTCGTATTGAGGAGCAGACCGGCTCCGACGTGGTCATCACTGAGTTGGGCGGCACCATCGGCGACATCGAGTCGCAGCCGTTTGTCGAGGCCATTCGCCAGTATCGCAAGGAGGCCGGCCCCGAGAACGTCTGCTACATCCACGTGTCGCTCGTTCCCTATATCGCCGCCGCCCACGAAGTCAAGACCAAGCCGACACAGCACTCCGTTAAGGAGCTCCGCAGCTTTGGTATCCAGCCCGATATTATCGTTCTGCGCTCCGACCACCATATCGACGATGCCATCCGCGGCAAGATCGCAAGCTTCTGCGACGTCGACACCGACTGTGTCTTTACCAACGAGGACTGCGCGAGCATCTACGATGTTCCGCAGCTGCTCGCCGAGCAGGACTTTGACCTGCGCATTTGCGAGCGCCTGGGTCTGGACCCGCGTGAGCGCGACATGAGCGAGTGGAACGAGTTCCTGCGCAAGCAGAATCACGCCAACCATCACGCCGACAAGGTGAAGATCGCCGTCGTGGGCAAGTACACGCAGCTGCCCGATGCGTACCTGTCGGTTATCGAGGCCCTGCACCATGCGGGCGTCTTCTACGATCGCCATGTGGACGTCCAACTGGTCGACGGCGAGAGTCTCGATGAGCAGAACGTCTCCGAGGTCCTGGGTGACGCCTCGGGCATCTTGGTCCCTGGCGGCTTTGGCAAGCGCGCCCTGGAGGGCAAGATCCTCGCGGCCGAGTTCGCCCGCGAGCACAAGATTCCGTATCTGGGCATTTGCCTGGGTATGCAGGTTGCCGTGTGCGAGTTCGCCCGCAACGTGGTCGGCCTTGCCGGCGCCAGCTCTTCCGAGTTCGATCCGGACGGCCCGTATAGTGTCATCGACCTGATGAGCTCGCAGGAGGACGTGACCGAGAAGGGCGGCACCATGCGCCTGGGCGCCTATCCGTGCAAGCTCGCCGCCGATACCCTCGCGCGCGAGGCATACGGCGAGGAGCTCGTCTACGAGCGTCACCGTCACCGCTTTGAGTTCAACAACGCCTTCCGCGACCAGCTCGAGGGCGCCGGTCTGGTTATCTCGGGTCTTTCGCCCGACGAGCGTCTGGTCGAGATGGTCGAGCTGCCGCGCGACGTACATCCGTGGTATGTGGCCACCCAGGCTCATCCCGAGTTCAAGAGCCGTCCGACCAACCCGCAGCCGCTGTTCCGCGAGTTCGTGCGCGCCTCGATCGGCCAGCACGAGGGTGTCGACCGTCTGCAGGTGACGCCCAAGAACCTCGCTACGGACTAAGGGTGCCGGAGAACCAAGAACATACCGAAGCTACTCCCTCGTCGCTCGCTGTGGTGGCGGGGGAGTATCTCGATTACCTTGCGGTCGAGCGGGGTTTGGCGCGCAATACGATTGCGGCCTACCGTCGTGACCTGACGACGTACTGCGCCTATCTGGAGCGGGCGGGCATTGTGTCTTTTGAAGATGTGAGCCGTCAGGTCGTGGAAGGCTTTGTTGCCGATCGCCGCGACGGAGGCTATTCCGACGCCTCGGTGGAGCGCGCGCTTGCTGCCGTGAAGGGCCTACATGCCTTTTTGGTGCGCGATGGGGCCGTGGCCCAAAACCCGACGGCGGCGTTGCGCCTGCCCAAAAAGGCAGATCGCCTGCCGGAATACCTTTCGGTGGAGGATGTCTCGGCACTGCTCGATCAAGACTTTCCCGAGGGCGAGATGGGACTGCGCGATCATGCCATCTTGGAAGTGCTTTACGGTTGCGGCTTGCGCGTGAGTGAGCTGGTTGGGCTCGATGTGGGCGATATCCATATCGATGACGGGTTTGTCCTGGTGCGCGGTAAGGGCTCCAAGGAGCGTCTGGCCCCGTTGGTGGGAAGCGCGGCGCGTGCCCTGACACACTATATAGGTGACGGGCGCACTCTCCTGGCCGCGCATGCTCACGGGACGGAGACCTCGGCGGTCTTTTTAAATAAGAACGGACGTCGCCTGTCGCGCCAGGCCGTGCATGCGATATGCGAGCGGTATGGGCGCCAGGTGGGGCTGGTTGGGCTCCATCCCCATACCCTGCGCCACTCCTTTGCCACCCACATGCTCGCGGGCGGTGCCGACCTGCGTGTGCTGCAGGAGATTTTGGGCCATGCCGATATTTCGACCACGCAGGTCTACACGCATGTCGACCGCACGCAACTGACCGAGGTCTATCTGGCGGCGCATCCGCTGGCACATCGCTAGCACCTCGCTGACCTGCATATTTATAAATATTAAAGGGGACGGGCCCCAGATTGCCGAGACGCACTTTTGCGCACGTGGGCAATCTGGGGCCCGTCCCATTTTTCGCTAGACACCGACGCGGTGGTGGGCCGTGTGTACCGTGGGTGGGGGAGTTTGGGGGCGATGTGAACGGTGTGTAAAGGGACGTAAAAAATCGCCTCAAGGTCAACTTGAAGGTTGAGGTTCGCGGGCGTGGTTCTACAGGTGGCATCCCGCCTTTGCTGCAAACACAACATATTGTGTTTTCGAACATATGCTCGGGGGTGTTTTACAACATATTGGGGGTGGAGTGGTGGGGCGGAGTGGGGGAAGAGGTTGGGAAAGGTGTTGAAAAATGGGGCGGTTCCCCATATTATTGATGACGTCGACAGGCGGGGTGGTTCCCCGCGTACGTGCCATCTGAGTAACCGAGGGGAGGGCGCACATGGGAATGACGGGTGCATACGAGCGCAATCTCGATGCAAAAGGTCGTCTGTCCCTGCCTGCACCCCTTCGCGAGGAGCTTGGAGAGCACGTTCGCGTGTTCAAAGCCCTGGATGTCGATGCTCTGTACGTGTTCTCTGCCGAGGCCTTCGATAAGTGGGTCGAAGGACTCTTCGCGGGTCGTGAGGGCCACGAGGGTTTTAACCCGCGTGACATTAACGACCAGAAGCTCATGAGGGCGATCAACAAGCGCACCACGTCGATGGATGTGGACAGCGCGGGTCGTATCGGTCTTTCTGAGTCTCTCCGCAAGCAGGCGAACCTCGACCGCGAGGTCACGGTTGTGGGCAACTACGACCACCTTGAGGTTTGGGACCGCGCTACGGCCGATGAGGACGATGACGACGAGGCCCTGCTGGACCTCTTCTTCTCGTAAGGGCAAGGCACGAGTAACGGATGGAGCGTGGGATCTTGACACAAGAATATCGGCATGAACCTGTCATGCTCGGCGAAGTGCTTGAGTCGCTGCAGCTAAAGAGCGGCTCCGTCGTCTGCGACTGCACCCTTGGTGGTGCCGGCCATTCGGTAAAGATGGCCGCGCGGGTGGGGGAGACCGGCCTTTTGCTCGGCGTCGATCAGGACGACATGGCCCTCGAGGCCGCTGGCGCCCGTCTGGACCGCGAGGTTCCCGGCGTGCCGCACCGGCTGTTGAAGGGCAACTTCGGCGACTTGGACGAGTTGCTTTGCTCGGCCGAGGTGCCCGGGGTCGATGGCTTCCTGTTCGACTTGGGCGTTTCGTCGCCGCAACTCGATATCCCTGGCAGGGGCTTTTCGTACAACGAGGACGCCCCATTGGACATGCGGATGGATCCGGGTAACAACACCTTAAACGCAGCTGAGGTCATCAACACCTATAACGAACACGACCTCGCCCGGATTCTACGCGTCTACGGCGAAGAGAGGTTTGCCTCGCAGATCGCGCGCGAGATCGTGCGCCGCCGCGAGCATGAGCCGATCGAAACCACCGGCCAGTTTGTCGAGATCATCAAGGCTGGTATCCCCGCTGCCGCTCGTCGGCATGGCGGACACCCAGCCAAGAAGAGTTTCCAGGCCATTCGCATCGAGGTTAATCACGAACTCGATGTGCTCGAGCGAGGGCTTGACGCCGCCACAAGGTGGCTCAACCCGGGCGGACGCATCTGCGTCATCTCGTATCACTCGCTCGAGGACCGTATCGTAAAGAACCACTTTAAGGAGATGAGCCAGGGGTGCACGTGTCCGCCGGAGATTCCGGTGTGCGTGTGCGGCAACGTGCCGATACTCAAGGTCATCACCCGCAAACCCCTGGTTGCCCAACCCGATGAGGTTGCGCGCAACCCTCGGGCGAGATCAGCCAAGATCCGCGTGGCGCAGCGTCTGTAGACGCGACTGCGCGATATTGGACCTCCCGCTCGTACCACAAACGAAGCTTAAACACACTACCAACGTACTCGGGATGGGAGGCGGCATATCATGGGCTACAACACTTCAAACGCAGCACTCGCCTATGATATGAACGCCATGCCCGCCTATCGTGAGGCACCGCAGGCCCCCGTTGCTCCCCGCGAGCAGCGCACGCCGCGCTTTGATGTCTACACGGGCGCGGGCCGTCAGGCAAACCAGGCGGTAAGCCCGGTTTTCATGAGCGTTCTTAAAACGTTTTGCATCATTGCGGCCATCTTCATGACGATCGGTGTCGCCCGTGTGGCGCTCGCCGGCGTTACGGCCCAGGTGCTCAACAGCAACGCCGCGCTTACCAACACGCTCGAGAAGGCGACCGACGAGAGCTCCGACCTGGAGGTCATGCATTCGGTCTATGGTGCCGACACGCGCATTCGCGACCTTGCGGGCGCTTATGGCATGGTGGAGCCCAGCGAGAGCGTTACACTTGATTTTTCGCAGGATGCAGCCGCGGGCGCTAGCTCGACCGCGACCGCTCAGTAACAAGACGGTAGCTGAGTATGACAAATGACTATCGCCGCGGCTCCGACGGGGGTCGCGATTCTGGACGTCCCTCATCGCGGGGACGTTCTGGTTATCAAGGAACGGGTCGGCCATCTTACAACGTGAGGTCGTCCTATGGCAACGACCCTGCGTCGCGTCTCCGTGGCTCGAGTGGCCCTCAAACGCATAACACCAGACCGCGCAAGAGCTCGTCGACCGAATGGCTCACGG
>CABUZI010000079.1 GCA_902496005.1 uncultured Collinsella sp.
CTCGTCAGCCTGCCATGTCCAGTTGCCTGTGGCTACACCCGGCACGTTCATACGTGCATCGTCGCCCAGTCCCAGCACGTCCTGCAGCGGCATCATCACGAGCGGTGCATCGCTTGCCAGGGCATTGCCCATGAGCTCGCTTGCCAATGTAATGCCGCTCGGCTCATCGCCGCCTGCAAAGGAGCGCGTGCACCAGCCGGCAAGTGTCGAGGTGTCGTGCGTCGAGGTGTACAGGATCTTTCCCGGTGTGGGGTGAATTCCGCAACGAACGTCGTAGTCGCTAAACTCCAGCACGTCCATGCCGGGGAAGCCGCAGGTCGAAGCCATGGCGCGAACACCGGGCGTCAAATAGCCCAGGTCCTCGGCGATAAAGTTGAGCGGACCCAGCTCGTCGTAGGCGGTCTGGAAAAGGTCCTTGCCCGGGCCCGCCAGCCAGCGACCATCGGCGCAAGCCTTGCCTGTGGGGATGCTAAAGTAGCTGTGGAAGCCCAGGAAGTGATCCAGACGCACGCGGTCGTAGAGCGAAAACGCACGACGCAGGCGATCCATCCACCAGCTATAGCCGTTCTGCTTCATGTGGTCCCAGCGGAACGTCGGGTTGCCCCACACCTGGCCCTCGGGTGCAAAGTTGTCGGGCGGCGCACCGGAAATCTCAATCGCCTTACCGGTATCGGACAACCAGAAGTTCTCGGGTTCGCTCCACGCGTCTGCCGAATCGTCGGACACGTACATAGGAATATCGCCGATAACCTCGATGCCCTTCTTGTGCGCGTAGTTCATGAGCTCGCACCAAGCCAGGTCAAAGCGGTACTGCATGTACGCCTGAAGCTCGGCCTCGTCGTGGAAACGCTTGTCGTCGATCAGATGCTCGTTGTAGCGTGTGACATCTGCCGGCCAATCGTGGCGCGACTCGCCCTCAAAGTACTTCTTAACGGCCATGTAGACGCAGTATTTCTCGAGCCAATCGGCATTGCGATGTTTAAACGCGATGTACAGCGGATCGGCATCCTCGCCGCCGCGGGCCTTCCAGGTCTCAAAGTCGGCGGCCAGCTCCTCGTGGCTCTCGGGTAGCAGGTCGATATTGCCTGCAAAGGCCGAAGGACCGGCGTAAGGGGAGCGGAAGAAGTCCGTGGGGTTGACGGGGAGAACCTGCCAGTAGCGCATGCCCATTGCGGCCAGATGGTCGATAAAGCGACGCGTGGGCGCGCCGATCGTACCGGGCTTGCCGTCGTCGGTCGGCACCGATGTGATATGGCACACAACACCCGCGCCGTGATCGAGCGGCTCCTGCAGGCGCTGCTCGGCGTGGTGATAGATGATCGACGAACCCAGCGGGTACAGGTCGAGCGTGACCGTGCCGTTGTGGATCTCGCACTCGTGACCGCTAATCACATCGCTCGCGCATTCGCCGAGCGCCGGGATCGTCACTCGGTGTGAATTGCGCAGGCTGCGGTTGATGATAACCGTCGCGGCCTCACCGTCTTTACCGGTGCGCGTATAGGCCAGCACCTCGTCATTGAGCGCGAAGGCTTTGATTTCACCGTCGATCATAAACGGCAGCGCGCGGCGCACAGCAGATGCGTTCTTGACGATCGCAAACGTATCGAAGTCGTGCAGGTTTTCCTTGGTCGGCATGGTGCGGCGATTGCCCGGATCGGTGAGACCCTCAAGGCCGTACTCGTCTCCGTAGTAGATTGAAGGCACGCCGGGGAAGGTCATCTGCATGAGCGTTGCGAGCCAAAAACGACTCTTGGCCAGGCCCATCGAGTTCTCGTCCAGGCGCCATTTGCTGCGCTCGCACTCGGGCAGCTGCGACTCGTCGGGGCCGCCGCCGAGCACCGAGATGATGCGAGGACGGTCGTGGCTCGAAAGCAGATTGAGCGCGCAAGACAGGGCCTCACGCGGATAGTTCTCGCGTAGGGTCTCGATATCTTCGGCAGCTTGGTAAGCGTTTTTGTAGCCCATCAAAAAGCCAATGACCATGTCGCGGAAGGGGTAATCCATGGCCGAGTCGAGCTCGGAGCCTTGCAGATAGCGACGCAGATGGCCATAGCTTATCTTGTTGGAGGCGTCTTCCCAGACTTCGCCGAGTAACAGTGCGTCAGGCTTTTCGGCGAGCACGGCCTTTTTGATCTCGGCCAGGAAGTCATCGGAAAGCTCGTCAGCCACATCCAAGCGCCAGCCGTGAGCGCCGGCGCGCAGCCATTTGCGGATCACGCCGTCCTTGCCCAGGAGCCGCTCGCGTACCAGTTCGGAGCTCTCATTGATGGCGGGCATATTGCCCACGCCCCACCAACAGTCGTACGAGCCGTCCTCGTGGAAATAAAACGCATCGCGCCACGGCGAATCCTCGCTCTGCCACGCGCCCACGCCGGGGTAGTTGCCGTAGCGGTTGAAGTAGATCGAATCGTCGCCCGTGTGGTTGAACACACCGTCCAGAATGATAGAAATGCCCAGCTTCTCGGCCGCCTCGCACAGCTCGGTAAAGTCCTGCTCGGTGCCCAGAATCGGATCGATCTTGGTGTAATCGGCGGTGTCGTAGCGGTGGTTGCTTGCGGCTTCAAAAATGGGGTTGAGGTAGATGGCTGTAAATCCCAGCTCGGCGATGCGAGGCAGGTCTTCCTGGATACCCTTGAGCGATCCGCCGTAAAAGTCCCAGGTCTTGATGGAGCCGTCCTCGGCGCGCTCGTACACAGGCGGCTCGTTCCAGTCCTCGACCATGCGGCGCTGGATTCCGTTGCGCGGTTTTTCGACCTCGGCCAGCGTGCGCTCGCGCCAGTGCTCGTCGCGGGCATAGCGATCGGGGAAGATCTGGTAGACCATACCGCGCTCGTACCACTCGGGTCGTACTTCGCGGTGCTTGTAGACGGTGACCTGGAATGACGGCACCTCGGCGTAGGTGTAGGTTACGCCCTCGCCGCCGGTGCGGCCCTGAGGTGCGCCCAGGCGCACCTCAGGCTGGCCCTCGATATTGCAGATAAAGCTGTACCAGATAAGACAGGGCTCGGTGCACTCAAGCTCTGCGGTAAATATACCGTCGCCTTCGTGCGTCATAGGATACCGAGACTCGCCTATCTCATCTACCCAGGTGCGCAGCGTAAGCGTTGCCTGCGCGGGATCGGCATCCTCCAGAATCACGGAGAGCGAAAGGGTAGTTCCTGTGGTCACAGCGCCAAACGGAGTGCGAAACTGCGGCAGACGGCTGTTGTGAATCAATCTCATAGTACGGTCCAGTTCAATAGAATCATGGCCTGCGGGCCATGGGCTTTACGCACAGGATGTAAGTATATCTGTTGTACACAGGCTGTATAAACAACATCCGTTTACCATCGGCGAACGGTTGTCCTAGAAAATCGTTTTACCAACTACCTACAGAGAAGGGGCGCCCGGTTGGAGCGCCCCTTGCTTAGGGTTTGATTGGGTTTTGGATCGTCTGTGGGCTAGCGGCGCTTGCGGGCGGCCGTTGCCTTGTGGACGGACGTCTTCTTGGTTGGAGCCTTTTTCTCGGTCGCGGCGGCGGGGGAGACCGAGGTATCCTTGGTGGGCTCGGGCTTGGCCTTTACCTCGGCCTTGGGCTCCTCTTTGGCAGTAGCGGGCTTAGTTTCTGCCTTGGGAGTTGTGGCCTTTGCCGTGGTCTTCTTGGCCGTCGTCGTGCGCTTTCGCGTGGTGGTCTTGGCGGCGGGCTTGGCCTCGACGGTTGCCTCCGCCTTGGACTCGGAGGGCGTCTCCTCGACTTTGGCGGCTGGCTTTGCGGCTGCCTTGGTCGTGGCGGTCTTCGTGGTCGTCGACTTCGTTGCCGTGGTCTTCTTGGCTGCCGTTGCCTTCTTGGTGGTCGCTGC
Organism: uncultured Collinsella sp.; assembly: GCA_902496005.1. Lineage (GTDB taxonomy): Bacteria > Actinomycetota > Coriobacteriia > Coriobacteriales > Coriobacteriaceae > Collinsella. The sequence goes on from CABUZI010000079.1 coordinate 3,840, forward strand.
CGTCTTCTTGGCAGCGGTCTTGGCCGGAGCCTTGGCGGCCGGCTTGGCCTCAGCGACCTCGGCCTTTACCTCGGGAGCAGCCTCGGCTTCTGCGGCCTTCTTGGAAGCGGCGGTCGTGCGCTTGCGCGTGGTCGTTGCCTTGGCAGTGGTCGTCTTTGCTGCGGCAGTCTTGGTGGCAGCAGCCTTGGTCGTCGAAACCCTCTTAGCGGCCGTCTTGCGGGTCGTGGTCTTCTTAGCTGCGGGCTTTGCAGCGCGCTTGACCTCGGCCTCTGCCTCAGGAGCAACCTCAGCCTTCACCTCAGGCTCGGCCTTTGCGGGCTCAGCCTCAACCGGCTTCTTCTCGACCTTGGGCTCCTCTGCGGCCACCGGCTCAGCAACAGCCTCAGGCTCGTCGACAACAGCCGCCGGCCTCTCAATCTCCGGATGCATAAAGAAGTACAGGTCCAGATACTTGTCGGCCGAGCGCGTCCAGCTAAAGTCCTGGCTCATGGCCTGCGTGACCAGCTGGTTCCAGGCGTCGCGGTTATCCCAGAACAGACGCGCCGCGCGGAATACCGCATCGCCCATCTCGTCGCCGTTAAAGTTGCTAAACGAGAAGCCCGTGCCCTCGCCGGTAAACTCGTTGTACGGCTGCACGGTGTCCTTGAGGCCACCGGTCTCGCGCACGATGGGCAGCGTGCCGTAGCGCATGGCGATAATCTGCGACAGGCCGCAGGGCTCAAACTTCGACGGCATTAGGAACATGTCGGCGGCTGCATACATGCGCTGTGAAAGCGCCGGATCGAACTCGATGCGCGCGGCCATGGTGCCGGGGTACTTGTCCTGGAAGTAGCGTAGACCGTCCTCGTAGTCGCGGTCGCCGGTACCCAGCACCGCCACCTGCACGCCGCCGGCCAGAATGCGGTCGAGCGCGTACATGACCAGGTCCATGCCCTTCTGGCGCGTCAGACGCGTGACCATGACCATAAGCGGACGGTCGTCGCGAACCTCGAGCCCCAGCTCTTCCTGCAGCTTGGCCTTGCACACGGCCTTGCCGGAGCGGTCCTCCACGGTGTAGTTGGCGGCAATGCGCTTGTCGGTCGCCGGGTCAAAGCCCGCGACGTCGATGCCATTCAAAATGCCCTGCAGCGCGTAGGAGCGCTCGCGCAGAACGCCGTCCAGGCCCTCGCCAAATTCGGGCGTCTGGATCTCGTTGGCATAGGTAGGGCTCACCGTGGTGATGGCGTCGGCATAGCGCAGGGCGCCCAACATGTAGTTGATGCTGCAGGCGTCGCAACGCAGCTGCGAAGCGGCCGCCGGAATATGCGCCACACCAAGGATGTCCTCCATCACGGTGTCGCTAAACTGGCCCTGGAACGCCACGTTGTGGATCGAGAACACGGTCTTGACGCGGTCATACAGTGGCAGGCCCTGGTAGAACTCGCGCAAAAACACGGGCGCCAGTGCCGTCTGCCAGTCGTTGCAGTGCAGGATGTCGCACTCAAAGCCGGCCGGCAGGTGCTGCAGGCTCTCGGTGATGGCCTTGGAGAAGAATGCAAAACGCTCGCCGTCGTCAAAGAAGCCGTACGGATAGTCGCGCGCAAAGTAGCGCTCGTTGTCGATGAACATATAGGTGACGCCGTCGTGCTCGAGCTTCTCGAGTCCGCAGTACTCATTGCGCCAGCCCAGGCTCACGTAAAAGTCGGAGAAGTGCTCCATCTGCGCCTTGTACTCGTCCTTGATGGTGGCGTACTTGGGCACCATCACGATGACTTCGGCGCCGGCGCGCACAAGCGCCGCAGGCAGTGAACCCGCTACGTCGCCCAGGCCACCGGTCTTCACAAACGGCGCGCACTCGGCCGAGGCAAACACGATCTGCATCTTTTTGCTGGAATCAGCCATATTGTCTCCCATGTTATTCGAGAATAGCCGCCAGGCGCGAACCGGGCGGCTATTCTGCATGTTACAAGCGATGTTGCGGTGCCAACGTTAACGTACGATGGTGGTGTCGGAAGTTAACGGAGCCTTGCCCAGCACCAAGATGTTCTCGGGCGTGCCGCGAAGCTCGGTGTTGGTGGGAACCACGTTGTTCTTGTCCAGAATGGCGTTCTCGACGCGGGCGCCGCTCTTGATGATGCAGCTCTGGTTGATGATCGAGTTGGTCACCGAGGCGCCTTCCTCAACCACAACTCCGCGCGACAGGATCGAGTTGCGCACGGTGCCCTTGATGATGCAGCCGGCCGAGATGATCGAGTTGCAAGCGTGGCTGCCCGTCGCGTAGCGCGAAGGCGGTACGTCGTGGGCCTTGGTCAGGATCGGGCGCTCGGGGTCGAAGAGCTGGTCGGCCACGGTCTGGTCGAGCAGGTCCATGCTGCGGCGATACAGCGACTTCTCGCTAAACACGCCCACGACCTCGCCCTTGTACTCGTAGCTGCAAACGTCGATGTTGCCAAAGTCGCCCTGGAGTGCCTCGAGCAGGTCCAGATAGTCGGCGGCCTGGTAGTGGTCGATAATCTCGAGCAGCGTCTCGCGGTTGACGATGCAGCAGTCCATAGACGCGTTGTCGCCATACACGACGCCGGCGCTCACGCCCGTCAGGCGACCGTTCTCGTTAATCTCGAGCTTAGTCTCGTCATCAACATTGCGCGTGGCCTTGCAGTACACCACGGTCATCTGGGCACCGGAGTTCTCGTGCGCGTCGATGATGGTGTTGAGGTCCATGTTAAAGATGATGTTGGTGCCCATCATCACAACATAGGGCTTGTCCGAGCGCTGGAACAGCGTCTTGTTGGAGATAATGTCGCGCAGCAGGAAGCGCATGCCGCCCTTGGTGGTGCCATACGCGTTGCCGGGCACCATGAACAGGCCGCCCTTCTTGCGGTCCAGGCCCCAGTCCTTGCCCGAACCCACATGGTCAATCAGCGAGCGGTAGTTGCCCGGCATGACGACGCCGACGGTCTTGATGCCGGCATTCATCATGTTGGACAGCGGGAAGTCGATCAGGCGGTAGCGGCCCAAAAACGGAACGGACGCGATGGGGCGGTCCTTGAGCAGCACGCTGCCGTAGGTCGAAGAGTAGTTAGCGGTGATATAACCGATGGCCTTGCGATTGATCATCGGATCATTCCCCCTTCCCGATAACGACGTCATTTCCAACGACGGCCGTATCCTTGGTGGTATCGACAGAGCCGAGCTTCACGCCCTCTTCGACCGTGGAGTTCTCGCCCAAAATAGCGCGGCAGATGTGCGCGCCGCTCTTAACGTGCGCACCCGGCAGCAGCACGGAGTCCTCGACCACGGCGCGCTCCTCGATGATGACATCGGTCGAAAGGATCGAGTGGCGAGCGGTACCGTAGATCTTGCAGCCGTTGGAGACCAGGCAGTCGTCCAGTCGGCCGTCCGGGCCAATGTAGTGCGGCGGACGCGTGGTGATGTTGGACATGATGGGGAAGTGCTTGTCAAACAGATCGAACTCGGGGTTGTTACCCAGCAGGTCCATCGAGGTCTCGTGGAAGCTGGCGATGGTGCCGACGTCCTTCCAAAAGCCGTGGAACTCGTAGCTGTACAGGCGCTTGCCCTCACCGAGCAGCTTGGGGATGATGTCCTTGCCAAAGTCGTGGCTCGAGCGCTGGTCCAGAGCGTCCTCCTCGAGTGCCTCGATCAGCACGTCGGTCGAGAAGATGTAGATGCCCATGGACGCGAGGTTCGAATCGGGCTTATCGGGCTTCTCGGTGAACTTGGTGATGCGGCCGTCCTCGGGGTCGGTGGTCAGGATGCCAAAGCGGCTGGCCTCCTCCCACGGCACGGGCATAACGCTCACCGTGAGGTCGGCGTTGTTCTCAATGTGCGTCTTGAGCATCTTGCGGTAGTCCATGCGATACAGGTGATCGCCCGAAAGAATCAGGACGTACTTGGGGTCGTTGGCCTTGATGTAGTCGAGGTTCTGCGTAATGGCGTCGGCCGTGCCCGCATACCA
>CABUZI010000080.1 GCA_902496005.1 uncultured Collinsella sp.
AACCGGACACACATTCTGTCCGAGCGGTTAAAAGCGGGCACGGAATTTAAACGGCTGAAAAAGGGGCATCGACCTGCGCCGATGCCCCCAACGTGGACACACATTTTGTCCTATAAGCCTAAATCTGTCCCCAATGAGTAGGGATAGAAAAAGGCCCGGGTGCCGTGGCATCCGGGCCTTTGCTAGCAACTTAACTGTTGCGGGCAGCTTAGAACTTGTGGCCGCACTTCTTGCAGACGCGCAGCTTGTTCTTGCCGTCCTTCTCGTGACCGACGCGGGTAACCTTACCGCACTCGGGGCAAACGAGATTGACGTTGGAGGCGTCGATGGGAGCCTCCTGCGAAACGATGCCGCCCTGCTGGTTGGCAGCGTTGGGCTTGACGGCCTTCTTGACGACCGAAACGCCCTCGACAACGACCTTGTTCTCGGCGGGGAGAGCACGCAGGACAACGCCCTGCTTGCCGCGATCCTTACCAGAGAGAACCTGGACCTTATCGCCCTTCTTGATATACATATATCTCCCCTAACTACAGGGTCTCGGGAGCGAGCGAGACGATCTTCATGTACTTCTTGTCACGAAGCTCGCGAGCGACGGGCCCGAAGATACGGGTGCCGACGGGCGAACCATCGTTGTTGATGACAACGCAGGCGTTCTCATCAAAGCGAATGTAGGAGCCATCCTTGCGGCGGATCTCCTTAACGGTGCGAACGACGACGCAACGGACAACGTCCTTCTTCTTGACGTTGGCGCCAGGGGTAGCCTCCTGGACAGCACCGATGAACACATCGCCGATGCCTGCATAACGACGCTTGGAACCGCCAAGCACCTTGATGCAGCGAATCTTGCGAGCGCCGGAGTTGTCGGCGACGTTCAGCATGGTTTGCATCTGAATCATGGTAGATGTTCCTCCGAACTAAGAACCGAAGAGAGGTGCGCAGCCTTTATACGGCCCGTGGTATGCAAGCCAGGCATACGCACATCTTCGGAAACGTACAAGTCGTAAGAGCGACAGCTTATTTAGCGCGCTCGACGACCTCGATGAGGCGCCAACGCTTCATCTTGGACATAGGACGGGTCTCCATAACGCGGACGGTATCGCCCACGCCAGCCGTGCACTCCTCGTCGTGAGCGTGCAGCTTCTTGGAGCTGGTCATCATCTTGCCGTACTTGGGGTGACGCTTGCGCTCGGTGATGGTGACAACGATGGTCTTGGCACCGGAGACGGAGGTAACGACACCCGTACGGACCTTACGCGAGTTACGCGAATCAGTCATGTTCTCTCCTTAGGTCCTACTCGGCGACAGCGGACTTCTCCGCTGCGATCTCGCGGGCGCGCTGCTCCGTGAGGACGCGAGCGATGTCCTTCTTCACGGTGTTGACGCGAGCGGTATTGTCCAGCTGGCTGGTGGCCATCTGGAAACGAAGGTTAAAGAGCTCGGCGCGCATTTCCTTCAGCTTCTCAACGAGCTGAGCGTCCGAGAGCTCACGAATCTCTGCGGGCTTCATTAGTTCTCCTCCTTGGCGGCGGCGGCGTCCTCAGCAGCCCACTTGGCCTCGAGAGCGGCCTCCTCAGCCATCTCCTTCTGGATGCGCTGCTCAGCGTTCTTGGCAGCAACAATCTTGGTCTTGATGGGAAGCTTGTGCTGTGCAAGACGCAGAGCCTCGCGAGCGACCTCCTCGGGCACGCCCTTGACCTCGAACATGATGCGGCCGGGCTTGACGACGGCCACCCACTCCTCGGGGTTACCCTTACCAGAACCCATGCGAGTCTCGGCAGGCTTCTTGGTGATGGGCTTATCGGGGAAGATCGTGATGTAGACACGACCGCCACGCTTCATGTAGCGGGTCATGGCAATACGAGCGGCCTCGATCTGACGGTTGGTGATCCAATGGGCCTCGAGAGCCTGGATACCAAACTCGCCGAAATGCAGCTCGGTATTACCCTTGGCCTGGCCCTTCATGGAGCCACGCTGCACCTTGCGGTGAAGAATACGCTTAGGGGCAAGCACTACTGACCCCTCCTCTCGGAGTTACGACGACGAGGACGGGAAGAGCCCTCGAGTGCAGGGTTGGGAACAGGCTGGCCCGGGAGCTTCTCGCCCAGGTAGATCCAGACCTTCACGCCGCAGGCACCCATGGTGGTGCTGGCGACAGCCGTGCCGTAGTCGATCTTGGCGCGGAGGGTGTGCAGAGGCACGCGACCCTCACGGTACCACTCACGACGGCCCATCTCGGCACCGCCGAGACGACCGGAGCACTGGATACGGATACCCTTGGCGCCGGCCTTGCGGGCGGACTGGACAGCCTTGCGCATAGCGCGACGGAAGGCAACGCGGCCCTCGAGCTGCTCAGCGATGGACTGAGCAACGAGGTTGGCGTCGAGCTCGGGGCGCTTGATCTCGACAACGTCGACGGAGAGCTGGCCCTTGGAGACGCCAGCGACCTTCTCGAGCTCGGTGCGGAGGGTATCGATCTCGGCACCCTTCTTACCGATGACAACGCCGGGGCGAGCGGTGAGGATGATGACCTTCACCTTGTCGCCAGCGCGCTCGATCTCGACGCGGGAGACAGCTGCGCGGGAAAGACGCTTCTCGAGGTACTTGCGGATCTCGAGATCGTTACCGAGGGTCTTAGCGTAATCCTTCTCTGCGAACCAGCGGGAGCGCCAGTTCTCGGTGATGCCAAGACGGAAGCCGGTGGGGTAGACTTTCTGACCCATACAGCTTTACGCCTCCTTTCGAGGAGCAACGACGACGGTGATGTGGGAAGTACGCTTCAGAATGCGAGAAGCGGAACCCTTGGCGCGGGGACGGATGCGCTTAAGCGTCGGACCCTCGTCAACATAGGCAGCGGCGACAACCAGGTTGTCGGCACGCAGACCATTGTTGTTCTCGGCGTTCGCAACGGCGGAACGGAGAACCTTCTCGACATCCACGGCGACGGCGCGGTCGCAGAAGTGGAGGATGTCGAAGGCCTGAGCGACAGGCTTGCGGCGGATCAGATCGACCACCAGGCGGGCCTTGCTGGGGGAAACACGCACGTACTTAGCGACGGCGCGAACCTCGGTGGCCTCAGTTTCAATAGACTTAGTTGCCATTTACGGTTAACCCCCTATTTGGCCTTGTGGCCACGGAACGTACGAGTCGGCGCGAACTCGCCGAGCTTGTGACCAACCATGGACTCGGTAACATACACGGGCACATGCTTGCGGCCGTCGTGGACGGCGATGGTGTGACCAACCATCTCGGGGAAGATGGTGGACGCGCGGGACCAGGTCTTCACGACGTCCTTCTTGCCAGCCTCGTTCATCGCGGTGATACGCGAGAGAAGGCGAGTCTCCACGAACGGGCCCTTTTTGAGACTTCTGCTCATAAGTGCTTTCTCCTAAAACTCGGTATCCGAAATTACTTCTTACGGCGACGAATGATGTGCTGGTTCGAGACCTTCTTCTTCTTGCGCGTACGAAGGCCCTTCGTCGGCTTACCCCAGGGGGTAACAGAGGGACGACCAGAGGTGTGGTTCTTGCCCTCGCCACCGCCGTGCGGGTGGTCGACAGGGTTCATGACGGTACCGCGGACGGTCGGGCGCACGTTCATGTGACGCTTACGGCCGGCCTTGCCGATGACGATGTTGGAGTGATCGGCGTTGCCGACCTCACCGACGGTGGCGCGGCAGGTAACGAGGATGCGGCGCATCTCGGAGGAAGGCATACGGACGATAGCGTACTTGCCCTCCTTACCCATCAGCTGGCAGGAGTTACCGGCGGAACGGGCAATAGCAGCGCCCTTGCCCGGCTGGAACTCGACGGCGTGGATGAGCGTACCGACGGGGATGTCGGCGAGGGGCAGAGCGTTGCCCGGCTTGATGTCGGCGTCAGAACCGGACATGATGGTCTGACCGACCTCGAGGCCCTTGGGGGCCAGGATGTAGCGCTTCTCACCGTCAGCGTAGTGCAGCAGAGCGATGCGAGCGGAACGGTTCGGATCGTACTCAATCGTGGCAACCTTGGCGGGCACGCCGTCCTTGTTGCGCTTGAAGTCGATCACGCGGTAACGACGCTTCACGCCGCCGCCCTGGTGGCGGGTGGTGATGCGGCCGTTGTTGTTACGACCGGCCTTCTTGGGCAGGGGCTCGAGAAGAGACTTCTCGGGCTTGGTGCAGGTAATCTCGGAGAAGTCGGAGATCGTCTGCCAACGCCTACCAGCGGAGGTCGGCTTAAGGTGCTTTACAGCCATTACAATCCCTTTCAATAGGAATCCGTTAGCCATCGCAGACAGGGATTCGAGGTTTTGCCTCGGGTGCGATGACACCGGACGTATACACGGCTCCGGGCGTGTCCATTTTATACGCCCAAAACCTTGAGCTCTCGCCTCCCCTATTTGGGAGGCATGAGCTCACTCAACAGCAGCGAGTCTTAGGCCTGGTTGCCAAAGACCTCGATGGTGTCGCCCTCGGCCAGCGTGACGATGGCCTTCTTCCAAGAACGGGTCTTGCCGGCGACATAGCGCACGCGCTTGGTCTTGGGCTTGACCGTCAGGGTGTTCACGCGAACGACCTTGACGCCGAAGATCTCCTCGACAGCGTCCTTAATCTGATACTTGTTAGCATCCTTGGCGACCTCGAACGTGTACTTGTTCTGCTCCATGCCGGAGAAGGAACGCTCGGACACGATCGGACGGATGATGATCTCGTGGGCGGTCATTTAAGCAAGCACCTCCCCGAAGTGAGCGGCGATGTCGGCGGGCATCAGCACGGCGTTGTTGTTGACGAGATCGTAGGTGTTGGCCTCGTCGGCGGTGATGATGAACGTCTTGGGAATGTTGCGGAACGACAGGTAGGCGTTGACGTCCTCATCGCGAACGATGATGGTCAGACGCTTGCCCTCAAGGCCGAGAGCCTTGAGCATGGCAACGGCAGCCTTGGTGGAAGGCTTCTCGAAGCCGTAGTCGTCGACGAGCACGAGCTCGCCATCGGCCAGCTTGGCGGACAGCGCGGAGCGCATAGCCAGCTTGACCTCCTTGTTGTTCATACGCTTAGCGTAGGAACGGGGCTTGGGGGCGAAGACAACGCCACCGTGACGCCACTGGGCAGCACGGATGGAACCCTGGCGGGCACGGCCGGTGCCCTTCTGACGCCAAGGCTTCTTGCCGCCACCGGAAACCTCAGAGCGGCCCTTAGCGGACTGGGTGCCCTGACGCCAAGAGGCCATCTGGCACTTGACGATGTGGTGCATAACGTGGATGTTCGGCTCGATGCCGTACACCTCAGCGGCGAGCTCGGCCTCGGCGACCTTCTTGCCCTCGCTGTTCTTTACTTCAAACTTTGCCATTTAAGTGTTCTCCTTGGTATGACGCTGGGCTAAATGGGCTGGGCCCTTAGGCCATACGGATGGCGACGAGACCATTCTTGGCACCCGGGACAGCGCCCTTGACCAAGATGAGGTTCTGCTCGGCATCGATGCGGACAACGGAAAGGTTCTTGACGGTAACGCGCTCGTTACCCATGTGACCGGCCATCTTGACGCCCTTGAGGACGCGCGCAGGATAGGCGCACTGACCGATAGAACCGGGGTGACGCTGGAAGTGAGAACCATGCGTCATAGGACCGCGGCGCTGACCCCAGCGCTTGATGCGACCCTGGAAGCCCTTACCCTTGGAGGTACCGATGACGTCGACCTTCTCGACATCAGCGAAATCAGCGACGGTGACGACCTCGCCGACCTTGTGCTCCTCGCCGTTCTCGACGCGGACCTCACGAAGGAAACGGACAGGCTCGACGCCAGCCTTAGCGAAGTGACCAGCCATGGGCTTGTTCACGTTCTTGGCCTTGATGTCGCCGAAACCGATCTGGACGGCGTCATAGCCGTCGGTTGCCTGAGTTTTAACCTGCGAGACAGCGCAGGGGCCAGCCTGGATGACCGTGACGGGAACGACGTTGTCGTCCTCGTCCCAAACCTGGGTCATGCCAATCTTGCGGCCGAGAATCATGCTGATCAAGATATGATCCCAACTCTCGCGTGGTCTTGGGACAATGCGTACACCACCGAGCGTACGCCCCTAGAGGACCACTACTTACACGACGTGCTCCCCAGCCTTGTATTGCGTCCAGACTACCTGACAACCCTATTAAGCAGGCATTTTGTCCAGCCAGAATACTCCCCTGGTTACACACAGCTGTTTAGTATACACGGCTGCGGGCGTATCCATCGAGATTCATATTTCACTCACATTGTTTACGCAGGTAAAGTGCGTGGATGGCTCCTGGGCACGGCGGAGGGCCGGAGAAATATATTAAGGTCCCTGCTCTACAGTCCTGCGCAAGACGGAGAGCACATTAAGTGCTCTACTTTGCGTGCGGAACTCGCGATGACCTTAATATATTTCTCCGGCCCTCCGCCGTGCTCGGGAGACGACACGTTGATGTCTGCTTAACCCTGCTCGCTCAGCTAATTACTTTGTTGAGGATCGATGATTTGCTGCAAGATGAACTTGGATTGGGGCGCGTCGCCTTCTTCTCCCGACTTTTCCTCTTCGAAATCGAAAATCATGATGGCGCAGTTGGGGAGTTTTGCTGGGAGCTCGAAGCCTTCTGGGGCTGCAGCCTTGATGAATTGGCGGCTGGCACTGCCGTGGCTTACTGCTAGGAGGGTTTCGATATCCTCGGCGCCCATGATATTGGTGAGGGTGCCTACCATGCGCTCCTGCAAGGCATGGCTTCCTTCTCCGCCAAATGGAATCAGGTCCTCGCCGGGGTCCCAGACGTCGGTGGGCAGGGCGTCGTGGGGGCCTTCTTCGAAGGTGCCGTAGCTGCGCTCGATGATGCCTTCGCAGGGCTCGACTGCTGCATCCGGACCGAGGAGTTCGCATGCGACGAGACTTGCCGTGTCCATGGCTCGGCCTAAGGGCGATGAGACCACTTTGTCGGGGACGACACCGTGAGCCTTGAGCCATGCGGCTGCCATTCCCGCTTGTTTACGGCCCAGGTCGGTCAACGGTGAATCGCAGCGGCCCTGGACCAGCTTTTTGACGTTGAATTCCGTCTGGCCATGACGAAGTAGATATAGACGCTTCATGCTCTCCCCTTCTGCTTCAGTTACCTTGCCGGCACAGCCCTACTCGTGGGTATGCCCTACGTAGTCTTCGTCGATCGTAATCTTTGCAATCGACTTGGGATATTCCGATTCGACCCGTTGTGCCAGCGCGTGTTTGAGCTCATCGGCATCCATGTCCAAATCCGAGGGTCGCACACAGTCAAATATCACATTGGTGTGCGTGGGGCCCGGCACGCAGCGCAGATCGTGAATCGAAAGGCGACTATCGATCTCTTGAGCCATAGCGTTGATGCACAGGCGCATGCTCGCCACATTTGAATCGTCGGTCACGATGGGATCGTAATGGAGCGTGACGATCATGCCGTCCTCGTCCCTAAACGACTGCTCGATGTTATCGAGCGTGTCGTGACTTTCCAGCGGGCTGGCCTCGGCCGCCATCTCGGCGTGCGCACTTGCAAACTTCCTGCCCGGACCGTAATCGTGAACCATCAGGTCATGAACACCCAAAACGCCGGGGTAGCTCATGATCTTGTCTCGGATGTGCTTGACCAGCTTGGGATCGGGTGCCTGGCCCAAAAGGGGGCTCACCGTATCTTGGATAAGTTCAAAGCCGCTCCAGCCAATATAGGCGCCAACGGCAAGGCCGACCCAAGCATCAAGATTGACATGCGTCACCTGGGAAACAATCGCGCACGCCAGCACAGCGCCCGTGGCCAGGACA
>CABUZI010000081.1 GCA_902496005.1 uncultured Collinsella sp.
ATCCAGCAGTTTGCCCAGAACCAGAGCGTCGATGTGCCCAGCGATTTTCGCACCTACAGCTACGACGAGCTGCTGGGCCTCATCAAGGAGGAGGTCAGCCGTATGTTTGGCGAGCATCCGTTCGATAACGAGGACTACGGTCATATCGTCAACGCCAAGCATTTCGCGCGCGTACGCGGGTTGATTGACCCCGACAAGGTTGTGCTGGGAGGCACGGCGCGCGAGTCGTCGCTCAAGATCGAGCCGACGATTTTGGACGACGTGTCCCCCGATGACGCCGTGATGCAGGAGGAGATTTTCGGCCCCATCTTGCCGGTGCTGACGTTTGAGAGCCTAGACGAGGCCGAGGCGTTTATTACGGATCGTCCGACGCCGCTGGCCCTGTATATCTTTAGCCAGGATCGCGCGGTTCAGCAGCGCTTTGTGCGTTACGTGCCCTTTGGCGGCGGCTGTGTTAACGACACCATCATGCATCTGGCTACGAGCCATATGGGCTTTGGCGGCATGGGTGCGAGCGGTATGGGGCAGTACCATGGCCGCGAGAGCTTCGATACGTTTAGCCACAAGAAGAGCATCGTGAACAAGGCAACGTGGCTGGACGTGCCGTTTCGGTATGCTCCTTACGCAAGCTGGAAGCACAAGTTCGTGCGCATGTTTGTGCATTAGAATCAGATGGTGTAGCGACAAACGGTCGAAAAGGCGCGGGTGGGGCGAATTTGTGTCCGCACGGGCCCGTAAACTTCTCAATAAGGTTAAGCGCCGGTTTATCCGGCCGTTAGAGGAGCTGCCATGTACGAGCCTTCACGTGTTCTTTTGTCGTTTCATATTGCAGGATTTCAGTATGCCGACGGCGCATTGGTCCTGGGCGATCTAAAAGCGGGCGATAAGCTGACGCTGTGTGCCGAGCGCGATAATCCCCATGATCCTGAGGCAGTTGCGGTCTATTACGGCAACACCAAGCTCGGTTATGTTCCGGGAAACGAGGTCGGCCCGCTGTCCTTGATGATGTATTACGGCCACGAGGACGTATTTGAGGCGCGCGTGCAGCAGGTTGCCCCCGAGCGTAGCCCGTGGCACCAGGTGCGCGTTGGCCTCTATGTGGTGGATGCTCGCTAGTCGGCATGGGGGCGGCCATGTTTGATGACGACCAGTTCGATTTGACAGACGATCCGTTTGAGTGGGATATGCTACTCGATGACAATGAGTTGGAGCGGGATCGTAAGAAGCGGCAGGATAAGAATGCCCAGGGTGACGCTTCGAAAAAGCAAGACAAGAGCCGCCGCGGACTGTTCGGCGGGTTCTTTGGATAACCGCCGCATCGCTGCGTCTGTATACTTAGCACGAGTTGAACACGTTGCGAAATGAGGACAGAGACGATGATGTGGTTTACCGCCGACCTGCATCTGGGCGATACGAATATCTTGCACGACATGGACCGGCCGTTTGGCTCGGTCGAGGAGATGAACCGCAAGGTCATCGATGCCATCAATGAGTGCGTAGCTGTGGATGACCGTCTCTACATCCTGGGTGACTTTACCTATCGTTTGCCCCTGGCAGAGGCGGTGCGCCTGCGCGAGCGTATCGAATGCAAGAATGTGACGCTCATCCGTGGTAACCATGACGGCGACTGGGAAGATCCCGACGTACCGCAGATTTGGGAAGACGTGCGCGATTACCTGGAGATTGCTCCCGGCTATGCCAAGGGGCATCGTCTGGTTATGAGCCATTACCCCATGCTCAGCTGGAATGGCAAGGCGCGCGGCGCCATCATGCTACACGGGCATATCCACAGCAGGGGAGACCGCACCAACGTGCGCAACCGCGATCGCGAGCGCCCTATCTTTCGCTACGATGTCGGTCTCGACGCCAACGACTACAAGCCCGTAAGCCGAGACCAAATCCTCGGCTTCTTTGGACTGTAATTCTCGAACCACCGCACAAACCGCGACAAAGGGGGGCGGGCACCTTTGTCGTGGTTCTGGCGCCGTTGCCATTATGGCGGCGGCGCCTTTTTTGTCCGTGCGGCGCGGTAGAGTGTAGGCGGTTGAAATTTGCGTCCATCGAGGAGCTGCTATGAACGAGATCAGGTGCCCGCATTGCGGCGAAGTTTTTAAGGTCGATGCTTCTGGCTATGCGGATATCGTCAAACAAGTGCGCGATGCCGAGTTTTCGCGTGACTTGGACGAGCGCGTGAAGGCAGTCCAGCGTGAGGGCGAGCAGGCGCTGGAGCTTGAGCGCTCGCGCTCGACAGCTGCCCTGCAAAAGGCAGAGTCTCAGCGCAATGCTCAGCTTGTCGAACAGAAGAACGCTGCGGCTCAGAAGTTGGCACAAGAGGTTGCCAAGCGCGATGCTGAGCTTGCCGAGCTGCACGCCAAGCTCGAGGGCGCTGCCGCAGAGCGTGAGAGTGCAAGTCAGCGTGCGGCGGTTGAGGCTCGTGCCGATGCACAGAAAGAGAACGCCGAGCTTCAGCGCGAGATTGACAACCTGCGTGCACAGCTGGGACGTAAGGACGACGAAGCCAGGCTCGCCGAGGCCGCGGTGCGTAACGCCGCTCAAAATGACCTGTCCGCACGCGATGCTCAGATTGCCGAACTGCAGGCAAAGCTCTCCGCTGCGGATAAGGCCCAAGAGATGGCACTTGCCACCGCAGCAGCCGAGTCCCAGCGTGAGCTTGATGCCGCTCGCAGTGAGGCCGAGCGCACACTTGCCGACTATCAGGCGAAGGTGCAGGAGAAGTTCTCCGCCGCAAAGGCTCAGTCCGAGCAGGAGGCAGAGGGTCTGCGCGCCCAGCTGCGCGAGCAGGAGCTGACGGCAAAGATGAATCTAGCGGAGGCGGTCGCCTCAGCAGAGCGTGAGCGTGATGAGGCGCGCGCGAAGCTCACGAGCGAGCTGGCGGTGCGCGATTCTCGCGAGGAGCAGGTCAAGGCGGCGCACGAGCTCGAGCTTGCACAGACCAAGCGCGCGAGCGACGAGCTCATTCGCTATAAGGACGAAGAGATTGAGCGCCTGAAGGACATGAAGGTGCGCCTGTCTACCAAGATGGTGGGCGAGTCGCTCGAGCAGCACTGCGAGACTGAGTTCAATCGCTTGCGTATGACGGCGTTTCCCAACGCGTATTTTGAGAAGGACAACGATGCGTCCGAGGGCACCAAAGGCGACTTCATCTTCCGCGAGTGCGACGCGAGCGGCAACGAGGTCATTTCGATTATGTTCGAGATGAAAAACGAGAACGATGAGACCGCGACCAAGCATAAAAACGAGGACTTCTTTAAGAAACTCGATCACGATCGTCGCCAGAAAGGCTGTGAGTACGCGGTACTCTGCACTCTGCTGGAGCCCGAGAGTGAGCTCTATAACGCGGGTATCGTCGACGTGAGTTACCGCCATGAAAAGATGTACGTAATCCGCCCGCAGTTCTTCATTCCCATGATTACACTTCTTCGCAACGCCGCTATGGGCTCGCTGCGCTATAAACAGGAGCTGGCAGAGTACAAGCAGCAGAATATCGATGTTACGAATTTCGAAGCCAAGATGGAGAAGTTCAAGGACGGCTTCTCGCGCAACTACAACTTGTCGAGCAAGCAGTTCGAGTCGGCGATCAAGGAGATCGATGCCGCCATCAAGCAGCTCGAGAAGACCAAAGACGACCTGCGTCGCAGCACCGAGAACCTGCGCTTGGCCCACAACAAGGCCGATGAGCTTACGATCCGCAAGCTCACCTGGGGTAACAAGACCATGAAGGCGGCGTTTGACGAGGCGCGCGAGGCTGCAGCAGACGCGGGCGATGAACCTGCCGAGGCCGATGCGTATGAGGTCGAGGATGCCGAGTAGGGGATAGCATATAGTGCAAAAAAGCGGGGCCGCTGACGATGTTGCCAGCGGCCCCGCTTCGTTTCGTTCCGCCACGCTGGGCTAGTCCTCGAGCAAATCCTCGATAAAGCCGACGCGGTAGTTCTTGAAGATGACCTCGCCGCCGTCTTGCGTGGCGTCCAGATCGACATCGCCCATGATGCCAAAGTCGTGGTCGCCATCCTCGTCAGCAAAGATCTGGTGCACGTGCCATACGTGCGCGGTCTTCTCGTCGGACTCGTCGATGGAAAACATCGCGGCGCTGCGGGCATCTCCGTCGGTGAGGATTTCCTCGTGCTGCTCGTGGTAAGCGTCGAGTGCTTTTTGCCAGCGGATCTCGCTCATGCCCCAGTCGTCGTCGAGCTCGCCCAGGTCGCGAACGTGCTCGCGGGCGGCAAGGGTCACGCGGCGGAAGAGCGCGTTGCGCACCAACAGCGTGCAGCCGCGGCGGTCCGCCACGACCTCGTCGATGCCCTGCGGCGGCGCGGCATCGAGGGCTGCCGGGTTGCCGGCGTTCTCCCACTCGTCCACCAGGCTCGAGTCGACCGAGCGCACCACAAAGCCCAGCCACGAAATGATGTCGCGCAGGCGCTCGTCGCGCTTTTCGATCGGTACGGTACGGTCGAGCGAGCGGTAAGCCTCGGCTAGGTAGCGCAGTAGAATGCCCTCGGAGCGGGCGATGCCGAGCTTCTGGATATAGCCCTTAAAGTCGCTTGCGCTTTCGAGCATGTCGCGCAGGACGCTCTTGGGCGAGAGCTGATAGTCGTTGGCCCAGGGCACTTCCTGGCAGTACTTATCAAAGGCGGCGTCGAGCAGGTCCTCGAGCGGCTTTTCATAGGTGACATCCTGGATGCGCTCCAAGCGCTCCTCATACTCGACGCCGTCAGCTTTCATTTCGGCCATGGAACGGTCGCGCGCAGCGCGCTCCTGTGCACGCAGCACCTGCTTGGGATCCTCGAGCGTTGCCTCGACCATCGAGATCAGATCCATGGTATAGGTCTCGCTCTCGGGGTCGAGCAGCTCCAGCGCGGCAAGCAAAAATGGCGAGAGCGGCTGGTCGAGCGCAAAGTCCTCGGGCAGGTCGACCGTCAGCGCGTAGTCGATGTCCGGCGCGGCGTCAGCCGGAGCGTCGGGTGCGGGCGGCACCTCGGTGCGCACGACGACGCCGGAGTCGATAAGCGTGGCGAAGATTTCGTCGGCACGAACCTCGAGTTTGGCCTTTTCCTCGGGGGTCTGCAGGCTTGTCTCGATGAGGTCGTGTACGCGGGCGCGGGCGTCACCGCCCTGCTCGACCACGCTAATCACCATGGAGTGCGTTATGCGCAGGCGCGGTTTGAGGGTCTCGGGCTGCGTCTCGATCAAGCGCTCAAAGGTCTGCTTGTTCCATGTGACAAAGCCCTCGGGGGCCTTCTTCTTTTTAATCTTGCGGAGCTTTTTGGGGTCGTCGCCCGCCTTGGCCATGAGCTTGGCGTTCTCGATCTCGTGCTCCGGGGCCTCGGCGATGACCATGCCCTCGGTATCAAAGCCCGAGCGGCCGGCGCGTCCAGCAATCTGATGGAACTCTCGGGCGCGCAGGCGACGCATTTTGTAGCCGTCGAACTTGGTGAGCGCGGTGAGGACCACGGTGTGGATGGGCACGTTGATGCCGACACCGAGCGTGTCGGTGCCGCAGATGACGGGCAGCAACCCCTGCTGCGCCAGGCGTTCAACCAGCAAGCGATAGCGCGGCAGCATACCGGCGTGGTGCACACCGACGCCGCAGCCAAGCAGGCGCTTGAGAATCTTGCCAAAAGCCGTCGAGAAGCTCGTGCCTTTGGCAGCTTCCTTAATAGCCTCGCGCTGCTCCTTGCTGGCGATGCCAAAATTGGCGAGCGACTGTGCCGTCGCAAGTGCGGCATCCTGGCTAAAGTGCACGATATAGAGCGGGGCCTCGCCGCGGCGCATCGCGAGCTCGACGGTGCCCTCGAGCGAGGTCGTTACGTAGTCGTAGCTCAGCGGCACGGGGCGCGGGGCGTCGACGACGAGGTCACAGGTGGCGCCGGTGTGCTCCTCGAGCGAGGCGGCAATCGCGGTGACATCGCCGAGCGTGGCGCTCATGAGCATAAACTGCGTATGGGGCAGGGTGAGCAGCGGTACCTGCCAGGCCCAGCCGCGGTCGGGGTCGGCAAAGTAGTGGAACTCGTCCATGGCGACGCAGCCAACATCGGCATCTTCGCCCTCGCGCAGCGCGTCGTTGGCAAGGATCTCTGCCGTGCAGCAGATGACGGGCGCCTTGGTATTGATATGCGTGTCGCCGGTGATCATACCGACGTTATCGCGGCCGAGCACCTGCACAAGGTCGAAAAACTTCTCACTGACCAGAGCCTTGATAGGAGCCGTGTAGTAGCAGCGCTTGCCCTGCGCCATGCCCATAAAGAGCATGCCCAGCGCGACGAGCGATTTACCCGATCCGGTCGGTGTTCCCAAAATGACGTGCTCGCCGGCAGCCAGGTCCATGAGGGCTTCTTCTTGGTGGTCCCACAGCTCAATGCCGCGGTCGCTCGTCCATTCAAAGAAGCGTTCGAAGGCCTGATCAGGCGTGAGCCATGGTTCGGGCTCGCTGCCGTCCTCGGGCTCCCACCAGGTGGGGGAGAGCGCACCGAGCGAGCCGAACTCGGCTTCGGTTCCCGTGCCGCCCGAGAATGAGCTGGCGGCGCCGGCGCCGGAGACGGTGCTGGCGGTGGTGTCTGTTGTGGTCTGTGCCATGTGGTTGCTTTCTCTCGCGTTTGTCCGCCAACTATTATGGCGTAGCGGCGGCGCGGGGTGCCAGCGCGCGAGAAAATGCAGGAAATGGGCGTTCTGCCCAGCCGTTTGGTGCGGTTGCCAGCTAAGTGAGTAGACTTTTTGCGATGTCGCGAGCACATGGCTTTTGCACAAGGGCTCTACCTGCGGTTTTAGTTTTCGTTATGCGGGTTGTGCTTGGCTATTGCAAATAAGTCTACTCACTTAGGCTTGAGGGTCGTTCGTTGGCGCCTATTCGCGCTTGTTTGCCGACGCCGCGACCATCAGAAGCCCCTAGGACTCTTGCGGCAGACGCTTCTTGCCCTTGCGGGCGCGGTTTCTAAAGTTCTCGACGGCCTCTTCCATGCCGAGGGGCACGTAGGTGAGCTCATCGAGGTTATCGGGCAGGTAGCAGGCAAGGCTTTGCTCCTGCGCTCGGCCTGCTACGAGTTGCTCTTCGGTAGGCTTCTCGCCGGGCGTGGCGCAAATGCCGTAGACGACGGCACCCATCTCGCGCGTGCGGCATTCATATTCGGTCTCGGGATGCTCGGGATGGTCGCGGCGGACGTCGTCGCTTACCCAAAGTGTGTCGTAGCCGGCCGCGGCAAACTGCCCCAGGGCGTAGTCGCGCAGAGGCTTGCTGTCGGTTCGCAGTGTGACGGTGGCGTCGGCTGCAAAGAGCGGGCGGTAGAGCATCAGATTGTCGACATGGACGAGTCGCTTTTTGGCGTACTTGGCCTTGGGCTGCGGCGTGGGAAAGTTGATGGTGATGGCATCCAGCTCGCCTGCGGCGAACAGCTGCGGCAGCGATGCAGCGCCTCGGGGCAGCACAAGCGCGTTGGATAGCTCCTGCTCACAGATTTTCTGTGCGGCATAGGCGATGCAGATGGGCTCCTGGTCCATACCGATAAAGAGGG
>CABUZI010000082.1 GCA_902496005.1 uncultured Collinsella sp.
GCTATACGCTCGGCGATGCAGAGGCGACGCAGATTTATGATGCGGCTGGCCATTACCAGTACTGTGACTCTCCGGTCATTGCCGATGCTTCTGGCAATCTCTACTACATCAATGATTCGGGCACGCTGTTTAAACTTGGAGCTGTCGAGTCTTGGACGGTTGCCTTTAACTCCAACGGCGGGTCTGCTTGCGACACTAAGTTTGTTGCTACGGCCGATGGCAAGCTGGTCAAGCCGGCCGATCCGACGCGCGATGGCTACACTTTCGGCGGTTGGTATACCGATGAGGCTTGCACGCAGGCGTATGACTTTAGCACGCCGGTGACGGCCGATCTGACGCTGTATGCCAAGTGGACCAAGAATGCCGTTAACCCTGGCGGTAATGGCGGCGCTGGTTCGAATGGCGGCGGCGGTTCTGGTACCGGTACTGGTTCCGGCACTGGCGCTGGCACTGGCACGGGTTCCGGCTCCGGCTCGAAGGGCGGCGCTGTCGCCCCGGGTCATAAGCCGACGACCAAGACGACGGTGTCGACCAAGACCGAGACCAAGGACAACAAGTCCGACAAGAAGGACTCCGATAAGTCCGATAAGAAGGACGAGAAGAAGTCTGACAAGAAGTCTGACAAGAAGTCTGACAGGAAGGACGGCAAGTCCGACAAGAAGTCCGACAAGAAGTCCGATTCCAAGTCCGATACGGGTGCTGCTTCTACGACCACTGCTAAGAAGTCCTCTAGTGCTTCCGAGCAGGAGACTGGCACCAACCCGCTCGCCATTGTTGGCGTTGCCGCCGGCGTCATCGGTCTCGCCATCGTCGGCGTGTTCGTGTTCACCAAACGTCGGTAGGTGAGGGTTGTGTCCAATAAATCCAAGGACGCTGACCCCAAGCAACCAGATTCCTCGTTCATTCAGTTCGACGATGCAAAGCAACAGGGCGCCGCTTCGGCGGCGTCCGCCTCTCGTCGCAAGGCGCTCCTTGGCGTTCTTGCTGCCGCGTGCACCATTCTGATCGTCGTCTCGCTGGGCTTCGTCCATCCTTCCGAGAGCGGCGCCTGGTCCATTGACTGGATCGTTCAGACCGTGACGGGGGAGAGCGTCGTCGCCAAGGACACCAAGGGGTCTGGCTCGTCTGCCGCTTCGGGCGAGGCTAGTTCCAAGGATTCCAAATCTTCGAATGATGCAAAAGACGAGCCCAAGGGTTCGAACGACGCCAAGGACGATTCCGAGTCTTCAAACAAGGAATCGGACAAAAACTCGGATAGCAAGAAGTCCGAGGACCGGGGCGGCAAGAAGTCTGGCGATAAATCCGCTGCCCAAAATACGGGAGCCGGTGATACTTCCAATGCGTCTGGCGGTGCTTCTTCGGGCGGTGGCCAGTCGTCTGATGGAGCCTCATCCTCTAATGGTGGAAATGCCTCCTCGGGCAGCCAAAGCGGCTCACAGGAGTCCAACTACGTTACGGTGACGGTTTCGGTCACATCGAGCGCTGTGGGCAATCCCGTGTCCTCTGGCGGCACCTTTACCTTTAACGAAGGCGCCACCGTTTACGATGCCCTGTGCGCGCTGGGCCTTTCTGTCAACGCACATGGCTCGTCGTACGGTACGTATGTCTCCGCGATTGGTGGTTTGGCCGAGAAACAGTACGGCGGCACGAGCGGCTGGATGTACTCCGTCAACGGCGCAACGCCCATGACGGCCTGCAGTAACTACGTTCTCTCCAATGGCGACAACGTCGTTTGGTATTACGTAACGGGCTAGAGGCCTCGACATAGCGCGCCAGACGGGCGGTTCGGACCAACATCCGGACCGCCCGTTTTTCATGCGAATGGGACTGGGTCGCCGGGTCTCTCTGCAAACAAAAAACCGGTTGGAACGGTAATTCCAACCGGTTATACATTCAAGCAAATAGTGAATCGACTACGACCGTGCGCCCTCGAGGAAGAAGCGGCGACTGAAGTAGTTGTACCAGGTGACAAGGAACGTGGCGATGGCCTTCATGGCCTGGTAGCCGATGCTCAAAAACGTGACGCCCACAAACATGTACAGGTCGTTGAGGCCCAGGCCGATCACCGACAGGATGGTGAAGATCGTGAACTCGCGCTTGCGGCTCATGCCTTCGCGGTGGTTGAACACGTACTTCATGCTGAGCCAGTAGTTGACCACGACGGACGTGATAAACGAAACCGTGGTGCTCATCAAAAAGTCGAGGTGAAACAGCTCGACGAGCGCAATGAGCATGCCCCAGTCGATGCCAAAGGAGATAAGACCCACGACAGCAAACTTGAGGAACTGCTTGGTATGAGGTTGTGCCAGCGCCTTGCGCACGTAATCACATCCAATGCGTTGATGAATCGAGCAGGGGATACTTTAGATCTTTTGCAAGGGAAACGTAAGGTCTTTGCCAAGAACTATACGAACTCGTCAAATTTTCAAGAGCTAATCCGTAAACGTTGAAAATTTGCCCGTAAACGAGCGGCGCCCACGGACGATACTGCGCTGAGTGCGTGTCGTCCGTGGGCACCGTAATGCTGCGGGGGTGTCGAGCTACTTGGTCTCGTCGCCCTCCAGGAAGATCTTTCGGGTCACAAAGTTGTAGACCATGACAAGCGCGGTGGCGCAGATCTTGGCGATATTGGCCTCGAGCCCCAGACCGGCGTTGAGCGCCAGCACGATGCCGTCGTTGAGCACCAAACCGATCACGGACAGCACGACAAAGATGATGAACTCGCGGCGGCGGCTCATGCCTTCCTTGTGCGCAAACACGTACTTCATGCTTGCGAGGTAGTTAAAGATGAGTGAGATGATAAAGCCGCTGGTGTTGGCGATCAGGATGTTGAGGCCGAGACCGTAGTGGAGCAGATTCATAATGCCAAAGTCGATAACCGTGGCAATGACACCGACGACGCCAAATTTCATGATCTGCGCAAGGAGCTTTTGCATGGTACCTGCCTTAGGGTGGCGCGGGGACGCCGTGGGGATGATAAACTCAGCAAGTTTAGCCAATCCCCGCGGGTGGTGCTAGGCGCGCTCCTCGATAGCACCGTTTCTATATGCATCGAGCAGCTGACGCAGGTCTTGGATTTGGCTGCGGATCTTGGCGCCAGTATCGGTGTCGCTCACCATGCGGCGACGGTCCGCTTGGTCAAAACGGTTGGTCTCGCTTTCGATGTCCACGTTGCGCGTAAGTGCCTCGGCAACCGTCGTAAAGGCCCGGTGCGACTTGAGGCGGCAGCCGCGCGAGCTCGAGATGAGCGTATAGCCGGCGATACCCGTCTTGGGATGGTAAGCGCGGCAGAAGCCGCCATCGATGACCAGCAGCTTGCCCTCGGCGCGGATGGGCTGCTCACCCTTGGTGGTTTTAACGGGCGTGTGGCCGTTGATGATGTGTCCGGTCGGCGAACATGCCATGGGCGCGACGCCAAACTCGCGCATGATGTCATCGCAGACCGAGGGCGACTTGGTAAGCGTAAAGTACGGGTCAATCGGCTCGACCCAGGTGCTCCTATCGGCGATATAGGCGCGCTCAAAGGTACGCACTAAGCGTCCGCTGGCGGGTGAATTGAAGCCAATCCACAGGTACCACATCCAGTCGAGGGCGTCGCAGTCGCCCACGCGCCAGGCGCGGCGGGCGATGTGGTCGCAAAAATCGAGATAATCGCGGCCAGCGTGCCAGGTGCCCAGACAGTTCATGCTGCTAAAGGTGCCGTCTTCGTTGAGCGGAACGCAGCCATGGAACAGCAGGTTGCCGTTGGCGACCTTGTACATCGAGCCGTGGGAATAGAGGAAATCGATATGGCGATGCAGGTGATCGGCGGTGACAAACTCTGACACGAGCTTGTCGATGATGTGCTGCTCCTGAGACGTGAGCGTGTAGGGGTCCGCCGGGTCGACGGTGGGGAAGTCGTTGGTCGTGAGCGGCCACACGCTGCCGTCGGCGAGCGTGACTGTGCCGGTGTCGTGGTCGATCTTGTCGAGTAACAGGCGGTCGGTCATATCGAACTCGGGGTGGCGCTGGATAATCTGGCCCTCGAGCTTAAAGAGCAGCACGTTTATGGCCTTGATCAGCGGGGTGATGGACTCACCGGCGGTGTAGGTGGCATCGGCAAAGGCGACAAGCTCGCGCAGCGAGATGCCATAGTCGTTCTCGAGAATCTCGTAGTTGTCGTAGCGCAGGTTGTTGCGCAGCACCGTGGCGATGCAGGCGGGCTCACCGGCCGCAGCGCCCATCCACAGCAGATCGTGGTTACCCCACTGAATATCGAGCGAATGATAAGTGAGCAGGCGGTCCATAATCTTGGCCGCACCGCCGCCACGGTCGAAGATGTCGCCCACCAAGTGCAGGTGGTCGACGGCGAGGCGCTTGATGAGCGAGGCAAGCGACTCGATAAAGTCGTCGGCGCTGGCGGTCTCCAAGATGGATTCGATAATGCGCTCGTGATAACGCACGCGGTAGTTGTTCTCGTCTGGATGCGTGTGCAACAACTCGTCGATGATGTAGGCGTAATCACGCGGGATGGCCTTACGCACCTTGGAGCGGGTGTAGCGACTCGAAAGCGAGCGGGCAACCACAATGAGCTGGTCGAGCATGGTCTTGTACCAGGTGGGCGAGTCCTCGCGCCGGCTGCGGACAAGATCGATCTTCTCGCGCGGATAGTAGATGAGCGTGCACAGCTCGCCCTTTTCGTCAAAGGAGAGCGTGTCGCCAAAGATCTCGTCGACATGCTCGCGCACGACGCCCGAGCAGTTGTTGAGGATGTGCATAAAGGCTTCGTATTCGCCATGCACATCGCTCATAAAATGCTCGGTGCCCTTGGGCAGGTTGAGGATGGCCGAGAGGTTGATGATTTCGGTAAATGCGGATTGCTCGGTGGGGAACTGTCTCGACAGCAGGCGCAGATACTTGAAGTCTTGCGGATTGCGATCGAATGCGACCATGAAGCACCTTCCGATGTGGTTGGTAAAACTGATAAACAGCGTCAAACGTTTATCAGTATGCGCCGCTTTTGTTTCGATTGGGGATGGGAGATCGAATTGTTGGCCGAACGGTTTGGTAAATCGATTTAGTTGAGGTGGATATGGCGGTTGAGTGGAGACGCAGGGTCGTTTTTGCAGACGCATGCCTCCGGGATCGATAGAGATGATGGCGGTAAAGATGTTCACTATCTTTGGTTCAATTTGGTAAATAGTGGACATTTGTACCGTATTTACGCTTGCTGTGCAATAATTTACGCAGCAATGAGTAAGGAGCCTCATATGAGTGATTTTGTCCTGACCTGTGAATCCGCCGCCGATCGAACCCGTGAGTTCTTTGCGTCGCGCAATATTTCTGTCGTGTGTTTTCATTACGAGATCGACGATGTTGTCTATACGGACGATCTGTATCAGTCGATTACGCCGGACGAGTTTTTTGCCCAGATTGCCGCGGGCGCCATGCCCAAGACGTCTCAGGTGAGCGTAGGTGAGTACGAGGAGTTTTGGGAGCCGTTTGTTGCCGAGGGCAAAGACGTGCTGCACCTGGCGTTGTCGTCGGGTATTTCGGGCACGTATGGATCGGCCTGCGTTGCGGCGCAGATGCTCGCGGATCGCTATCCCCAGGGCGGCAAGGTGCGCGTCATCGATTCGCTGGCGGCGTCTTCGGGCTTTGGCCTGCTGGCGGAATGTGCCGCCGACGTTCGCGATAGCGGCGCTTCGCTCGATGAGACGGCCGCTTGGATTGAGGAGCATAAACTCAACCTTCACCACTGGTTCTTCTCGTCCGATCTGTCGAGCTACCTGCGCGGCGGGCGCATTTCGGCCGCGAGTGCAATCATCGGCACGGCGCTCAAGATTTGCCCGCTTATGACGGTCGATTGCGAAGGTGAGCTGGCGCCGCGTGAGAAGATTCGCACCAAGAAGCGCGCGATCTCCGAGATGGCCAAGACCGTGATGGCGCATGTGCAGGACGGCGCGAACTATTCGGGCAAGTGCATCATGTCGCACTCGGCGTGCCGCGAGGACGCCGAGGCCGTTGCGGCACTGATAGAGGAACAGGTTCCGCAGCTCAAAGGCAAGATTGAGATCAATAGCATTGGTGCTCTGATTGGCTCGCATACCGGCCCTGGCACGGTGGCCGTCTTCTTTATGGGCGACAAGCGCGTGGACTAACGTTCGTGGGCTGGCTGACGGTTTTAACGGCTGCGCTTGTCCCTCCTGATATTTGATAACAGAAAAAGGCCCGTCCCGTTGTTTGCGGGACGGGCCTTGCTGTTGCGGCTAGCGTTTCTTTCCGCGGAAGAAGAAGCCGTGCAGCGAGGGCTTGAGGCCGCGGTTGGCGCGACGTTCCTCGATATGATCGTGGATCGAAGCGACGCGTTCGATGACTTCGTCGGGGATCGGCACATCGGGATTCATGTTCTCGACCTGGCTGACCTCGGCGGCGGCGACCTGGTCGATAATGGGCACATCGTCGCGCGAGATGACGGGCGTGGCGTCTTCCTTCATCTTGCGATAGCGCTGCATCATGTCGGTCTGCAGCTGCTGGGCCGATGGCGGCGTCCAGATGATGGCGTTGGCGCCGGCGGCGATGGTCTCACGGATGCTCTCGGGCGTCTTGCCGCCCGGTGCGATGAGCGGCAGGTTGGGATAGTGCTCGCGCAGCTCGCGCAGGACCTGGGGCGTGTTTTTACCGGCGGCGATGTTGAGAATCTTGGCTCCGGCGCGCACCTTGGCATGAGCATCGTCGTCGCAGCGAACGACCGTGGCGATTACGGGGATGTCGGCGATGTTGGTGATGTGCTCGACCATCTCGGCGGTGGCGGGGGAGTTGACCACGCAGCCCGCCGCACCCTGCATCTCGGAGACGGCCGCCATCTGCACGGAACGCTTACCGGTGGTGGTGCCGCCGCCAACGCCCACAAAGACCGGGCACTCGGCAACGGTCAGCAGCGCCTGCGTAATGGCGGGCTGCGGCGTGAAGGGGTAGACGGCAAACACGGCGTCGGCATTGGAATTGCGGATGACCGCCACGTCGGTGGTGTAGATGAGCGATTTGATGCGGCGACCAAAGAGCGTAAAACCGCTGGCCTCCTCGATCTCATCGGGCATACGGAGGGCCGCCTTGCGCAGGCGCCCGTCGATGGGCAGCGGCTCCATGGGCAAAAGGCCGTTGGGGGTTACGGCCACCTGGGGCTCGGTAAATTCGTCTGCAAGCTCAACCTCGGAGAAGTCGACCGAGGCGACGATGTCCTCGTGAACCTCCGCAGGAACATCGATGGGGGCTTGGTCGTTCGTCGCGGCAGGCGTATCGAAGGAGCTGGTGGCGACAAAAGCGTCGACGCGCTCGTTCAAATCGTTGAGAGAATCCATGGCGGTCCGTTTCTATGTTGTGCGCCCGTCAGCGTGCGACCGGCGCTACGATTGCTAAATCGTTTGACGAGTTGATTTTTCCCCGCCGCGCCATCCGTTAGACTGAAGGGTCGGCGAACGTGAAGGAGCTGTGGTGGCGGGAATCGAGGTGCTATCTTGCATGTCCCGTATACA
>CABUZI010000083.1 GCA_902496005.1 uncultured Collinsella sp.
CCGCATTTGGACAATCTGACGTTCAACTTCAAGGGCGCGACCAGAAGGTCAGCGCCCTTTCGTTTCACGTCACCTTGTCTCAAATGCGACCCGCTCGCTGACTCTGCCATTACATCGGTGTTGCCGTGGTTGTTGAGTAGTCATTGGGCACTTGGCACTTGGGGACACTCCTTATGTCAAGAGATTGGTGCAAGAGGGATAGATTGCCTTGCATCAATCTAATAAGTTGCGGTGAGATAGTTCTTAAATTGGCTTTTTGAGGGCTAAACAGGAACTATCTCACCGCAACTGCGTTGAGCGTTTTTTGGCAGCTGGTTTACTTGCTCGCGAACAGCCAGACTAGGATGATCACCAGGATTGCGGCGACGATGCAGACGATGGCGCCGGTGAATTTGATGCGTGAGTCGCGGGTGCGCTCGCGCACCGCGTTCTCGGTGGCCTCGAGCTGGGCGACTTCTCGTTCGGTCTCGGCGTGTTCGGCTTCGTCTCGGGCCAAGGATCCTGCAAGCGACTCAGTGATCTCTGGGTGGTCGTGTACCTCGGTCGCCTGCTCGATGATCGACTGTGCATGTGCGGCATCTGCTTGGGCGTTGGCGATGCTCTGCTCTTGGTCGCGGCGTGCCTTGTCCTCGGCGGCGATCTTCTCGCGCAGTTCGCGCTGGCGCGTTGCAGCGGCGGTTTTTGCGGTCTGCAACTCGTCGCGCGCGACATCGGCCTCTGCCGTCACGGCCTGATGGGCTCGCTTGGCGTCGGCGATGGGGGCTTGCGCCTGCTCGACGGCCTGCTCGGCTGCGGCAAGCGAGTGCTCAAGGTCGGCGGTGATGCGCGGGACATCTTCTTCGGCTTTACGCAGGGCATCTGCCGTGTCGGAGATCTGCATCGAGAGCTCGCTGGTGCGCACCGTATAGTTGGCGGGATTTGCCGAGGGATTGCGTTGCAGCTCGGCATACTCATGACGCAGCGTCTCGAGCTGGGCGCGCGTGGCGTCGACGGTTTGTTGTGCGGCCGCAATGCCGGCGTCTCGCTCGGCCTTCACCTTGTCGCGGATACGCTTGGAATCCTCAAGACGTCGAACGAGGCGGTTGCCGGTCTCGCGAGAGCTCGCCTCGCGGGCCTCCACGGCGTCGAGCGCAGCCTTCAGGCGGAGCTCAGTCGCGTCATCCTCTGTCTTCATTTGTTCGAACTGACCCTTGAGCTCTGTCGCTTTGGCGGCGTGGGCATCACGGTCAATCTCGGCGGCCGCTGCAGTCTTTTGGGCCGTGGCAATCGCCTGGCGCTGGTCGGCGACGATCTGGTCGTAGCGGCCTGCGATATCCTGGCGCGTCTCGAGTTCCTCGGCCTGATCGGCAATGCGCTGCTCAAGTTCGGCCAGATGGGCGCGGGCATCGGCAAGTGCCTTTTTCGCGGCGTTCATCTCGCGCATGGCCGAGGCACCCTGGGCGATAAAGGTGCCCACGGCGTTCGCAGTGTTCGAGACAGCGGTCCCCAGATCGCGGCTCGCGGCGGGGGAGTGCAGGGAGGTCGGGCGAGCGGTGTCGGCAGCGTCCGCATCGGCAGCCTGCGGCACGGCGATATTGCCGGTACCGCCCTCGATCACAGAAAAGCCTGCTGCGTGCGGATTGACCGCATCGGCGCCAATCGTGGGATGCTCGAGCTGCAGAAACGAGGGCATGGTACTGCCTTGGTCAGCAACCGGAGTCTCGCCGGGCACAAAGGTCGAGGCCGCCTCGGCGGCCTCCTCTTCTTCGGCATCAATATCGGCATCGGCCATGGCGTCTTTCATCGCTTTGACAGCATCCATCATGGAGTCCATGACGGCATCGAGCTCTTCTTCCGAAGAGACCTCGATGGGGCCCGCAACTTGCGGAGCGGCATCCTGTACGGGGTCGTCGTCCTGAGCGGGCGCATCGTCGTTTTGCTCGCCTGCATCTTCGGCGCCAGGGGTTTCCGCCGTAGCGCTTTCGTCCAAGATGGGGTCGTCGAGGTCAATATCATCGCAGGCCACAGCATCAGCATCTGCGGTGACGTCTGCGGAATCATCAATATGCTGTTGAGTCTGGGGGTCCAGCTCGTCTGTCATAGGTATGTGCTCCTCATCGTTGTTTGTCACCCTATGATAAAGTCTCGCGCCGACTTCCCGCGCGCCGCAGCAAAGTTTCAAAACGTGTTCGATGGCTCGCGTCGATAGCAAAAACTCGGCCACTCTATCCAATTTTTACTTGACATTCCCTTCGCCGAAAGACGTTGCGCCGTTCGCCTGCCATGGGCTTTATTTTTCACTTGAACCCGTTAAAGTTGCATTTCAGCTTTTGGCGCGTTTATTTGGATGCGCGCAGTCGGCGGGTGCGCCCGTCGCGATTTGAAAGGACTTTATATGGGACTTTTCACTGGTAAGACCGTGATCGTCACCGGCGGCGGCAAGGCCACGCTTAAGGACGGCTCCGCTGGCTCCATCGGTTACGGCATCGATATCGCTTTTGCCAAGGAGGGCGCGAACCTCGTTATCACCGGCCGCAACGTCGCCAAGCTCGAGGCCGCCAAGGAGTCCCTCGAGGCCGAGTACGGTGTCAAGGTTCTGCCTGTTCAGGCCGATGTTTCGGCTGGTCAGGACAACGAGGCTGTCGTCCAGAACGTTATCGACAAGGCCATTGAGGAGTTCGGCCGCATCGACGCCGTCGTCAACAACGCCCAGGCCAGCGCTTCGGGCGTGACGATCGCCGATCACACCATGGACCAGTTTAACCTGGCCATTTACTCCGGCCTGTACGCCACCTATCTGTATATGCAGAAGGCCTATCCGCACCTGAAGGAGACCAAGGGCTCCGTGGTCAACTTTGCCTCGGGCGCCGGCCTGTTTGGCAACTACGGCCAGTGCAGCTATGCCGCTGCCAAGGAGGGCATCCGCGGTCTGACTCGCGTTGCCGCCAACGAGTGGGGCAAGGACGGCATCAACGTCAACATCGTGTGCCCGCTTGCTTGGACCGCTGCGCTCGAGAACTTCCAGGATGCTTATCCCGAGGCGTTCAAGGCCAACGTCCACATGCCGCCGGCGGGTCACTACGGCGACGTCGAGAAGGAAATCGGCCGCGTGGTCGTTCAGCTCTGCGGTCCCGACTTTAAGTACATGAACGGCGAGACCGTCACCCTCGAGGGTGGCATGGGCCAGCGGCCCTAGCAGTTACGCGGTTCTACGAACCGCGTAACCAGTTGACGCTGCAAACCCGCCAGAGCGGCAATCTGTCTTTCAACTTCGGCGGCATGACCAGAAGGTCAATGCCGCCTTGTTTCAAGGCACCTTGCTCGCTTTGGCGGGTTTTCGCTGTCGGTGCCATAACATCGGCGTTGCTGTGGCTGTCGGAAATGATCCGTTGGGGACGGAGGAAAACGGATCATTTTTTATCCTGGTGCATTGGTGCATTGGTGCAAGGGGGCAGGTTTCCTTTGCACCAGTTTCTGTCGAGTCGGTGCTTCTTGCGGGTTGCCCGTATAATGGTTTGCGTATGAACCGCAACCAAGGAGTTCCAGTTTATGGACCAGAGCCTTTTTAAATTCGATCTGATCGCCGAGGATCCGACGACGCATGCGCGTGCCGGCGTGCTGCACACCCCGCACGGCGACATCGAGACGCCGATCTTCATGCCCGTGGGCACAAAGGCAAACGTCAAGGGCATTCCTACCGAGACCGTCAAACAGCTCGGCGCCCAGATCGTGCTTGCCAATACCTATCACCTGTCCATGCGTCCCGGCGAGGACACCATCGCCGAGCTGGGCGGCCTGCACAAGTTTATGAACTGGCACGGCCCTATCCTCACCGATTCGGGCGGCTTCCAGGTGTTCAGCCACAACGATGCCGTCAAGCTCACCGACGAGGGCGTGCGCTTTATCGTCAACGACTACGACGGCCGCCACGTGTTCTGGACGCCCGAGGACAACATGGAAATCGCCATGAAGCTCGGCTCCGATATCTGCATGCAGCTCGACCAGTGCCCGGGCTATCCCGCCACGCGCGCCTACGTCGAGCGCGCCGTTGAGCTGTCGAGTATGTGGGCCGAGCGCTGCTACAAGGCTAACACCCGCGATGACCAGGAGCTCTTTGGCATCGTCCAAGGCGGCATGCACCTGGACCTGCGCCTGCGCTCGCTGCGCCATCTGGAGGAGTGCGGCGACTTCCCGGGTTACGGCATCGGCGGCTATTCGGTGGGCGAAGACCACGAGACCATGTTCGAGACGCTGGCGCCGCTGGTTTCCGAGTACATGCCTAAGCACAAGCCGCGCTACCTCATGGGCGTCGGCAACCCTACCACGCTCGTGCGCGGCGTGGGCGTGGGTATCGACATGTTCGACTGCGTGCTGCCGACGCGCACCGGCCGCATGGGTACGGCGTTCTCCAGTGAAGGTCGCCTTAACTTCCGCAACGCGCGCTTTGCGCACGACGACGGCCCTATCGACCCCACCTGCACCTGCCCGGTGTGCACGGGCGGCTACAGCCGTGCGCTCATCCGTCACATGGTCACGCAGAAGGAGATGCTCGGCGGTATTCTGCTGTCGATGCACAACATCTACTACCTGCTCAACCTTATGCAGCGTGCCCGTCAGGCCATTATCGAGGGCCGCTACGGCGCGTTTGTGAGCGACTGGATGAACAGTCCTGCGGCGGTGGACTACTAAGAGCCGCGGGCGCTTGCAGAGCGCTAGCAACGGCAAGGGGCGAGCGCTGGCCGGTCATCACGTTCGCTAACACCGTCTGCGCGACCGATGACCGATAGCTTGCAAGCACTTGATGCATCGTGGGTACCATACCGAATAGTTGATGTTCGGGCGGGTGTTTGGCGCATGGCGTCGACCCCGCCCGTTTTTCTTTTTCTCGATAGGAGTACCCATGATTAAGAACGAGAATGTCGAGGGCGAGCCTGCCTACGACGAGACGTACCGCCGCGGCCCCGTGGTTATGCGCGGCCCCATGATTCCTAAGGACAACACCTACGCCAACCTGCTGGCGCCCGAGGAGTCGACCGACTGGCTGCATGCTGATCCGTGGCGCGTGCTGCGCATCCAGGCCGAGTTTGTCGATGGCTTTGGCGCACTTGCCGAGCTCGGGCCCGCTGTGACCATCTTCGGCAGCGCCCGCACGCCCAAGACCGATCCGCTCTATAAGGCGGCGCGCACGGTCGGCCGCAAAATCGCCCAGCGCGGCGTGGCGGTTATCACCGGCGGTGGCCCCGGCGTCATGGAGGCGGCCAACAGGGGAGCGGCGAGCGTGAACGGCAAGTCGGTCGGCTTGGGTATCGAGCTTCCGCACGAACACGGGCTCAACAAATACGTGAACCTCGGCATGGACTTTCGTTACTTCTTTGTGCGCAAGACCATGTTCGTCAAATACAGCTCGGGCGCCATCGTGTTTCCCGGCGGCTTTGGCACGCTCGACGAGATGTTCGAGGTGCTCACGCTGGTGCAGACGCACAAGGTCAAGCGTATGCCGCTCGTTTTGGTGGGCACCGAGTACTGGCAGGGCCTGTTCGACTGGCTCAACGGCCCGGTGATGGACGCCGGTATGATCAGTCCGCTCGATCCGGAGCTGGTGCACATTACCGACGACCTCAACGAGGCCGTCGACATCGCCCTGAGCGGGCTGATGTAGGGCGAGCGTGCCTGTCGTTGTAGTGATGAGAAGGCAGACTGATGCTATTTAACATCAGTCTGCCTTCTAAACTGGGTATACTGATGCAAAAGACGAGGGCGAGGAGGTCGCGTATGTCTACTGCAACGGTTAAGCCTACGACGGTCCGCATCGAAGAGGGGCTCAAGGAACAGGCGACTGAGCTCTTGGATACGGTTGGTCTGAGTCTCAATTCGTATCTCAACCTTGCTGTTCGGCAGCTGGTAAATCAGCAGAAGATTCCGTTTGAGATTGTGGGTCGGCCCGAAGTTCCCAACGAGGCGACGAGGCGCGCCATGGTGATCGCCGAGGCGCATGAGTTGGGGATTTTGCCGGACGACAGCCCGTCATTCAATAACGCTGATGAGCTTATATCGTTCCTCGATGAGGACTAGCGATGTTTGAGATTAAAGTCGAGGCTCAGTTTAAGGCGGATTACAAACGGACGATGCGCATCCATCCGCAGCTAAAAACCGAGTTTAAGGCGGCAGTCGCAGAGCTTGCAGCTCGCGGCTCGCTTCCCGCGGAATATGGCGCCCATGAGCTTTCAAGCCCGGGCGGCAATTACAACGGCCACATCGATTTCCATCTATCCGATGGCTTGGTCGATGTGGTCGTTCTCTACTTGCCGCATAAGGCTAATCCTGTGATCCGACTGGTCAGAATGGGCTCGCATGAGGAGCTGTTCCGGGGCCCGCAGGGCTGATTGCCGATTTCTAAGTTGCGGTGGAATAGGGATTGATTTGCGGCTGATAAGCCAAAAACAGTCCCTATTCCACCGCAAGTGATAAAGGTGCCCCTAGTGGATGGGCTGGTAGCGGGGGCAGTAGCTGATGGCGATGGCGTCGACGCCTACATGGGTGGCGATGGTGCAGCCGATGGGGCCGGTGCCGGCGTCTACGTAGTCCTGGCCCGCGAGCGCTTGGTTGACGAGCTCCTGCTCCTCGGTAGCGCCAGTCGTGAGCACGCGCACGCTGGAGCCCGGATGCTCGGCCAAAAATGCGAGGCAATCGGCCATGGTGTTGGCGACGATGCGCTTGGCGCCGCGGCCCTTTTTGATGACCTTGATCTCGCCCGATTTCCACTCCGGCGAAACGGCCAGGCGAATGTTGAGCATCTGCGTCAGCTGGCCGGCGAGCTTGGGCGCGCGGCCGTTCTTAACGAGATTCTCGAGCGTGCGGGGAATCAGCAGCAGGTGGGCGTCGGGCAGCGTCGCGCGGATCTGCGCCTCGGTCTCATCCAGGCTGCGGCCGTCTTCGCGCATGGCCAGTGCGTACTCCACCAGCAGACCCTCGGCTCCCGAGCCGGTGCGCGAGTCGATGCAGCGCACATCGAGCTCGTGCGTTTCGGCCGTCAGGCTGGCGTTGGCATGGCAGGCGGACCACTCGCTGCACAGCGAGATAAAGATGGCGCTGTCGTGGCCGTCGGCGAGCACGCGGTCAAAGAGTGCCTTGAACTCGCCGGCGCTCGGCTGCGAGGTGTGCGGCAGCTGCTCGGAGCCGGCCATGCGGGCGACGTACTCCTGGGCGGTAATCTGCACCTGGTCGAGCAGGTCCTCGCCTTCGATAATCACATGCAGCGGAATCACGTAAATGCCGAGCTCTTGGGCGCGGGCGGGGGAGATGTCCGACGTGGAGTCGGTTATGATGGCAAAAGACATAATTGCACCTTTCGTTGGGGCGCTTGCGCGCCGCCTTCTGAGAGCAAAGTGCGACAAGTATAGTAGAGTCGTTCCACATTACTAGGTTCAATTGTTGAATAGTCAACAGTTTGAAGTGTCGGTGTGGAAATCATCAACTGCGGAAGAGGGATGCCGATGGAGGC
>CABUZI010000084.1 GCA_902496005.1 uncultured Collinsella sp.
AGATTTACGCCGTGCACGTATCCCATATCCTCAGCCAGAACGTCATCGCCATACGGTACCGGCCCTCCAGCGTCATCGTATGCAAGGGGGTCCCGGGGGCGCCGACCATGCTCGGCTTCCGCTTTTCCATATTCATCAACACGCGGGCCTCTTGTAGCGCGAGGCGCCCCGGATTCCCTATCAACAAAAGCATCGGGCTCAATCGTCATGCGCCGATCGGAATCAACCGTTCCCTCGCCCGCGCGCCCGTTGCCGCACAAACTGTGCGCAGCGATGACCTCGGTCGCCCCTGCGCGAAACAGCCCTTCGATATCCGACGGGTCGAGCGTCTCGATCAACACGACGACACGACTCACACGGCCCTCGGCCGTCAGGCGCGCAACGGTCTTCCGCACGTCTTCGGTATCGAACAGAGACGCCGCGATGATGGCGGCACCGCGGCGCGACGGAAACGCCCGCGCCATGGATACCAGCCCGTCCAGGTCGCCCACGCGAAGCACCTGCGCGCCCACATCGCGACCCTCGACTTCCTGCTGTAGCAGCCCGTAATCGCCGCACGCGCAGCACGCAAGCCAGATCGCCTTCATCACTCGTCGCCTCCGCTCTTTTTGCCGCGCGCCGTGGCGGGAATCGTCAAGCTGACCGTTCCCTTTCCCGAGGCTCCCAGCAATTCCTTGACATCTTCGGGGTCTGCCGCCAGTGTCACCCACTCGATCTTGCCTTCACGCGTGGTGCCGGCATCTTCGCTGGTATCGATCACGTACGCGCCGCACAAACGATCGGTCACGCCATCTTTTTGCACGTACACGTCCACATAACTGCCCACGCCCGTGGCACCACCGACCGAGTGCTCGGCATCGACCGCCACCGAAACGGCAACCTTGCCTTTAGGCACCTCGAGCTTGTGGCTCTCGGCCTTGGTGTAGACATTGCAAATCACGGCGTTTTTAGGAATGCGCGAGGTCGTCACGTCACCGCGCACCTGACGCAGCTCGGTCGCCGCATCACGCGGCAGCAGACTCGCCAGCCATTCCTGAGTTATGACATTAGTCTCGTCGAGGGTCTCACCCGCATCGATATCGCGCGCCGCGACGCACACCTCAACGCGGTCGCCGCCGTATTTTGCCAAAGTCTCGGCCTGGGCCTGCTCGGCTTGCGAGCGGATCGACGAGCCGTAGACCATGCAGAGCGCCGCGGCAAGCACGCCCGCGACCAGACTGATGGCGATGCGCTTGCTCTTGTTCACGGCCGCTCCTCTCAAGGTAGCACCGGGCAAATGCCCGTACCACCATTGTCTGGGCGACCAGGGCGCAAAGCGGCGCAATCGCAATCTTGGTTTTACGCGTCAAACCAATTGCTGACCAAAAGCTGACCAGCCCGTCAAGCTCGTGGCAAGGTTTTGGTCAGAACATCGGCAAAACGCATATTTCGAGACGCTTTGGCAGCAAAAAAGCCGCCTCCCAAGCAGTTGGGAGGCGGCTGTCATAGGAAAAATCAATTACAGATGAACATCGGGATCGAGCATTTGGGCACTCACGCGCATGGATGACGCCAGGTTTTGGAACGTCTCCAGACGCAGGCTGTCGATCTGCCCCGCGTCCTCGGCCTCGCGAACGGCGCAACCTGGCTCGTGAGTGTGCGTGCAATCGCCAAACCGGCACGCACGCGACGCCTCGACGATCTCGGGGAAGGCACGCGCCAACCCTCGTTCGTGGCCCACAAGCGGCAGGCTGCGCAGGCCCGGAGCATCGGCGATCACGCCGGCGTCGCCCGGCAGTGCCACCATCACGCGCGCAACCGTAGTGTGGCGGCCCTGGTCATCACGCTCGCGCACGCCGCCAGTGGCCAGCGCATCGTGGCCCAGTAGCGCGTTGAGCAGCGTCGACTTGCCGGCGCCCGACTCGCCCAAGATCATGGCACAGCTCCCAGCCGGCACGCAGGCGCGCACCTCGTCCAGGCCGAGGCCCTCAGCAGAAGACGTCACGATCACGCGCACGCCCGGACCCACCAGACGGCGCACGCGGTCCAGATCGCGCTCGAGCTCATCGGCCTCGCAGCGGTCGGCCTTGGTGAGCACCACCACCGGCTCGGCATCGCAATCGAGCGCCAACACCAGTGAGCGCGCCACACGATCGAGCAGCACCTCGCCGGCGCCGAGCGCCTGCACGATCAGCACGCTGTCAACGTTGGAGCAGAGCACCTGGCGCTCACCGCGGGCACGGCCACGCCAACGTTCAAAGCTCGTACGGCGCGGCAGTACGCACTCGATCACGCCCATGTCGTGCCCGGGAGCACGGCGAACCGCCACGCGGTCGCCCACGGCGGGCAGCAAGACCTCGTCCTCGCCACGCGACTTGGCAAACCCTACGGCATGCTCGGCGCGAAAGGTGTCGTCGGCAGTGGCCACCAGCGGAAACCCGCGATCCAGGCGAATAACGGCACCCAGCTGCATCTGCTCGGGCTCCTCGGCATGTGCGCAGAAATCATCAAAGGCAGTCTGCTGGGCTTCATCGACCGGCAGGTCATCAAACGCCGGAACATCCTGCAGCGCATCGAGCCCCGGTACGCTCGCCAACAACTCCTCGGCAGACACGGGCGCTTCGGTCGCGAGTTTCCGACGACGGTCACGCTTAGCCCGCGCCCCCGTCGTCTTTTTCTTCGCTTTAGCCTTAGCCTTAGCCACAAACGCCTCCCAGCAGCCAAAATCACAACTGAGCAGGTATTTTAAATCAAAAAGAGCTGGCCGGGCAAAGCCCGACCAGCTCACATACTTTCCCTCAGCTCATGGTCCCGAGAGGCTATCCGAAGGCCCGCCCGCCGGGAGGGGTTTCCTAAGGACACATCCTTTATTCAAAACGAGCGGCCGAGCAATTGCTCGGCCGCTCACCTTCTTTCCCTCAGCCCTTTTTCATCCGCGCGGGAGTAAAGCCAGCAAGGATACCGTAGGGCCCACCCCGGGAGTGTTTTCTTCTGAGCGATCCCGCAGCGCGAAGCGCGAGGACCAGCGAAGAAGAAAACACGCAGGGGCGGGCCCGGACAGGTTAACTTACTCCTTCTCGACCGCGCGCATGATCGCCTTGTAGATCTCCATCAGCGGAATGATCAGGAAGGCAAGGCCCAGGGCGGCGACAACGCCCTTGAGCTCAAGCGTCACGGGGCCAAAGAACATCTCGGCAAGCGTCGGCTGCACGGTCACGATAACCGTCAGCACCAGCGCCAGCGCAGCCGAAGCCCAGAGCCACTTGTTCTGCTTCTTCATGCTAAACAGCGACGCACGACGGCTGCGCATATTGAAGCAGTGGAAGATCTCGACCATGTTGAGCGTGATGAACGCCATCATCACGCCTTCCTCGTCGGCATTGCCGGCGATCATATCGGCGATGTGGATGTAGCCCATGTCAAAGTACACGCCCACAAAGAAGCTCGCCAGCACCAGCACGGTGATGATCAGGCCCTGGACAACGCAGTCCAGACCCATATTGCCGGCAAAGACGCCGTCCTTGGCGTTGCGCGGCTTGCGCTTCATGATGTCGCCCTCGGCATCCTCCATGCCCAGCGCGAGCGCGGGGAAGCAGTCGGTGACCAGGTTCACCCACAGCAGCTGCACCGGCTGGAAGATGGTAAAGCCGATGAGCGTGGCGATAAACACCGAGAAGACCTCGGCAAGGTTGGCCGAAAGCAGGAACTGGATGACCTTGCGGATGTTGTCGTAGATGCGACGGCCCTCTTCGCAGGCACCGATGATGGTGGCGAAGTTGTCGTCGGCAAGCACCATGTCGGCGACGTTCTTGGTGACATCGGTACCGGTGATGCCCATGCCAACGCCGATGTCGGCGCGCTTGATGGACGGGGCGTCGTTGACGCCGTCGCCCGTCATGGCCACGATCTGGTCGCGCGACTTCCAGGCCTCGACGATGCGGGTCTTGTGCTCGGGCTGAACGCGAGCGTACACGCCGTAGTCCTCGATGTGCGCGTCGAGCTCCTCGTCGCTCATGCGGTCGAGGTCGGCACCGGTGATGGCCTGGCTGCGATCGGCGACGATGCCCAGCTGCTTGGCGATGGCCACGGCGGTGTCGATGTGGTCGCCCGTAATCATGACAGTGCGGATGCCGGCGTCGTGCGCCTCGCGGATAGCGTCGGCCACCTCGGGGCGGACCGGGTCAATCATGCCGGACAGGCCGCAGAAGACCATGTCATGCTCGAGCGCAGCGGGGCTGCAGTCGGCGGGAACCTCGGTGTAGGTACGGCTCGCCAGTGCCAGCACGCGCAGGGCCTCGTCGGCCATGGCCTTGTTGGCTGCCACGAGCTCGGCGCGACGCTCCTCGGTCAGGGGGACGACCTTATCGCCCTCGTAGATATGGGTGCACAGGCCGATCACCACGTCGGGCGCGCCCTTGGTGTACTGCTCGTACTCGCCGTCCAGGGTCTCGACGACCACGGACATCATCTTACGGCCCGAGTCGAACGGGGCCTCGCCCACGCGCGGGTGCTCGGCAGTCAGGCCAGTAAGACCAGCCTTGCCGGCATCGTTGACGAGCGCGCACTCGGTCGGCTCGCCCACGGCCTCGCCCAGTTCCTCGTCCCACTGGGCATCGGAGCACAGCGCCATGCCGGCCAAGAACTTCTCCTTGGGCGCAGCAAGTTCGTGCTTGACGACGGTCATCTTGTTCTGGGTGAGCGTGCCGGTCTTGTCTGAGCAGATGGTCTGCGTGCAGCCGAGCGTCTCGACAGCAGAAAGCTTGCGGATAATCGCCTGGCGCTTGGCCATCTTGGTCACGCCGAGCGAAAGGACGATGGTCACGACGGCGACCAGGCCCTCGGGGATGGCGGCGACGGCGAGCGAGACGGCGACCATAAAGGTG
This sequence comes from uncultured Collinsella sp., assembly GCA_902496005.1. Taxonomy (GTDB): domain Bacteria; phylum Actinomycetota; class Coriobacteriia; order Coriobacteriales; family Coriobacteriaceae; genus Collinsella. The sequence continues at coordinate 4,863 of CABUZI010000084.1, forward strand.
TCGAGCAGGGCAGTCGGGTCGGTAAGGACGTTACCCACGCCGTGACGGATGATGTCGACGCCAAAGATCACGACGCAGATGACGATAACCATAATGGTAAGAATACGGCTGAGCTCGGCGAGCTTCACCTGCAGCGGCGTGAGCTCTTCCTTGGCCTCGGCCAGGGCGCCAGCGATCTTGCCCATCTCGGTGTTCATGCCGGTACCGACCACGACGGCGCGACCGCGGCCGTACACCACGGTGGAGCCCATGTAGCACATGTTCTTGCGGTCGCCGAGCGGCACGTCGTCGGTGCCCGCGGCAAGCTCAATCACGTTGGCGTGCTTCTCGACCGGCACGGACTCGCCGGTCAGTGCGGCCTCTTCGATCTTCATCGTGGCGCTCTCGAGGACGCGGCAGTCGGCCGGTACGGAGTCGCCCGCCTCGAGCATGAGGACGTCGCCGGGCACGAGCTCGGCGCTCGGCAGATGCACGAGCTTGCCGTCGCGCAGCACCTTGGACTGCGCCGCGCTCATTTCCTGCAGGGCCTCGAGGGCCTCCTCGCTCTTGGCTTCCTGGACCACGCCCAGCACCGAGTTGACGATAACGACGAACATGATAATGGCGACATCGGCAAAGTCCGCCTCGCCCTTGACCATGCCCGTGAGCGCGCTGATGACGGCGGCAACGATCAGCATGATGACCATAGGGTCGGCCATCTGCTCAAAGAAACGCTTCCACAGCGGCGTCTTCTCGGCTTCCTCGAGCTTGTTAGGGCCTGTCTTGGCAAGGCGCGCCGACGCCTCGCCGTTGCTCAGGCCGAGGTTCTCATCGACACCTTGGTCGCTGAGCACCTCCGCCGCGGCGGACAGGTATTCCTTTTGCATATAGAGTCCCCTCCTGGGATTCGGGCCACTCAGCAGATTGATGCCCGATCATAATTCCCAGGAGAAGGGCAAGGGCTCATCAAGGCTGCCGTGCTGAGCGGCAGTTGATAGTGGAGCTATGGTACCCCAAAGCGACGCGTCTAGCCAAAACATTCCATCTGGAAACACGGCACAGGCGCAACGGTGCAGACAGTGTGATGCTCAACATTGATAAAACGTTTTTTCTTCGGCGCATCGTCAGACTGAAATATCGCCCAGATAGCAGCGGTTAGAACGGTTGGTAAAGTTTTTGCATATACCGTTTTTCCACAAAAAATGAACTTCTAATTCGGCATACGGTCGATTTTTTGGGGTATTCGGTCGGCATTTCGTTATAATCATCTCAGTTTTATTTCTTATGGTTTATCTATCAGCGCAAGACGATGTCAGATGGAGGTCTGAATGTACAAGCGCACCAAGATTGTATGCACCATGGGTCCCGCCTGCGATAGCGACGAGACCATCCGCGAGATGATCAAGGCGGGCATGAACGTCGCCCGTTTTAACTTCTCGCACGGCTCCTACGACGAGCACCACGGTCGCATCGAGCGCGTCCGCCGTATTTCCAAGGAGCTCGGCATGCCCGTCGGCATCCTGCTCGACACCAAGGGCCCCGAGGTCCGCACCGGCCTTTTGGTCGATGGCAAGAAGGTTGCCGTCAAGACCGGCGACAAGATCGTCGTCACCGCTCAGCCCACGTCCGAGGATTTCCACGGCACCGCTGAGCACATCTCCCTCGATTACCTGGCTCTGCCCTCCGAGGTCGAGAAGGGCTCCCTCATCCTGATCGATGACGGCCTGGTTGCCCTCGAGGTCGAGTCCGTCGACGGCCAGGACATGACCTGCGTCGTTAAGAACGACGGCCTGATCGGCGAGCGCAAGGGCGTCAACATGCCCAACGTCAACATCTCGCTGCCCGCCATCACCGAGCGCGATCGTCAGGACATCCTCTTTGGCCTGACCGAGAACATCGACTACATCGCCGCTTCCTTCATCCGTGACGGCGAGTCCGTCCGCGGCATCCGCGAGCTTTGCCGCGAGAACGGCGGCGAGCACGTGACGATCTTCCCGAAGATCGAGTGCGCCCTGGGCGTCGAGAACTTCGACGAGATCCTCGAGGCTTCCGACGGCATCATGGTCGCCCGTGGCGACCTGGGCATCGAGATCAAGCCCGAGCTCGTTCCCCACATCCAGAAGGAGATCATCGCCAAGTGCAACGCGGCCTACAAGCCCGTTATCACCGCTACGCAGATGCTCGACTCCATGCAGCAGAACCCGCGCCCGACGCGCGCCGAGGTTGCCGACGTTGCTAACGCCATTTACGACGGCACCGACGCCGTTATGCTGTCCGGCGAGTCCGCTGCCGGTAAGTACCCGGTCGAGGCCGTTAAGATGCAGGCCAGCATCGCTCTCGAGACCGAGAAGTACCTCCCGGCCCACGCTCCGCTCGAGGTTCCGGCTGACGCTCACGGCACCCGCGTCGTCAACAACGTTGTGGGTATGTCCGCTGTGAACATGGCTACCACCGTTGGCGCCAAGTGCATCACCGTGCCGACGACCACCGGTCGTACCGCTCGCCTGATCTCGCACTTCCGTCCCAACA
>CABUZI010000085.1 GCA_902496005.1 uncultured Collinsella sp.
AAGCTCGACAAGAAGCTCAAGAGCGAGGGCATCAGCCGCTTGGAGATCGGTCGCGACAAGTTTGTCGACGCTTGCTGGGATTGGACCCACGAGTACGGCGGCATCATCGTCGAGCAGATCAAGCGTATGGGCTGCTCCGTCGACTTCGACAACGAGCGCTTTACCATGGACGAGGACTACGCCCAGGCCGTTCGTAAGGTCTTCTGCGACTGGTACCACGACGGCCTGATCTACCGTGGTAAGCGCATCGTCAACTGGTGCCCCAACTGCACCACCGCCATCTCGGACGACGAGGCCGAGTACAAGGACGAGAAGGGCCACCTGTGGCACCTGCGCTACCCGCTGACCGAGCTGGTCAACGGCCAGGATTACATCGTCGTCGCCACCACGCGCCCCGAGACCATGCTCGGCGACACGGGCGTCGCCGTCTCCCCGAAGGACCCCGAGAAGGCCGCCTTTGTGGGTAAGACCGTCAAGCTCCCCATCGTCGACCGCGAGATCCCCATCTTTGAGGATTGGCATGTCGACGCCAACTTTGGCTCCGGCTTTGTCAAGGTCACCCCGGCCCACGACCCCAACGATTACGCTATGGGTCAGGCCCATGACCTGCCGCAGATCAACATTTTCGATGAGCACGCTGTGGTAGTCGAGGGCTACGGCGAGTTTACCGGCATGACCCGCGAGGAGTGCCGCGAGGCCGTCATTAAGTGGTTCGAGGAGCATGACCTGCTCGACCACGTCGAGGACCACGACCACTCCGTCATGCACTGCTACCGTTGCGACGCCGCGCTTGAGCCGTGGCTTTCCGAGCAGTGGTTCGTCGCCGTCGACAAGCTCAAGGGGCCGGCGCTCGACGCCGTCAACTCCGGCAAGGTCACCTTCCACCCCGCGCGCTGGACGCAGACCTACACCACCTGGATGGAGAACCTCAAGGACTGGTGCATCAGCCGCCAGCTGTGGTGGGGCCACCGCATCCCCGTGTTCTACTGCGAGGACTGCGGCTGGGAGGACGCCCTTACCGAGGACACCGACGTGTGCCCCAAGTGCGGCGGTCATCACGTGCATCAGGACGAGAATGTGCTGGACACCTGGTTCAGCTCGCAGCTGTGGACCTTCGCCACGCAGGGCTGGCCGCAAAAGCCGGAGCTGCTCGAGGGACATCACCCCACGACGGCGCTCGTTACCGCGCGCGACATCATCGCGCTGTGGGTCGCCCGCATGGTCATGAGCTCGCTGTACTTCCTGGACGAGGTGCCGTTTAAGGACGTCGTCATCTACCCGACGATCCTGGCCAAGGACGGCAGCCGCATGTCCAAGTCCAAGGGCAACGGCGTTGACCCCATGGACCTCATCGGTATGTATGGCGCCGACGCCATGCGTTACAACCTGCTGACGCTCTGCACCAACAACCAGGATGTCAAGTTCGACGCGAACATCGACAAGAAGACCAAGAAGCTTATCGACAGCCCGCGCACCGAGCAGGCCAAGTCGTTTGTGACCAAGATCTGGAACGCCAGCCGCTTCCTGCTCATGAACATGGAGGGCTACACGCCCGGCGAGCCCGTCGTTGAGACGCCGGCCGATGCCTGGATGTTCAGCCGCCTGGCCAAGGCCGTCAAGATGGTCACCGAGGGTATTGAGAACTACACCTTTGGCGACATGGCCCGCGGCGTGCAGCAGTTCTTCTGGAACGAGGTCTGCGACTGGTACGTCGAGGTCACCAAGGCCCGCCTGAAGGGCGAGGGCCGTCTGCAGGCGCAGCGCAACCTGATCTTTGTGCTCGACACCTCCATTCGCCTGATGCACCCGCTTATGCCTTTTGTCACCGAGGAGATCTGGGACAACATGCCTGCGAGCGTGCTCGACCTGGATGCCGAGGGCAACGTGGACCGCGCCGAGGCGCTCATGATCGCCAAGTGGCCCGAGCCCGCCGACTACGCCAAGTACGTCGACGAGCCCGCCGAGCGCGCGTTTGAGCTGTGCCGCGCCGTCGTTTCCGCCGCCCGCGCCACGCGTTCGCGTTATCGCTTGAGCCCCAAGGCCGAGCTCGACGTGGTCGTGCGCGCCGGTGCTGAGGATATCGAGAAGCTCGAGAGCCTGCGTTCGACCATTGAGCCGCTGGCCAACACCGCTTCGCTGGTCATGGGTACTGACGTTGAGAAGCCGGCTGCGAGCATCGCCGTGGTCGACAGCGGCGTCGAGGTCTTTGTGGTGCTCGAGGGCAAGGTTGATCTTTCGGCCGAGAAGGCACGCCTGGAGAAGGAGATTGCCGCGGCCCAGAAGGAGCTCGCCGGCTGCGAGAAGACACTCGCTAACGAGGGCTTCGTGGCCAAGGCCGCGCCCGCGGTGGTCCAGAAGAAGAGGGACCGTGCAGCTGAGCTCAAGGAGATCCTGGCGGCGCTGACCTCGCAGGTTGCTGACTTCTCGTAGGTCTAACTTGGGGACGCGTCCCGATGCTTTGTTCTCCGCTGCGGACAGTCCTGCGCAAGACGGACAGCACATTAAGTGCTGTCCTTTGCGTGCGGAACTTGCGGCGAGCAAAGCATCGGGCCGCTCCTAGTGCGGTTACGTGGTCGTTTGCAACTGGTTAGTTGGTGCCACTGGGTTGTGGCCTTGAGGTCGCTGCAAAGCGGTGTTTGGCTGATATTTTGAATGGGAGGGGCTCGTTGTCGATTCGGGCCTCTTTTTATGTTGAGGGGACTTTGGGTTATGGCTAAGCGTTCTGGGTCGTATGTCGTTCCTTTTTCGTTTGAGTTGCTTTCGTTTGATGAGGCTGTGGGACTTGCTGCTGATACGGGGCGGATTTCTGGGGATGCTGGGCCTCTGCTTGAGACGGTTGTCGATATGCTCGATGAGTTGGGGCGTCCCGATGAGTATTTCGATTGCATTCAGGTTGCCGGTACCAATGGCAAGACTTCGACTACGCGCTTTTCGGCTGCTATCCTTCGCGGCGAGGGACTCAAGACTGCGCTGTATACTTCGCCGCAGCTGGTACGCTATCCCGAGCGCATGGAGGTTGACGGGCGCGTTGTGAGCGATGAGGCCTTTGCCCGTGGCGTTTCTGCCGCTGTTGAGGCGGGACATCGAGTGAATGCCCGTCGTGTGGCGGCGGGGGAGCGTGCCTATACCATCACGCCCTTTGACCTGCTGACGGCTGCCGCACTTGTAGTGTTTGCCGAGGCTTGCGTGGACGTAGCCGTGCTTGAGGTTGGCATGGGCGGGCGTTGGGACGCCACGAGTGCGACCGATCCCGTCGCCGTTGCCATTACGGGCATTGGGCTCGATCACACACGTATTTTGGGCGACACGCTCGAGGCCATTGCGGGGGAGAAGGCTGCGGTCATTAAGCCCGGACGCCTGGTTGTGCTGGGCGAGGGTACGCACGAGGCGAGTGTTCAGCGCGTGATGGATGCCCGTTGCCGCGCGTGCGGCATCGTGCCGCTCGTGGTAGGCCACGCTACGACTAAGGTGCCGGTGCATGTGGGCGACACGGTTGAGTTTAGCTGCACCACGCCGCGCGCGATCTATACGTCGAGCATGGTCAAGCCGGCCTATCAGCCGCAGAATGCCGCGTGCGCGATTATGCTTTGCGAGGGCTATCTGGGCCGCGAGCTCGACCACGATGCGCTCGACGCCTCGCTTATGGGTTGCCCCACGCCGGGCCGATTTGATGTGCTGGGGACCGATCCGCTCAAGCTGATCGACGCCTGCCATAACCCTCAGAGCTGCGAGAACTTTGTAGGCGCGCTGGACGAGATCGATCCGTGCGTGAAGAACCGCCCCACGCTGCTGTGTGCCGCGCTGGCCGACAAGGATGTGGCCGGTATTGTCGATGTTCTGATTCCGGCCTTCCCGCGTGTGGTCGTAACCCAGACCGATTCCGATCGCGCCCTGCCGGCAGAGGAGCTCGCGGCCATGGTGGACGCGGACAAACTCGCGGGCGTATACCTGAGCGTGTCCGAGGCCCTCGCTGCCTTCGATGTCGCAGACGAGCCTTTCGTAGCCGCCGGCACCATCACCCTAGCCGGCGAAGTAGCCGGTCTGCTGCGCTAACCCATCCCCTCATCAGTTGCGGTGGAATAGTTCCTGTTTTTGGGTTCTAGCAGCCCATCCAGGAACTATTCCACCGCAACTTAGTTTGGGGGCTTGGGGACCAGGCTAGTCTAGGCGGACTGGGTCGTGGGGGTAGGCGTTGAGAATCTCGACGCCGCTCTCGGTCACCAGGGCCAGGTCCTCGATGCGGACACCGATACGGCCGGGGAGGTAGATTCCCGGCTCGATGGAGAACGTCATGCCTGGCTCGACGACCTGCTCGTTGACGAGCGAGACGTCGCCCGGCTCGTGGTCTTGCAGGCCGATCGAGTGGCCCAGGCGATGCGTAAAGTATTTGCCGTAGCCCGCATCCTCAATCACGTCGCGCGCGGCGCGGTCCAGGTCGCACATGCGCGCGCCCGGTGCGATGAGCGCCTCGGCGGCCTCGTTGGCGCGGCGCACGATGTCGTAGATACGTGCGGTCTCCTTGTCCGGATCGCCCCAAAAGAACGTGCGCGTCATGTCCGAGCAGTAGTTGCGGCGACGTCCGCCAATGTCGAACAGTACCACATCGCCGCGCTTGAGTACGGTGTCGTCGGGCTCGTGGTGCGGGTCGCCGGCGTTGGCACCAAAGCTTACGATGGGCGGAAAGCTAAAGCCCTCGCAGTTGTGCTTGTGGTACAGGCCGAGCATCTGGTCGGCAATTTCGCGCTCCGTCACGCCCTCGTGAACGAGCTTGATGGCGTCGGCCATCACGGCGTCGTTGGCGGCCGAGGACACGCGCATGAGCTCCTGCTCGGCTTCGTCCTTGTGGGTGCGTGAGGCGGTGACGGCAAAGTCGCCTAGAAAAAACTCGCTGGCGGCGTGGCGCTCCATGAGCGGCATCAAAAAGCCGGAGCGCATGACGGTGTCGATGCCGAGCGGTTTGGTCGGATTGACCTCGCGAGCGATGGCGTCGGTCACGACGTCGGTATCGGTGTGGTAGGCCACGCGGGCATTGTCGTACTCGGGCAGCTGATGCAGGGCGTTTACCAAGATCACCGGCTCGGCACCGCGTGCGAGGAGCACGCCGCAAAAACGCTCAAACATATCGGCATAAAAGCCGGTCAGATAGTAGATCGACCACGGGTCATTCACAAGCAGCTGCGCGCCGGGGTGCTGAGCCTCTAGCGCATCGAGCACGCGCGCCACACGCTGGTCATCGACATGTGCCATGAAACATCCTTTCGCTAGGGTGCCACCATGGTATCCCCAATGCCAGGGTAGTCAATTTGCGACGGGGTTATTTTAGCTGCGTCCAACATGCGGAATGATTTTTCTGGGACGGGGATGAAATAATCATTCGGCACCCAATGATTATTTCATCCCCGTCCCAGAAAAATCATTTGAGCGAACGTTCGGGCAAAAGTAGCTAAAAGAGGCCCGTCCCAAATGGGCTGGTTTCAAAAGTATGGCTGATTACGGGGCTGGAGCCGTGTTACTTGACCATGGGAAAAATCGCGAAATTAAAACCGCAGGTAGACGGCTTATCAAAAATCGAAAATTGTCGGTATGGATGGGGGGTCTCCGAATCAGCCCCGTAATCCGGCATAGTATTGAATTGGCACTAAAGTAGGCACAAGCTAAATACCAATCCCAAGGATAGTTGCGGTGGAATAGTTCCTGGATGCCGGGGTTTTGGCGGAAATCAGGAACTATTTCACCGCAATTGAGGAGGAGCGGAGTTGATGGCGGGGTTGCTAAAAGAGCCCCGTCCTAAATTAGCTGCTTAGGCTGGGTCGATGTTCATGCTGGCGATTAGGTTGATGCCCGTGTTGAGGAGGTCTTCCAGCACGACGTCGCCCATGCGGGTGGGGACGTTTACGACTAGGCCGCGGATGAGGGCCATGGCTTGGGCGTGGAGCGCCAGCGGGATGGCTTCGGCCGTGCGCACGGGGAGCAGTGCTTCGTCGCCGCCGGAGACGGCCACGGTCGTCGTGAGCACGCGCATGGGGCAGGTGAGCTCCTGATGTGCGAACTTATCACCGCGCGGGCATCTGTTGCCGGTCACGGAGTGCACCTCTACCACGGCGCCGTCTGCGTCACGCTCTACCCCTACGGTCAGAAGGCATTCGGATGGGCAGGTCGTGCAGTTGAACCGCAGCGTTGCAATCACGTTGTCGCTCATAGTTTATGCCTTCTCGATGGGATCGACGGATAGGACAATCTCGCTGGCACCCAGGTCGAGCGCTTGTTTGATGACCTTTGCCTGCAGCGGGAAGCTTTCCATAACGCTCGGCTTAAACGCTCGGACCTTGCCGGCGAACAGCTCCTCGCCGTTGGCCAGGATCCGTACGCGGGCGGCATCGACTGGCCGGCGCACGCGGAAGTTGAGTTTGGTGAGTGCCACAGCCGTAATGCGCCCCGGCAGCGCGTAGCCCGCGATTCCGGCAGGGGAGACGGTGAGCTCGCAGCCCGCGTCCGCGGCACCCGCCTCAGCATCCGTGTCGCCACCCAGCGCGTACGCCGCTGCAGCTGCGCCAGCCCTCTCGGACTCGGTCGTCACGTTGTCGGCTAGGTCGTGCACATGCAGCACATTGCCGCAGGCAAAGATGCCCGGCACGCCCGTCTGCAGGCTCTGGTCCACCACGGCGCCGCGCGTGCGCGGGTCAAGCTCCACGCCTGCGGCAACCGAAAGCTCGTTCTCGGGAATCAATCCCACCGAAAGCAGCAGCGTATCGCACGGAACGATGCGCTCGGTCTCCGGAATGGGCACCAGGTGCTCGTCGACCTTGCTTACCTCGACGGCCTCCACGCGGTCGTGTCCGATCACACGTGTGACGGTGGTGGACAGGTGCAGCGGAATGCCAAAGTCGTCCAGGCAGTTCTTGACGTTGCGACGCAGACCGTTGGCGTACGGCATGAGCTCGTACACGCCCTCGACAGAAATCCCCTGAGCGTGCAGCGGCGCGCCATGATAAGCCCGATGTCGCCCGAGCCTAAAATGACGGCGCGCGAGCTGGGCTTGAGGTTTTCGATATTGATGTATCGCTGCGCCAAGCCGGCCGTAAATACGCCGGCGGGACGGCTACCGGGGATCTTGATCTCGCTGCGGGTGCGCTCGCGGCACCCCATGGCAAGGACGACCGTACGCCCGGTGAGCTGTAGCATGCCGACACGGCTCATGAGCGTGACGGTATGGACCGCGGCGGTTCCCGCGGCCTCGCCCGTGCCCGGGTC
>CABUZI010000086.1 GCA_902496005.1 uncultured Collinsella sp.
TAGGCTTACCCAGGGCATTCTGCAGCGCACTCGCAATAAACGCACCGATGTAGCCACCCGAGGCGGACAGATTTTGCGGCGTGAACATAAGGTCACACGAGTCGCTCGTACCCGGCACCATCAGCGAAAGAATGGAGACAACGGTGATAAAGACCACGGCTCCGCCCGCGACCGAGCGCACGTTGAGCGGCGAGTCCTCGCCTAAAAAGAGCGTGGCGGCAAACAGCAAAATGACGATCGGCAGCACGTAGGCGCCCAGGCCAAAGCCCAGGTGGTAAAAACCGGCAACAGCAGCCGTCACGGGCGCTGTTGCCGGAGAAATCACGGCAATAAAGGACGCAATCGCCAAAACGGCAATGACCACGCCGGCGATATCGCGATTGGCCGAGGGCTCCACCAAGGGCTCAAAATCGTCGAAGTCCGCCTCGTGGCCCTTATTGGCACGCAGATGGGAACCGGCACCCTTAGCAGATGCCGGTTGGTTATTGGCCTTATTGCCTTTGGCGTTTTGTGCAGATCCGCGCGCCAAACTAAACCTCCATGACGACCGGGATGATCATCGGACGGGTGCGCGTACGGCTCCAGATAAAGTTAGAGAGCGAATCGCGCACGGCCTTGCGAATGGCATCGGAACCGCTGCTCGTAAAGCTAAACTTGCCCTTCTCGATCGTCTTCATAATGGACGCGGAGGCATCCTCGGAGAACTGGTCGTCGATGGCAAACGAGACGCCGCGGCCCGAGAACTCGATGGCCTCGATCTTCTTGTGCTTGAGCGAGACGATGGCAACAGCGGTAACCATACCGTCGTTGGCGAGCTTCTGACGATCGCGCAGGACGATGGGGTCGGTATCGCCGATACGCAGGCCGTCGACGTAGACGACGCCGGACTCGACGGGCGTACCGCGTTTGACGATACCGCCGCGCATCTCGAGCGTGTCGCCGTTATCGAGGATAAAGATGTGATCATCCTTGATGCCCATCTTGCGGGCCAGCTGGGCATGGGCACGCAGATGCACGGCCTCGCCGTGAACCGGCATAAAGTAGGTGGGCTTGGCCATGGCCATCAGTAGCTTGAGTTCCTCCTGGCTACCGTGACCGGAGACGTGAACGAGAGCGCGGTTCTTATCCCACACGTCGCAGCCGAGCTTGGCTAGGCTGTTGACGACCTGCTGGACGGCTTTCTCGTTACCGGGGACCGGCGTTGCCGAGAGGATAACGGTATCGCCCTCGTGGATGGAGAGCGTCTTGTGCTCTCCGTTGGCCATGCGGGACAGGGCCGACAGCGGCTCGCCCTGCGAACCGGTGCACATGACGACGATCTTGTCGTCGGGCAGGTTATCGATGTCAAAGGCATCGATGATATCGGCGTCGTCGATGTTGAGGTAGCCAAGCTCGCGCGCCACGCGGGTGTTAGTGAGCATGGAGCGACCGGTCACAACGACCTTACGGCCGCACTTGCGGGCGGCATCGCAGATCTGCTGCAGACGATGGATGTGGCTCGAGAACGACGCGACGAACACGCGACCCGGCGCGTTCTTGATGGCGTGCAGCAGGTTGGGGCCGACTTCGGCCTCGGACTTGGTAAAGCCCGGAACCGTGGCGTTGGTGGAGTCGGAAAGCAGCAGGTCGATGCCCTGCTTGGCAAAGCGGCTGATAGCGGCGTAGTCGGGCGTGACGCCGTCGATGGGCGTCTGGTCGAGCTTAAAGTCGCCGGTGTGCATAACGGTGCCCTGATTGGTGCGGATGAACACGCCCAGAGCGCCGGGGATGGAGTGCGTCATCGAAAAGAAATCGAGCGAGATGCCGCCGAGGTTGACATGGCTGCCGCCCTTGACCTCGCGGAACTTGGGTGCGCGGATGCGGAACTCAGAAAGCTTGCCCTCGATAAAGCCAAGCGTCAGCTTGCTCGAGAAGATGGGCACCTTATTGTTGAGGTCCTGCAGCAGATACGGAAGCGAACCGGTGTGGTCCTCGTGGCCGTGGGTGACGACGATACCGCGGAGCTTCTCCTCGTTCTCCAGAACATAGGTGTAGTCGGGAAGCACCAGGTCAATACCGGGCTGGGAATCGTCGGGGAACATGAGGCCAGCGTCAACGAGCACCATGTCGTCGCCGCATTCGAAGACCGTCATGTTCTTGCCGATGCCGTCAAGGCCGCCGAGCGGAATGATCTTCAAGGGAGATGATTTTTTAGCTGCCATAGGTTAGTGTGGTTTCCTTTCTTCGAAACGGGTCTGGAACAACCGACGGGGCGCTTCTGGCAAACCGACCGCCGGGAACGTACAAACATGCATCGCTGAGTCGATGCAATAACCACAGTATGATACCCATTTGCACAACAACAGACCACCCATGCATCAAAGCCCCATCTGAACCTGTGTATCCCGCCGGTCTGGGGCCATCGGGGCCGGGGCGGGTTAAGTTTGCTGCTCTACAGTCCTGCGCAAGACGGAAAGCACGTTAAGTGCTTTCCTTTGCGTGCGGAACTCGCGACAAACTTAACCCGCCCCGGCCCCGATGGCCCCAGACCTGCCAAATAGGGACAGGTTTATTTTGGTCGGTTTTATCTGGGGTAATGCCGCACATGCGTTTATCTAAAGATCTGAATTCAGATAACTGAATAGACTGTCTGACAAAATCGAAACCCGCACCAACCAGCCCTTTTGCTATTCCCGGCGGGGTCCGCGGATAAAGTTTATCGCGAGTTCCGCACGAACAGGAGGCCACTTAATGTGGCCTCCGTCGTGAGCAGGACTGTAGAGCAGGAAACTTTATCCGCGGACCCCGCCGGGAATAGCAAAAGGGCGACCCCTGTACGGAGTCGCCCTTGTTGAGCTGCTTATGTTTAGCTGTTACTCGGCGTCGTGGTGACGGCGGGGCTTTCGGCCTCCGTTGTCGCCGGGACGGCGCGGACGGTCGCTGCGCTCGGAGCGCTCGCGACGCGGACGCTCACGACGCTGGAAGTGCTCGCCGTCGCCCTCGGAGGCACCCTCGGCACGAGCCGGGGCCTCGGGCTTATCAAGACGATCGAGCGAGATCTTGCCGCGATCGTCGACCTCGATGACGACGACCTTGACCTCGTCGCCCACGTTGAGGACATCCTCGACCTTCTCCACGCGGCCCTTGGCGACGCGAGAGATGTGCAGCAGGCCGTCCTTACCGGGCAGCAGGTTGACGAAGGCGCCGAAGGGCTGGATGGAGACCACGCGACCAGTGTACTCCTCGCCCGGCTCGGGAACCTTGATGATAAGCTTGATGCGCTCGACAGCCTGGTCGACAGACTCGCCAGTGCCGCCGACAAAGACGGTGCCGTCCTCCTGGATGTCGACCGAAGCGCCGGTCTCGTCCTGGATGCCGCGGATGACCTTACCGCCGGAACCGATGACGTCGCGGATCTTGTCGGTCGGAACCTGGATGGAGACGATGCGCGGAGCGGTGCTGCGCGTAGTGTGGCGCGGCTCGGGGATCACATCGAGCATCTTCTGCAGGATGAAGGCGCGACCCTCCTTGGCCTGCTGCAGGGCGCGGGCCAGGATGTCGAAGGTGAGGCCGGTGGCCTTGTTGTCCATCTGCAGGGCGGTGATGCCCTCGGTGGTGCCGGTGACCTTAAAGTCCATGTCGCCCAGGAAGTCCTCGAGACCCTGGATGTCGGACAGGACCACGGTCTTGCCCTCCTCCTGGATCAGGCCCATGGCGATACCGGAGACCGGGCGCTTAATGGGCACGCCGCCGTCCATAAGGGCGAGCGTGGAACCGCAGGTCGAAGCCATCGAAGAGGAGCCGTTAGACTCCATGACCTCGGAGACGACGCGGATGGCGTAGGGGAACTCGTTCTCGTCGGGGAGCACCGGAAGCAGAGCGCGCTCTGCCAGGTTGCCGTGACCGATCTCGCGGCGCTTGGGGCTGCCCATGCGGCCGGTCTCGCCGGTGCAGAACGGCGGGAAGTTGTAGTGGTGCATGTAGCGCTTGCCCTCGGTGGGCTCGATGGTGTCCAGACGCTGGCCCTCGTTGAGCATGCCGAGCGACAGGACGGAGAGCACCTGGGTCTGGCCACGCTGGAACAGGCCGGAACCATGAACGAGCGGCAGGTAGTTGTCCTTCACCATGATGGGACGGATCTCGTCGGCGGCACGGCCGTCGACGCGCTCGCCGGTCTCGACGACCATGGTGCGCATGGCCTTCTTCTCGAGTTTCTTGAGCGCCACGGGGATCTCGCGCTCCCAGGCGGCCTGCTCCTCGTCGGTGAACTCGGCACGGATGGACTCCTTCAGAGCCTCGACCTTGCCGATACGGGAGAGCTTGTCGGCGTCGCGAAGGGCGGCTGCCATCTCGTCGTAGTGGGCGAAGATGCGCTCCTGGACCTCCTCGACGGGCTGGTCGAGCGGGTACTCCTTCTTGACGATGGGGCCGTTGACCTGCTCCCACTCGGCGACGAACTCGTCCTGAGCCTGGCAGAAAGCGGCAAGGGCCTCCTGGCCAAACTTCATGGCGGCGAGCATGTCGTCCTCGGAGATCTCCTCGGCGCCGGCCTCGACCATCGAGATGAAGTCGGCGGATCCGCCCAGCTCCAGGTCCAGATCGGAGTTCTCGCGCTCCTCGTAGGTGGGGTTGACGATAAACTCGCCGGTCTCCACGTTGCGGCCGATGCGCACGCAGGCAAGCGGGCCCTCGAAGGGCACGCCGCCGAGCGTCATGGCCAGGGAAGCACCCATGACGTTGATGACGTCAAAGGGGTTGACTTGGTCGGCGACAAGCGAGGTGGCGACGATGTGCACCTCGTTGCGGAAACCGTCCGGGAAGCTCGGGCGAATCGGACGGTCGATCATGCGCGCGGTGAGCGTGGCCTTCTCGCTGGGACGGCCCTCACGCTTGAGGTAGCCACCCGGGATGCGCCCTGCGGCGTACATCTTCTCGTTGAAGTCGACGGTCAGCGGGAAGAAGTCGTAGTTCTTGCGCTCCTTGGAGACGACCACGGTGTCGAGCATCGTGGTGTCGCCCTGCTTGACCAGGCAGGCGCCGGTGGCCTGCTTGGCAAGCTCGCCCGACTCGAAGGTGTAGGTCTTGCCGTACAGCTCAAAGGTCTTGGATACGAGTGTCATTGTTCTCCTTTACCCCACAGGCCCCTTGCCTGCGGGCTTCTCATGTGACGCGGGCCCCCTGCCCCCGCCACGCTTCAGAGCGTGATTGTTCGCGCCCTTACACAAAAAGAGCGCCCCGCTGCGCAGGACGCTCTTGGCATGTACAAATCCTACTGGATGTTGTCGCGGATGCCCAGAGCCTTGATGAGCTCACGGTACTCGACGATGTCGTTCTTCTTGATGTAGGAAAGAAGACGACGACGACGACCGACGAGCATGAGCAGGCCACGACGGGTGTGGAAGTCCTTCTGGTGGGACTTCATGTGCTCGGTCAGCTCCTTGATGCGCTCGGACAGGATGGCGACCTGAACCTTGGGGTTGCCGGTGTCGACCGGGGTGTTACCGAACTGGGCAGTCAGCTCCGCCTTGCGCTCTTTGGAAACAGTCATTGTTTCACCTTTCGTTTTGCGTCGCCCACGGGCGACTCGATTCGCCTCGGACTGGGAAGCCGCCGGTGGAGCGAACAACCAAGGTCGAGGTACCAACAGGTCGGTATGTTACCACAAGCAGCCCGCGCCTGCGCATCATCACCGACCCAACATGAATTCCATCGCGCGGAGGCGCTGATCGGTGTGCGTCGCAGCCCAAACATGCGAAAGCCCGAGCAGGAATGCCGCCGTATGCGGGTCGATTCGCTCGGCCATGAGCGCATCGAAGGTCATGGACATGAGGGCGCGCAGCCATGCGGTCTCACCGGTCGACACCAGTTCGGCACCTGGAACGCTCGACGCGCACGACCCGCACATGAGACCGCCCGCCTGGGCTGAAAAATACGACAGCATGGGGTCTCCGCACAGCACACAGGCCGAAAAATCGGGTCGATAGCCAACGTGCGACAGCAGCTTAAAGACATATGCCGCCACAAGTAGGTCCATATGCGCCGTGTCAAGCCCGCTGCCCACCAGGGCAAGCGCTCGCTGCGTGATGGCAAAGGTAAACGGGTCCTCGGCGTCCTCGAACGAGCACACGCGCGCAACCTCGGCGATCGCGCTTGCGGCGCAGGTCGTCTCGTAATCGGGCGCAGCGCCGAGCGGCGCCTCCATAAGCTCGGCCTGGGAAACCACGTCGAGTGACCGTCCATGTGCGAGCAGCATATCGACCGTACAGAACAGCTCGCAGCGCGCAGCCAGGCGTCCGCCGGGTTTGCGGGCGCCCTTTGCCACGGCACGAACCTGCCGCCCCCGCTCGTCAAGCATCGTCAAGATCAGGTCGGTCTCTTTGAGCTTAGTCTTATCGAGCACGACCACTTTCGTGCGATATGTCCGGGAGCCTGCCATGCGCGCCGCGCGTCCTTAGTCCTCGGCGTTATAGCCAAAGCGGCGAATCTGGGCCTCGTCGTCACGCCAGCCGGCCTTGACCTTCACGTCCAGCTCCAAAAAGACCTGCGTGCCAAAGATGCGCTCAAGATCGCGACGGGCGTCGATACCGATATGCTTGATCATCTCGCCGCCCTTGCCGATGATGATGCCCTTTTGGCCCTCGCGCTCGACGTAAATGGTGGCGTGCACGCGCAGCACCTTCTTGGTCTGCTCAAGCGCATCGCAGATCACGCCAACGGAGTGCGGAATCTCATCACGGGTGCGGCGCAAGACCTTCTCGCGCACAAACTCGGCAACGAGCGTCTCATCGGAAGCGTCGGTACCCATGTTCTCGGAGAACCAACGCGGACCCTCGGGCAAAAAGTGCGCAACGGTCTCGATAAAGGCATCGACGTTGAAGTTCTTGACCGACGACGTCACGATCTCATCGTCATATTCCATGAGCTCGTGGGCAGCCTTAAGCTGCTCCATGACCTGTGCGGGGTCGGCCTCATCGGCCTTAGTGAGCACCAGAACCTTCTTGGAACGGGCGCATCTGACGCGCTCGGCAACCCAAGCGTCTCCCCTGCCGATAGGTTTGGTGGCATCAATCAAAAACGCGACGACGTCAACATCGTTCAGCTCGAACAACGCACTCTTGTTGAGCTCGGAACCCAGACCGTCCTTGGGCTTGTGGATACCCGGGGTATCGACAAAGACCAGCTGGTAGCCGGGACGGTTAACGACGGCGCGCATGCGGCGGCGGGTCGTCTGGGCCACCGGCGAGGTGATGGCGACCTTTTTGCCATAGCA
>CABUZI010000087.1 GCA_902496005.1 uncultured Collinsella sp.
GCCCGCGCCCCACGACATGGTTGGGCAGACACCCGAACGGCTGCAGGATCACGAAGTTGCGGCAGCCGCGCTTGGCGTGCTCGAGGATCTCCGCCGGAATCAGCACGCCCTCGCCCGCATCGAACGTATGGTGCAGGATCTTATCGCTCGCGCGCACGAGCTCGGGCATGCGCGTCGGCGGCTCGTAGAGCGGGCTCGCCGCGCCCAGGCGGTCGCAACGGTCGTGCGC
Organism: uncultured Collinsella sp.; assembly: GCA_902496005.1. Lineage (GTDB taxonomy): Bacteria > Actinomycetota > Coriobacteriia > Coriobacteriales > Coriobacteriaceae > Collinsella. Next base: position 230 of record CABUZI010000087.1, read on the forward strand.
GAGCTCGAACAGGTTGTCCGCCGTGGCGTACCAGGCCTTTTCGGGCAGCGACAGGTCGACGTGGAACTCGCGCGACTGCGCATGCTTGTAGAAATAGGTCTTGCGGATCACGTCGGTCATGCGCGCCTCGATGACCTCGAGCCCGTTGTCCTCGAGGTAGCGCTCGATCTCGTGGTTGGCGCCGAGATGGAAATTGAGCAGGTACTCGCCCACGATGAGAACGGTCGGATGCGGGTTCGAGCGGTCGTACGGAACGGCGTCCATGATCGCAAGCGCGCGTTTGAAGCCCGTCGCCTGGCCTCTCAGCCCCGAGCGCTCCATGCCCTCGATAACCTCATCGAGCGCGCGGTCGAACGCAGCGTCCGCCGCGCCCTTCTCGAGCTCATAGGGACGGATGCGCCTAAGCATGGCCTCGAGGGCATCGATCATGGGAAGACCGTAGGCGATCTGGATGCTCGGGCCAAGGCCGAGCTTGAAGCCCGGATGCGCATTGTGGGCATCGACGTCGTCGTTGGTGAGCACCGGGACATAGTCGTATCCCGCGTCGTCGAGCGCGCGGCGCAGCAGGGGCATGTAGTGCGTCAGGCGGCAGTCGCCGATATACTTGCCAGTCACCACGGCGACGTCGTGCGGGTCGTACTTACCGCTCTTGAGTGCCGCGAGCGCCTCGCCGATCACGATTTGCGCGGGGAAGCAGATGTCGTTGTGCACATAGCGTTTGCCCAGGCGGATGGCATCCTCGCGCCCGATATCAAGGGCCTCGGCGCGCACGCCCTGATTGCGCATCGCCGCGGTCATGAGCCTGCAGAACGCATGGGAGGTGTTGGGGACCAGCGCGATCTTGTCGTGCCGGTCGCGCTTGGTGTACTTGACCTTATACGGGTCGTCGAGCGGATGGACCGCGTGCACCCGGGCGCCCTCGGCACGCTCCTCCGCGCGACGACGGTTGACCGACTCGATAAACGAACGCACGCGAATGCCCATGGGACCGGCGACGTCGCTCTCATCGAGCTTGATCATCATCGGAACCTTGGAGCCCATCTCGCCCATCATGCGCGCGATCTCGTCGGTGAGATACGCATCGTGGCCGCAGCCGAAGCTGCCCATCTGCACGAGCTCGAGCTCGGGCGTCGATGCGACGATGACCGCGCACGACAGCATGCGCGCATGGTAGTTGTTCACGATGTCGATGCGGCTGTTGGAAAGATCGACGTTGCAGACCCCCGGCACCGCATCGGGCGTCAGCACGGGGATGCCGCGCTCAGAGAAGAGCTTGGGCAGCCCGTGGTTGACCAGCGGGTCGTTGTGGTACGGGCGCGAAGCGATCACCACCGCGTAGCCGCCGTCCTCGCGCACGTTCTCGAGCACCTGCCTGCCGCGCAGCTGCAGCTGGTTCTCAAACGTCTCCTGCGCGCGGTCCGCCTGCTCGGTCGCCTTGGCAACCAGGTCGGCATCGATATCGAAGGTCTCCTTGCACCACGCCTTGAGCTGGCGGTTTCGGTCGCCCTCGTCGTACCAGTGGAACAGCGGCGTATCGAACGGAACGCCGAAACGCTCCTCCGGGTTATCGGAATTGCGCATCACGTAGGGGTATCCCTTTACGACGGCGCACATCCACTCGCTGGTAGAGGCGGTGTTTTCGGTGGGCACCGTCGTGATGATGGGCATGAAGATGCGGTCGACGCCGGCGTCGACGAGATTGCGGATGTGCCCGTGGACGAGCTTGGCCGGGAAGCACACGGTGTCGGATGTGACGTGCGCCAGACCGCGCTCGTACATCGCCTTGGTGCTGCGTCCCGAGACGCGCACCTTAAAGCCGAGCGTGCTGAAGAACGTCGACCAGAACGGCATGGTGTCCCAGAACTCGAGCACACGGGGAATGCCGATCGTGACATCGCGCCCCCCGCAGACGGGAACCGTGGGGTACGACTCGAACAGCAGCTTCTCGCGGTCGACAAAGAGATTGGGGGCAGCCGCGGTCCGGTCGCGCCCCGTGCCGGGTGCCTGTGCCTCGCAAGCACCCTGCGGACGCAGCTCCTCCGCCGCGGGAACCTCGCGCACGAGCTCATCCCATGAGATGGCGCCGCCGCGCGGGCAGCGATTGCCCGTGACGTAAAGCGAGCCGTCGCCAAATGCCACGACCGCGCGCTGGCAGCGGTTGTTGCACCGACGGCAGGTAACGCCGCCGAACTCGCGATGCTCGAAGCGCTCCACGGCATCGAGCCCGATAAACGACGTGCCGGCGTCGCCCTTGCGGCATTCCTCGCGCGCGAGCAGGGCGATACCGATAGCGCCCATCAGCCCCGGGTGGGGCGCACGCGTGACGGGTTTGCCCAGATACTGCTCGAATGCGCGCAGCACCGCGTCGTTTCGGAACGTGCCGCCCTGGACGACGACTTTGTCGCCCAGACGGTTGAGATTTGAAACGCGAATGACCTTGGTGAACACGTTCTCGATAATCGAACGGCAGAGACCGGCCATGATGTCGCCCGGACCCTTACCGCGCCGCTGCTCGGAAACGACGCTGCTGTTCATGAACACCGTGCAGCGGCTGCCGAGAACGGCGGGGGCTTTGGACGAAAATGCCTCGGTCGCGATATCCTCAACGGCTATTCCGAGGTTTTTGGCAAAACCCTCGAGGAACGAGCCGCAGCCCGCAGAGCACGCCTCGTTGACGACGATATCGGTCAGCACGCCGTGGTTGAGCCAGATGGCCTTCATATCCTGTCCGCCGATGTCGAGCACGAAGGTCGCATCGGGAACGCATGCGCACGCGGCGCGGGCGTGCGCGACCGTCTCGACCGTATGGTAGTCGGCGTGGAACGCGCGCGCGAAAAGCTCCTCGCCGTATCCCGTGGTGCCCACGGCATCGATCGCAAGCGTGACTCCCGCTGTCTCCCAGCGGTTCTTCAAGCTGACAAGACCCTGTTGGGCGACGTCGAGCGGTCTGCCGTTATTAGACGCGTAGAACGAATCGACAAGCTCACCCGCCTCATCGACCAGGGCGAACTTGGTCGTCGTGCTCCCCGAATCGATACCGAGCGCCACACGCACCGTCTCTCCGGGCGCATACGCATCCGGACCCTTTGCCGGCGTCTCTTTGCCATGGCGTGCCGTAAAATCCGCCTGCTCGGCAGGTGTGGCAAAAAAGGGCTGGGCAAGACGTCCCTCCCCGCTTGCGGGCGCGACCGTCTCGAGCTTATCCAGCCGGACAAAAGCGTCGGGAAGGTCGATCGGTTGGGACGATGCGAACATGTCGGTCAGCGACAGGGCGGCACCGCGCGCGACCATGATCTGCGGATCGCGCGGGACGATAACCTGATCGTCCGATAGATTCAGTTGCTCCCGGAACACGCGGACCAGTGTGGGGTTGTAGGCGAGCGTACCGCCCTCGAAGATTACCGGCGGCTCGATGTCGATACCCTGGGCCAGACCGCCGATCGTTTGGCGGGCGACCGCGTGAAGCGCCGAAAGCGCCAGGTCGGTGGCAGGAATGCCCTCGTTGAGCAGCGGCTGGATATCGGTCTTTGCGTACACGCCGCAGCGGCCCGAGACCTCGTGGACGGTCGTTCCCCGGCTTGCGAGCTGCTCGAACTCGCCCGATTCGGTGCCGACCCCCATGAGCTTTGCCATCTCGTCGATAAATGCACCGGTACCGCCTGCGCACGAGCCGTTCATGCGCATGTCGGCAACCTCGATGTCTCCCTTATCGTTGGTGCGGAAGAAGATCATCTTGGCGTCTTGGCCGCCCAGCTCGATGGCGCAGCGCGTCTGCGGATAGAACCTGCTGATCGCGAGCGCGTTGGCGACCACCTCCTGAACGTACGAGGCGCCCAGCGCGGTCGCGATATCGCGCGCACCCGAGCCGGTCACCGCAACGCGCAGCGACTCATGGGGAAAGCGCTCGGCGAGCTCGCCGAGCATGGCGCGCACGCTCGCTGTCTGACACGCCCCGTGGCGGCGATATCCCCACCACGCCTCGGCCATATCCTCGTGCATCGCGTAAACTTTGGTCGTCGTCGACCCTACGTCCAGTCCTACTAGCAACGCCATAATGCTCCGTCTCTCGCATTTTTCCCGCTAGAGATATACCACTCTACGTAATACAACAGACTGTTGTATTTAAACTCCGTATAAAAAGCGGCTGCCGAAACGCTTCAGCAGCCGCCGAATGCACCAACAGATTGTTCTGCGCGCTAGCACGTCGGGCAACGGAGCAGCACGGGCCCTCCGGTCATGCGCACCGCTCACGCCCGCGATGTCGCCGAGAGAGCTATCCACGCTTAGGGCTCCAACCAAGCAAGTCGCCCGCGCTCAGCAGATCCCTAAGCGAGCTACTCGCACTCAGGAGCCATAGCCTGCTCCAAGAGCTCGGCATGCTCCTCCTCGAAAACCGTCCCCACAGGGAAGGCGCGACGGAAGACGAAGCGGGAAATCGGACCGGCTACCAAAAGGTTCCACGGCAGCGCCATCACAAAATTATGCGGGATGTTGATCATCCAGATCGCGGGCACGGAATACAGGTTCGCAAGGATGCCGCCGGGCATGTGCGTCAGACCCTCACAGGCACCGTACAGCGACATGATGATGACCATGGGAACGACCATGCAGGAGCTGACGGCGAGCGTCATGGCAAGTGGCGAGCTCTTGCCCGGCGTGACCAAGTACTTAAAGGCGAAACCCTTGGCGAGCGGGCTGGCGACGAACCAGTCGCAGCACATGGCAAAAATGTAGGCAACGGGGAAGCCGAGCCACGCAGTGGCAACGACCTCGCCGTTGATGGCCCCGTGCTGCAGGGCAACGTTGTAGATGCTCATCCAGAGCACCATGCAAAAGCACATGATAAAGGTGAACAGCAGGCTCTCTCGTTTGTTGATAGGCATAAAGGGCAGATTCCTCTCTGTGTTGTACCGCGGCGCCACGCAACAAAAACGGGCGGGCAAGATGGAGCTGTTGGGACTTCATCTCGCCCGCCCGTGTTACGCGCGTCTGCGACTACTTATGTGGTGGAACTACCCTAACACGAACGGCGCGCGCTTCGTAAGCGTTGAGTTTGTGGAGATGCAGGGCACCAAAACCCCCGACCCCATAAGTTGCGGTGGAATACGGACTGTTTTGACCCTTTAAGCAACAATTCAGTCCCTATTTCACCGCAACTCATTTGGTGCAAAGTAACCTGTCCCCCTTGTACCAATTAGCTGGTGTGGCGCCAGCGAGGGTCGGTGAGCGTACGCGCCACACCCAGTCCAACGGGCAGAAACGCTACGATGAGCACTGCGCGCACAAACCAGCCGAGCATATTGACCGTGTCGAAGGTGCACATGTAATACATCGAGCGATACAGATACAAGCCCGGCACCATAATGACAATCGAAGGCACCGTGAGGGCGATGCGCGGGTAGGTGAGCTTGACTTCAGCCAAGCTTGCGAGCAGCCCCGATACCAGCGCGCCGATAAACGCTGCTGCCTCGGGAGGCATTCCCGTGCTGAGGCCCAGGAAGGGAATCATCGTCGGCGCATCGACAAGGGTCAGACGCAGGGTATTGGACACGGCGCCGATCAACCCAGCTGCCGCGGCCATCTTTACCGGGCTGTTGAACATCACCGAGAAGCCGAATACGCCAACGAAGCTCATCACCACGCGCAGGAGCGTAAGGGCAAGCGGCGAAAGGCCCAGTGGGGCAAAGTCGTCCGGCGCCAGGCCAACACACTCGGCAACCATCCAACCTACGAGGGTCGCCATCACAATAATCGATACGGCATATGAAAGGCGCTCGATACCGCTTCGCATGTCGAGCTTAGCGATGTCGAGGCCTGCCGTAATGAGTGGAAAGCCGGGAATCACAAAGAGCATGGCGCCGATATAGCCTTCTTGGTGCGACATTGCCCCCGGTATGACCTGGCCAAGGCCGAGCAATGCCAGCAGATACGAAACGCAAGCGAGCGCAACGCCGGTCGTCAGCGCGCTGAACTGACCAAGGCCTTGCTTGAGAATATGGGAGCGGGCAAAGTTGCCGACACCCGCGCCCACGAACGCGCAGGCCATCTCGATAGGGCCGCCGCCGAGCAAAAAGACGAAGGCGCCGCAAGCACAGGCTGCCGCAAGGCCCTGTTGCCAGGGAGAGTAATCAGGCTTTGAGCTCTCAACGGTCCTGAGCATCTCGTGATACTCGTGTACCGTGAAGCGACGACCATAGGTCTCGATTTCCTTGAGGAAACTCTCCATCATCCAAATGCGATGGGTATTGACTCCCGTTGTGGGCAGGCTGACAACCTCGTTAAAGCAGTGGCCATCTTCGATGCAAGTGCACTCAAACGACAGAAGACTCAGGTCGACGTGAATCGTGACGCCGAGTACGGCAGCAACACGATTCATGGTATCGCGCACGCGCCAGGCACCTGTTCCGCTTGCCAGCATAAGCATGCCGGTGCGGCAGATGATGGATGACTTATCGGTGAGTGGCGCATCGACGGCAAGCTCATCGCCTGCCGTCACGATCTGGTGCCAGTCAGTTTTCATATGGAGCGCGCCGGCACGAACGCCGTGGTGCATGGGGGCTCTCGAAAGCAGCGAGTCAAGGCGCGAAGGCTGTGGGGGCTCCGCTGATCCGACCTCGTCCTCGTCGGGCTCTTCATCAATAAGGTCGAAAGTATCGAGCGCCGCCGGCTCGCGACGGTCGATCAATTCCTCGTCCTCATCATCAAAGTAGTTGAACTGATCGAGCATGTCCTCTTCGATTGCACGCTCGCTCGCGTCGTCCATCCCGGTGCTCCCTTCCTGTCGACTAACCCCCATCCTAGGCAGCAACGGCTAAAGGAAACATAAAAGAGACGACTGTCATGCGAGCCATGTGCGCAATATCCGTTGGGTAGTCGTTTAAGAACGTCCCCAATGACTACATCGATGTATTGGCAACGTCAGCGAGCGGGCCGCATTTGAGACAAGGTGACGTGAAAC
>CABUZI010000088.1 GCA_902496005.1 uncultured Collinsella sp.
CAACATCAACGCCGATACCGCCGCCGGTGCCGTTGCCGCGGCGCTCCACGCGCATAAGGCGATCTTTTTGACCGATGTCGATGGCCTGTACAAGGACTTTAGCGACAAGGACTCGCTTATCTCCAACCTAACGCTCGACGAGGTTAACGAAATGCTCTACGGCGGCGAGGTCGATAAGGGCATGATTCCCAAGCTGCGTGCGGCCGTCGATGCGCTTACCGGCGGCGTATTTCGTGCCCACATCATTAACGGTACTACGCCGCATTCGCTGCTCCTGGAGCTGCTGACCGATGCCGGCGTCGGCACCGTGATCCATTCCACCGAGACGGCTTACGAGTTCGATACGCATCCGCATCCGCTTTCGACGTTTGCTGCGCGTCTGACCGAGAACCTTGACGAGGTCGAGAAGCTTCAGACGGTCTAGCTGGCCCGCAGCCGCCCCATTCCTGCACCCATAGGTCTGCGCCGTCCGGCGCTCAACGAAAGGCATTCCATGTCACTTGCAGCTCAGCAATCGCTTGAATCCCATTACGTTATGCATACCTTTGGCCGCTCTCCGGTCGAGTTTGTCGAGGGTCACGGCATGAAGCTCACCGGCGACGATGGCCGTGAGTACCTCGACTTTCTTGCCGGCATCGGCGTGTGCAGCCTAGGTCATGGCAACCTGGCTGTGCTCTCGGCGCTCGAGGCACAGACCAAAAAGCTCATGCATGTCTCCAATTACTTCTACATCGAGCAGCGTGGACAGGTCGCGGCGCTGCTGTCCAAGCTTGCTAACGACGACGTAGATGGTGCGCGCGTGCTTGCCGATGCCATTGCCGCCGGTGATGAGACCACGGCAGCTGCTCTTGGTGCCCCGGCTGCGGGCGAGCAGGTGTGGGAGACGTTCTTTGCTAACTCCGGCGCCGAGGCCAACGAGGGCTCGATGAAGCTCGCGCGCCTGTACGCCAAGCGTGCCGGTAACGGCGGTAACACCATCGTGTGCATGCGCGGCGGTTTTCACGGCCGTACGCTCGAGACCATTGCCGCCACCATGCAGGATTGGCTGCAGGATAGTTTCCGTCCGCTGCCGGGTGGCTTTGTGGCCTGCACGCCCAACGATGTCGATGAGCTGCGTGCGATCTTTAAGCAGCTGGGGAGCGAAATTTGTGCCGTGATGCTCGAACCGATCCAGGGTGAGAGTGGCGTGCACCCTATGACCGAGGAGTTTATGGCGGCAGCGCGCGACCTGGCACACGAAGTGGGCGCCGTGCTTATCGCCGACGAGGTCCAGTGCGGTATCTTCCGCACGGGTAAGCCGTTTGCGTTCCAGACCTATGGCGTGGAGCCCGACATCATGAGCCTTGCCAAGGGCATTGCTGATGGCGTGCCCATGGGTGCCGTCGTGGCAAAGAAGGAGATTGCCGACGTGTTTAAGCCGGGCGACCACGGCTCGACCTTTGGCGGTAGCTGCTTGGCCATCGCGGCGTGTGCCGCGACGCTCTCCGCGCTTGTGCGCGGCGATTATGCCGACCATGCTGCCAAGGTGGGTGCCCATATGGAGGCAAAGCTCGCCAAGCTGCCGCACGTGACCGAGGTACGTGGCCGCGGCTTGATGCTCGGCTGTGATTTGGATGATGCCGCGGGCGACGCGCATGATGTTGTTGCCCGCGCGCTGACCGCCGGTGCCGTGATTAACGCTACAGGTGCGCATACGCTGCGTTTCCTGCCGCCACTTGTCTGCGAAGAAGCCGACGTGGACAGCCTGATCGAGATCCTGTCGGATGTTTTGTCCTAACACAGCGCAATAACTTAATTTGGACCGGGTTCCGGACTGCGGATGTGCCATATGCGGCACGATTCAGCGGTCTGGAGCCTGTTTTGCATTAGATTTGCTAAGGCAGGAAGACCTGCTGGCCAAAAAACATCAATTATGAGTACTGCTACCGATTTGGTAGCAGCAATTTTGGACTAATAAGGCCAGATAGCAAGTCGAAATGGCGATGAATGCACGATTGTGATCTAACTGTTAGTCCTAATAATGGACATATGCTGCGTAACTTACGCAAACGCCATCTTTTTATATGTTGCAAGCAAAGTAGCAGTACTCATTTTTGCCATTATTTGGCCACGGCCTTTGTGACAGACGTGCTGGCGGGTTCGAATCCCCCCTGCGATGGGCCTGAAAAAAAGAAAGGCCTCCATCGCTGGAGGCCTAACAATTCGGTGGTGGGCGATGAGGGATGTCGCGTGCGGCTGACGCCGCCCGCTTTCGCTTCGGGCCTACGGCCCTCGCGTGCTGCGCTGGAAAACGCTTCGCGTTTCCTCAGCTCCGCACCCTGGCGGGTTCGAATCCCATGCGCTGGGCCCAAACAAAAACGGTCCCCTTGCGAGGACCGTTTCCAATTCGGTGGTGGGCGATGAGGGATTCGAACCCCCAGCCTTGTGCGTGTAAAGCACCTGCGCTAACCGTTGCGCCAATCGCCCGTGCGGAGAGAGTATAGCAAAACAATCGCCTCATTCACCTCATATCCATTAAAGGTAACTCGCGCGTGTCACAGCGGAGCTGATTCAGTTGAGATTGCCTGAACATTCCGCCCCTCTTTACGCCCTCGGGTATACTCAAAAGCTACTGATTCGATTTGATGCCCAGCAACAGCAGAGGGGATAGTATATGTGCGGTTTTGTCGGTTTTGTCGGTGGGACGGATAACCAATCCGAGGTGCTCACCAAGATGATGGACCGCATCGTCCATCGCGGTCCCGACATGGGCGGTCAGTTTATCGACGGCCGCGTTGCCCTCGGCTTCCGCCGCCTGTCGATCCTCGACCTGACCGAGGCTGGCGCCCAACCCATGGCCAACGAGGACGGTAGCGTCGTCATTGTCTTCAACGGCGAGATCTACAACTTCCAAGAACTCCGTTCCGAGCTCGAGGCCAAGGGCTACAAGTTCCACTGCGGCGCCGACACCGAGAGCCTCCTGCACGGCTACGAGGAGTGGGGCGAGGCCGTCCTCGATCGCCTGCGCGGTATGTACGCCTTCGTCATCTGGGACAAAAAGAAGAACAAGCTTTTTGGCGCCCGCGACATCTTTGGCATCAAGCCGCTTTACTACTATCCCATGGCCGATGCGGGCGACGGCGCTCCGGGCGTGCTCTTTGGCTCCGAGATCAAGAGCTTCCTGGACTACCCGCACTTCCACAAGGCGGTCAACAAAAAGGCTCTGCGTCCGTACATGACGCTGCAGTATTCGGCGACTGAGGAGACCTTCTTCGAGGGTGTCTACAAGCTGCCGCCGGCGCACTACTTTACCGTCGATATCCCGACCGGCAAGATGAACATCGAGCGCTACTGGGATTGCGATTACTCTGCCGTCGAGAAGCCGTTCGAAGAGTATGTCGACGAGCTGGACGAGGTCGTGCACGAGAGCGTCGAGGCCCATCGCATCGCCGATGTCAAGGTCGCGTCGTTCCTCTCCGGTGGCGTCGACTCCAGCTACATCGCCGCTTGCCTTATGCCCGACAAGACCTTCTCGGTGGGCTTTGACTACAAGAATTTCAACGAGACCAACTACGCCAAGGAGCTTTCCGATAAGCTCGGCGTCGAGAACGTTCGCAAGATGATCACCGCCGACGAGTTCTTCGGTGCGCTCGAGGACATCCAGTATCACATGGACGAGCCGCAGTCCAACCTGTCTTCCGTGCCGCTGTGGTTCTTGGCCGAGATGGCCCGCAAGGACGTTACCGTCGTGCTTTCGGGCGAAGGCGCCGACGAACTCTTTGGCGGCTACGCCTACTACGAGGATACGGTCCCGGTGCGTAAGTACAAAAAGATGGTTCCGCTGCCCATCCGTCGCGCGCTCGGTAACCTGGCGCTGCATATGCCGTACTTCAAGGGACATAACTTCCTGGTCAAGGGTGCCGAGATCCCCGAGAGGTCGTTCCTGGGACAGGCTCTGGTATGGCCGGAGCGCGAGGTCGACGGCGTGCTCAAGCCCGAGTACAACACCGGCGACGGCGCCTTCGAGCTTGCCGCTCCCATCTATGCGCGCGTGAAGGGTCAGCCCGAGCTGGTCAAGAAACAGTACCTGGACATGAACATGTGGCTCCCGGGCGACATTCTGCTCAAGGCCGACAAGATGTGCATGGCGCACTCGCTGGAGCTGCGCGTGCCCTTCCTGGACCGCAAAGTCATGGAGTTCGCCGAGCACATTCCCGACCGTTACCGCATCAACGAGAACGGCAACAAACAGGTACTCCGCCACGCTGCCAACAAGTCGCTGCCCGATGAGTGGGCCACCCGTCCCAAGGTGGGCTTCCCGGTGCCGATTGTCTACTGGCTGCGCGAGCAAAAGTGGTACGACTATGTCAAGGAGTACTTCACCGCGCCGTGGGCAAGCGAGTTCTTCGATACCGACGAGCTCATGCACCTGCTCGATCTGCACTTTGCGGGCAAGGGCGATTTCCAGCGCAAGATCTATACGCCGCTCGTGTTCCTGGTGTGGTACAAGCGCTTCTTTATCGACGAGGACCAGCCCGCTGTTCAGGCTGCCTAGCCTCGGCTTACGAACGCCTGCGCGTAACGGCTCCTCCGGGAGCCGTTTTTGCGTGGGTGCGTTTCAGTTACTATAAAAACCGTCCCTGCCAAATGGCTGAGAAAGGTGAAAGATGCACCATTCGGATTCCGCGATCGTGACCACGGTCGATACGCTTGCCAAGCTTCTCGATGTGTGCGGCGAGCTGCGCGCATCGGAGCAGGTTGACGAGCGTGCCGTGACCGGCTGCTCGTTTGATTCGCGCGCGGTCTCGGCAGGTGACGTGTTCTTCTGCAAAGGTGCTGCCTTTAAGCCCGCGTTTTTGCGCATGGCGCTCGATGCGGGTGCCGTCGCATTTGTGTGCGAGGAGTCGCTGGTCGAGTCTCTGGAGCCGCTGGCGCAGGAGAGCGGTGCTGCGATGCTGGTCGTGGACAGCGTTCGCACGGCCATGGCCTTGTTGCCGCCGGAGGTCTACGACCGTCCCGACCGCGACGTCAAGATCGTGGGCATCACCGGCACCAAGGGAAAGACCACGGCCGCTTTTATGCTCCAGTCCATCATCAAGGCGGCGGGCGAGTCCTGCGGCATGATCGGCTCGGTGAGAACCGACGATGGTATCGAGTGCTACGAGAGCACCAACACCACGCCCGAGGCTCCCGAGGTCTGGCGCCATATCGCCAACTGTCGCACGTCCGGTCGCCAGTCCATGGTCATGGAGGTCTCGAGCCAGGCGCTCAAGTACCAACGCGTCGAGAATCTGCCGTTTGACGTGGCGTGCTTCCTCAACATCGGCCGCGACCACATCTCGCCGATCGAACACCCCACGTTTGAGGATTATTTTGAGAGCAAACTCAGGATCTTTGACCAGGCAAAGACCGCCGTGGTGAATCTGGGCACCGAAGAGGTCGACCGTGTGCTGGAGGCAGCGTCGACGGCCGAGCGCTTGGTGACCGTTGGCGTCGAGCATCCCGAGGCAAGCCTGTGGGCGAGCGACGTACGCATGGTCGGCTTTAGCATCGAGTTCAACTTGCATGGCCTGTGTGCCGACGAGTCCGAGGCGGGGGAGAAGGTCCTGTTGGGTATCGCGGGAGACTTTAACGTGGAGAACGCGCTGGTCGCTATCGCCGCTGCGCGCGAGATCGGCATCGGTATCGATGCTATCAAGAAGGGCCTCTCCAAACTGCGTGTGCCGGGCCGTATGGAGGTCGTGGAGTCGAAGGACGGCCGCGTGATCTGCGTCGTCGACTATGCGCACAACCAGCTTTCGTTCCGTTCGCTTTTCTCGTCGGTGAAGCGCGCGTTTCCCGCCAGCCCCGTCATTGCGCTGTTTGGCGCTGCCGGCGGCAAGGCGCAGGAGCGCCGCGAGCAGCTTCCGCGTGAGGCCGCACCATATTCCGACCTGATGATCTTTGCCAATGAGGACCCGGCTCACGAGGACCCGATGAAGGTCTGTCGCGAGCTTGCCGAGCATGTTCCCGACGATACGCCGAACAAGATCATCCTCGATCGCGAAGCCGCTGTGTATGCGGCGTTCAAGGCGGCGCGCGAGGAGTACATCAACCCCGATGCTCCCACCATTGTCTTGCTGCTGGCAAAGGGTGACGAGGAACTCATGCACGTGGGCGACGAGTTCGTGCCCATCGAGAGCGACCTTTCGCTGGCCAATCGCCTGATCGATGTTACCCAGTTTGACTAATGAACCATGATGGCGGCGGCGCTCTGAGTGCGCTGTCGCCATAAGCGTGTTCCCTCAATCAAAACATGCCGTCCAAGTCCAAACCCTTCTATGTAAACGGAGTAACCATGTCCCACAACACCCTGCCGACTGTTGCCGAGCTTTCGGGCGAGATGCGCGAGCGCTTGGCCAAGGTCAAGTACGTCTTTACCGACCTGGATGCCACGATGCTCGCACCCGGCTCGTGCGTGCTGCGCGACAACGACGGTAACCCCTCGACCAAACTCGTCGAGGCCGTCGTGGCGCTCGCTCGCGCTGGTATTCAGGTGGTTCCCACCTCGGGCCGCAACCGTACCATGATCCACGAGGACGCGCGCGTGCTCGGCCTCAACTCCTACATTGGTGAGATGGGCGGTCTGGTTATGTACGACCTCAAAGCCAACGATTGGGAGTATCTGACCGGTGACATGCCTTACGACCCCGCCTGCGGCCTTACTCCGCACCAGGTGATCGAACAGACCGGCGTGTGCGAGAAGATCCTTGCCCGCTGGCCGCACAAGATCGAGTACCACAACGACATGTCGACCGGCTACAAATACCGTGAGGTCACCGTCGGTATGCGCGGCGATGTGCCCGACGATGAGGTCCAGGCCATCCTGGACGAGGCCGGCTGCGGTCTGATCTGGGCTTGCAACGGCCATCTGACTCACCTGTCCAAGCCGACGACGCTCGAGCTCGATCGCGTCGAGGACGGTCGCGCATTCAACATCAACCCCGCGGGCCTCAACAAAGGCGTCGCCATTGCGCGCTTCTGCGAGCACCTAGGGATCGAGCGCGAGGAGACGCTCGCGCTCGGCGACTCCGAGTCCGACTTCTACATGGCC
>CABUZI010000089.1 GCA_902496005.1 uncultured Collinsella sp.
GCCCCTGCCGCCGTTGCCGTGCAGCTGCAGCGTGCCGAGGCGCAGCTTGCGGCCGATGGGGGCGTGTTTGGCTCGTTGACTAAGGTCGTCGAGATGGGACATGGGGCAAAGTAGGGGTTTGGCTGAAGTCGTTTTGGCCATTTATCGGTAAATCGTTTTGGCTTTACGGGCGTTTGCTGTTGCGGGCGCCCGTATTTTGTTGCTATGGGGGAGGGGCTTGTCGAGAACTTCTGTAGGACCTTTGGGCAGGTTGTGAAGGGGGCACGTTCGCGGGTGGCAACCGACCGTCCGCTCGGTTCGATGCGGTTGATGCGCGGTCGGATGGTACTCTAATCGGGCTTCGAAACAGAAGTGACACATATGGAGCGCTTTAATAAATTGCAGCGTTTCAATAAACAGCTTTTTGTTTAACTGCAGCTAAAACTCTGTTACGATGCAGTCCAGGCGGGTGCCGGAATGGGACTTGGGCACGCGCGAACCTACTTGAAAGGCTACCTTATGGCTATCGAGAAGACCTTCATCATGATTAAGCCCGACGCCGTGCGCGACCGCAAGATAGGCGAGATTGTTGCTCGCATTGAGCGCAGCGGCCTTGTCATCGAGCGCATGGAGATGACCACGCTCGAGCGCGCTACCGTCGAGGAGCACTACGCTCATCTGGCCGACAAGCCCTTCTTTGGCGGTCTCTGCGACTTTATGACGAGCGGTCCGGTCGTCAAGATGGTCGTTTCCGGTCTCTCCGCTGTCTCCAAGATGCGCACCCTTATGGGCGCTACCAACCCGCTTGATGCTGCCCCCGGCACCATTCGCGGCGACTTTGCTGTCGATGTCAACGCCAACGTGATCCACGGCTCCGACTGCCTGGAGAACGCCGAGATCGAGATCAAGCGCTTCTTTGGCTAAACCAGCTTTGACTCCTTAAAGCTGTTAGCGTGTGGCTTGGGCGCCGCGGAATTCTATCCGCGGCGCTCTTTTTATTCCAAAACCTATGAAGGGGCCCGCTCGGACATGAGTTCCGAGCGGGCCCCTGCCGTTGGGCTGTGGTGCTGAGTAGTTTAGGCTTCGTCGACGATCTTAAGGCCGCGCGTGTGGTCGATCTCGTTGAGAAGATTGACGCGACGCTCGTGGCGACCACCCTCAAACTCGGCGTCGAGCCACTCGTCGACAATCATCTTGGCGAGCTCGGAGCCCACGACACGGGCACCAAAGGCGAGCACGTTGGTGTTGTTGTGCATGCGGGAGAGCTTGGCGCTGAAGGGCTCGGAGCACACGACGGCGCGTACGCCCTCGACCTTGTTGGCGGCCAGGCTAATCCCGACACCGGTGCCGCAGATCAGGATACCCAGGTCGACGTCACCGTTGGCCACGGCCTTACCCACCTTGTAGCCGGCGATGGGGTAATCGAAGCTCTCGGAGGTGTCGGTGCCATAGTTCACGACCTCGCAGCCGCGCTCCTTCAGGTGCTCGGAAATGATGTTCTTGAGCTCGACGGCGGCGTGGTCGTTACCGATACCGATCTTCATGGGTGGTTCCTCTCTGGTCCGTGCGGCGAGATTGCTAAAGGTTTTACCGCGTTCGACTGCATGATAGCGCGACTTTTGTGTAAACGCTCGGGCGTTTTTTGGTCAAACGCTTTAGCCAACAACAAGACTAGCTTTTCATGAATGAATGCCGTCAGATTGCGCTTGAACGCCGTCCGTCGGAACCATGGTTGCGGTTTTTGATGCATTGTTATCAAATAAAAGAGCTAACTATTATCGAGAGCCAGTCCGTTATGTAAGCAGGAGATACCTATGCCTACCGATTCCATCCGCGATGCCGCTTTTTGCGATGTCTTGAACCGCGAGCTTGTCTGTGCGCTCGGCTGCACCGAGCCCATTGCCGTTGCCTATGCAGCGGCGCTGGCGAGCCAGACACTCGGTTGCGAACCCGATCATATGGATGTTGCCTGCTCGGGCAATATCATCAAGAACGTTAAGAGCGTGACCGTGCCCAACTCGGGCGGCATGCACGGTATTGAAGCGGCGGCCGTGCTGGGTGCCGTGGGCGGCGACGCCAAGAGTGCGCTCGAGGTGCTCGAGAGCGTCGATGACGCGGATCGCGCCCGCGTGGCCGAGCTGCTTGCTGATACGGACTACTGCGATGTGTCGCTTGTCGAGGGTGTGCCCAACCTCTACATCAAGGTGACTGCTACGGCCGGGGGCCATACCGCGGTCGTCGAGATTACCGACCATCACACCAATGTCACGTGCCATACGCTCGACGGTATTCCGGTGTGCGGCAAGTCGGCGGGGGAGTGTGCCGCCTGCGCCGAGCGCGTCGTGGCCGAGCGTGCGGCAGATAGCGCCGACACGCCCATGTCGATTGAGTCCATCGTCGACTTTATCGAGGGCGGCGACATTGAGGGCGCCCGCGCTGCCGTTGAGCGTCAGATTGAGCTGAACGGTGCGATCAGTGCCGAGGGCCTGGCGCACGCTTGGGGCGCCGAGGTCGGCCGTACGCTGTTGGACGCTCGTGCCGATGACGTCGCCTGCCGTGCCCGCGCCCGTGCAGCCGCCGGGTCCGACGCCCGCATGAACGGCTGCGCGCTGCCGGTCGCCATCGTGTGCGGCTCGGGCAATCAGGGCATTACCTGCGCACTGCCCGTTATGGAGTATGCCGAGTATTTGCGCTGCGACCATGATCGCCTGGTGCGCGCCGTGATGCTGTCTGATCTGATCGCCGTGCATATCAAGAGCTATATTGGTGCGCTCTCGGCGTTTTGCGGTGCTATTTGCGCCGCATGCGGTGCCGGTGCCGCGATTACCTGGCTGTGTGGTGGCACGCGCGAGCAGATTGGCGCGACGGTTTCGAACACGCTCGGTAACGTGGGCGGCATCGTGTGCGATGGTGCCAAGGCAAGCTGCGCCGCCAAGATTTCGGCAGCGGTGGACGCTGCGATTCTGGGCCACGATATGGCTATGCAGGGCCGTGGCTTCCGTGCCGGCGAGGGCCTGATTCAGGATACCGTCGAGCAGACGATCGCCAGCATGGGCTACGTGGGCCGTGTGGGTATGAAGGATACCGACGTCGAGATCCTCAACATCATGATCGGCAAGACTCGAGTTTGTTAAGACAGTTCGTCGGCTACTTGGTGCTCGTAGAAGGCTTCTACTACGGCGTTAAAGTCGCGGGCGAAGTCTTCCATGGTTCCGCGCCAGGTGGCTCGGCCGGGTTTTCCCTGGCCAACATAGGCGGTTTGAATGCCGCAGGCGGGGCTGGGGAAGTCGCGCTTGGGGTCGTTGCCCACCATAAGGACCTCGTGCGGCTCGAGCCCCATCACCTGAAGCTGCTCTAGATAGTAGGTGGCATCGGGCTTGCAGCGGGTGGTGTTTCCCATGTGCGTGACGAGCTCAAAGGGGGCTTCGGCCAGGTCGCCCCAACCCATGCGGCACTCTATGGCCCCCTGCGGAAAGCTGGGGTTGGTGAAGAGCGCGCAACGCAGTCCTGCGTCCTGTACGGCCTGGAGCGCGGCGTGCGAGCCCGGCATGGCGTGGGCGTTGATGATATCGTCGTTCTTGTACGGTAGGACTTCGCGGTCATAGTAGGTAAACGCTTCGTAGATGAGGGGATCGGAGAGGCGGATGCCGCACCGGCGCTCAACCTCTTCTTGGTAAAATTCAAGATTGGTGCGATTATCCGTGCCGCTGCGGCGGTTGGCGTTGAGGTCGACCAAGATGGTGCCGAGGCGTGCCATCGTGCCACCGCGGCTGCGTCGCCCGATGTCCGCGAGCATCGACGAGACATCCTTAAAATAGCGAAGGATGAATGCGTTGAGGTTGATGCTAAGAAGCGTCTCGTCCATATCGAAAACGACTGCTTTGAGCACGCGGGCACCTTTCTCGATAAATCGTTCTAGAATCGTTGGCTCCGGATACTTTACCTCAAAGGCGTATGGGCAAACTGCTTATCGTCAAGTTGTGGAGACAGCTGTCCATAAGATTACGAAAAAGTCTCCACACGAGTAAAAAAACGCAGTTCACGCTTGAAATCGAACCCATTTCCCCGTAACCTATACGAACGTGATTGCATAAGCGTCACATTAGTATCTGTCGGCTCCCGAGTGTTCCTAAACGTTGTGTGCTTGTCGCACCCTTCTGTAGGTCCTAGCAATCGGGGCCCCGTAGTTCGAAAGGGGTCCACCTTTGAGTGAGATTCAGAACTCGTCCATTTTCTCTCTTGACGATGTCAACGAGGAGGAGATGAACAACCTCATCGACGGTACGATTACCGACTTTGATGAGGGCGATCTCGTTAACGGCACTGTCGTTAAGATCGAGCATGACGAGGTGCTCGTTGACATCGGATTCAAGTCCGAGGGCGTTATCCCGGTCCGCGAGCTGTCCATCCGCAAGGACGCTAACCCTGCAGACATCGTTGCACTCGGTGATCCCATCGAGGCTCTGGTTCTCCAGAAGGAGGACAAGGACGGTCGTCTGGTCCTGTCCAAGAAGCGTGCCGAGTACGAGCGTGCTTGGAACCGCATCGAGGAGAAGTTCAACTCCGGCGAGAACGTCGAGGGCGAGGTTATCGAGGTTGTCAAGGGCGGCCTGATCCTCGACATCGGCCTGCGTGGCTTCCTGCCCGCTTCCCTCGTCGACCTCCGTCGTGTCAAGGACCTCACCTCCTACATGGGCACCCGCATCGAGGCCCGCGTCATCGAGATGGACCGCAACCGCAACAACGTCGTCCTCTCCCGTCGCGTCGTGCTCGAGGAGTCCCGTAAGGCCGAGCGCTCCGAGATCCTGTCCAAGCTCAAGTCTGGCATGCGTCTCCAGGGCACCGTTTCCTCCATCGTCGACTTCGGCGCCTTCGTCGACCTCGGCGGTATCGACGGCCTCATCCACATCTCCGAGCTCTCCTGGAACCACGTCAACCATCCTTCCGAGGTTGTCAAGGTCGGCCAGGAGGTCGAGGTCGAGGTTCTCGACGTCGATCTCAACCGCGAGCGTATCTCCCTGGGTCTCAAGCAGACCACCGAGGATCCGTGGCGCGCACTGGTCAAGAAGTACCCCGTCGGCGCTATCGTCGAGGGCACTGTGACCAAGCTTGTTCCGTTCGGCGCTTTCGTCGACCTGGGCGAGGGCATCGAGGGCCTGGTGCACATCTCCGAGATGGCCAACAAGCACGTTGATCAGCCTTCTCAGGTCACCCACGTGGGCGACAAGGTTCAGGTCAAGGTCATGGAGATCGACCTCGACCGTCGTCGTATCTCCCTGTCCATGAAGTCCGCTGCTGAGACTCTGGGCGTCGAGATCGAGGTTACCCCGCTGCCTTCCGAGAAGAAGGACGAGGAGACCGACGCCGAGTAAATCGGTTTGACGATCACTTGTTTTAAGGGATCCGTCCGCAATGGACGGGTCCCTTTTTTGCATTTGTTGCTGAGGTACGCGATGCTGCCCGTGCGCAATGCTGCCCTGGCTGTTCGCAGGCTATTGGGTTGTCGGTGCATGAAAAATGCCGACATCCCGCCTCGGGGAGGAGGCGGGAACGCACCGAGTAGACGGAGGGGTGCGGAGCGCGGTCGCGTCTCGACTGACGACGTTGCCCATCGACGACCCTATTGTACCGCATAGCGTGGTTCATGGTTTATCGTGTCGAACGCTTGTGTTGTGCCATTGCCTGCGGCAACGGTGTGCTACACTCTTGCACTGCTGAGTGGGCCAGACGGTCGCGCGATGTGCTGCTTGCAGCACGCGTGAGGAAAGTCCGGGCTCCAGAGGGCGGGATGCCGGCTAACGGCCGGGCGGAGTGATCCGACGGAAAGCGCCGCAGAAAAGAAGACTCCCACCTGCGCCGCAAGGCGTAAAGGGAAAAGCTGAAACGGTGGTGTAAGAGACCACCAGCGTCGTGGTAACACGGCGGCTTGGCAAGCCCCATCCGGAGCAAGCGCGAATAGGAACGCTATGGGCCGGCCCGGTCCGCGTTCGGGTAGCGTGCGTGGAGCTGCATGGTAACGTGCAGACAAGATAAATGACCGTTCACGACAGAACCCGGCTTATAGGCCCACTCGGCACTTTGTTGACGCTGCGACGGCGTCAGCTGGCCGATTTGGCGCTCATTCGTCGGTCGCCGCCATAAGGCGTGCTCCCTTCTCTTTCGGGCCAAATCGACTCAGCTGACGCCGTCTCGCTGTTTTTGCCTGGTCATCGGCGTTGCCGTTCTATTTACCGGGGTTATCGGTACGGCCTTTGCCGTATTATTGAAGCTGTTTGTTGCTGCGCTTTATTCTGTTGAGGGGCTTTGTTGGACAGCTATTTTACTCTGCAATCGAATATTGAGGCTTCGGGCGAGTTTGTGGACCGCAAGAGTCGGTTTATTGCTCAGCTGGTCCATATTGAGTCCGAGGATGAGGCGAATGCCTTTATCGAGATGGTTCGCAAGCGTCATTACGACGCTCGGCATAATGTTCCCGCGTGGATTTTGGTCGATGGACGCGAGCGCCAGAGCGATGATGGTGAGCCGAGCCGCACGAGCGGTATGCCGACGCTCGAGGTGCTGCGTGGCGCGGGGCTCAAAAATGTTTGCTGCGTAGTGACGCGCTATTTTGGTGGCACGCTGTTGGGGCCTGGTGGCTTGGTGCGCGCCTATACCGCGGCGACGCAGGCGGCGGTGGTCTCGGCTCGGGAGTCCGGGCAGATCGTCGAGATGACAAGCGTCGTGCCTGTTGACGTGCATGTGGCCTATCCGCAGTATGAGCAGGTGCTTCGCTTGGCGCAGGATTCGGGTGCCAAGGTTTCGGA
>CABUZI010000090.1 GCA_902496005.1 uncultured Collinsella sp.
CCTACATGATTGCGATGATGATTCCCAACATGGCTTCGGGCAACATTGCGATTCGCCATAAGGCAAAGGGCCCGACCCTGCCCGTGGTGACCGCTTGCGCGACTTCTGCCCATGCGGTGGGCGAGGCGTTCCGCGCCATCAAGCACGGCTATGCCGACGCGATCCTCGCGGGCGGCGCCGAGGCCGCCATTATCCCCGATGCCGTTGCGGGCTTTACGTCCTGCCGTGCATTGACCACCAACCCCGATCCCGCGACGGCCTGCCGCCCGTTCGATGCAGACCGCGACGGCTTTGTGATGGGCGAGGGCGCCTGCGTGCTGGTACTCGAGAGCATGGAACATGCACGGGCCCGCGGTGCGCACATTTACGCCGAGGTCGTGGGCTACGGCAACACCGATGACGCCTACCACATCACGAGTCCCGACCCGGATGCGGCAGGTATCGCCCGTGCGATATCGCTGGCAGTGGCCGAGGGCGACGTTAAGCCTTCCGAGGGCCTCTACATCAACGCCCACGGCACCTCGACCAAGCTCAACGATTCGTCCGAGACGGCGGGCATCAAGCGAGCGCTCGGCGAGGATGCGGCCCGCGCCGCGCACGTCTCGTCGACCAAGTCGATGACCGGCCACATGATCGGTGCCACGGGCGCCATCGAGGTCATGGCCTGCGCCATGGCGCTCGAGCAGGGCGTGGTGCCGCCGACCATTAACTACCACACACCCGATCCCGCCTGCGATCTTGATTACACGCCCAACCGCGCGGTTCGCGCCGACCTTACCTGGGCGCTTTCGACCAACCTGGGCTTTGGCGGGCACAACGCCGCCATCGCGCTGCGTAGATATACGAGGAGCTAGAGCATGGATTCCAAAAGACTTGCCGAGATAGCCGATGTGATGGAGGACCGCGGCCTCACGCGCGTACGCGTTGAGGAGCCCGATGGCACCGCGGTCGAACTCGAGCGCGCGAGCGCCGCGCAGCCGGTTGCCGTGCCCATGCCTATGCCGGGTGCCGTGACTGCTCCGGCGGTGGCTCCTGTCGCCGTGCCTGCCGCCGCACCGGAGCCCGCCGCGCAGACGCCTGCCGCCGCACCGGAGCCCAAGGGCACCGAGGTGACCACTCCCATGGTCGGCGTTTTCTATGCTGCCCCGGCGCCGGGCGACGAGCCGTTTGTGCACGTGGGCTCCAAGGTCAAGGCCGGCGAGACCCTCTGCATCATCGAGGCCATGAAGGTTCTCAACGAGGTGACGGCAGAGGCGGATGGCGAGGTGCTCGAGATTTGCGTGGCCGACGGCGACCTCGTGGAGTTCGGCAGCTGCCTCATGAGGATCAGATAGGTGATATCCATGAACAAAGAAGAGCTCAAGAAGCTGTTACCGCATCGCGAGCCGATGCTTTTGCTCGACGAGGCCGAGCTGGTGGGCGACGAGGCCCACGGCAAGATCACGATCACGGGCGACGAGTACTTTTTGCAGGGGCATTTTCCGGGAAACCCGGTGGTCCCCGGCGTGATCCAATGCGAGATGCTCGCCCAGAACTGCTGCGTGCTGCTGATGGGCGATGAGGAGGCGCGCGGCGCGACGCCGTTCTACACGAGTCTGGACAAGGTGCGCTTTAAGCGTCCGGTGCGCCCGGGCGACACGGTGGACCTGGTGTGCTCCATCACGCGAGCGCGCGGGCCGTTCCGCTTTGCGACGGGTACTGCGAGCGTCAACGGTGAGGTTTGCTGCCGCGCCGATATGTCCTTTGCACTCATGCACGAAAGTTAAGGAAGTCTTCATGTTCGACAAAGTGCTCATCGCCAACCGCGGCGAAGTCGCGGTCCGTGTTATCCGCGCGTGCCGTGATATGGGCATCAAGACCGTCGCCGTCTACTCCACGGCCGATGCGGACGCGCTGCACGTGCAACTTGCCGACGAGGCGTATTGTATCGGCGGCCCGCGTCTTGCCGAGAGCTACCTCAACGACGATGCCGTGCTCACCTGTGCCGTAAAGTCGGGAGCTAAGGCAATTCATCCCGGCTATGGCTTTTTCTCCGAGAAGGCGAGCTTCGTGCGCGACTGCGACAAGTATGGCCTGGCGTTTGTCGGCCCCTCGGCCGAGGTGATCGACAACATGGGCGACAAGGACGCCGCACGTCGAACGGCTGCCGCGGCGGGCGTGCCCATCGTGCCGGGCTGCGATTTGCTCAAAAGCCCCGAGGAGGCAACGGCCGAGGCCGAGCGCATTGGCTGCCCCGTGCTTATTAAGGCGCGTGCAGGCGGTGGCGGTCGCGGCATTCGTAAGGTCGAGCGCGTGGAAGATGCGGCAAAGGCGTTCATCGAGGCGCGTGCCGAGGGAGAGGCCGTTTTTGGCGATGGCGAGTGCTACATGGAGAAGTTCGTCGCGCCGGCGCACCACGTCGAGGTGCAGATTATGGCCGATAAGCAGGGCCATGTGTTTTCGCTCGGCGAGCGCGAGTGCTCGGTGCAGCGCCGCAACCAAAAGCTGATCGAGGAGAGCCCCGCGCCGTGCCTCGACGGACACGACGACATTCGTGCTCGCATGCACAAGGCAGCGCGTGACCTGGCTCGTGCCGTCGGCTACGAAGGAGCCGGTACCATCGAGTTCCTGTATTCGGACGACGGCGATTTCTACTTTATGGAAATGAACACGCGCTTGCAGGTGGAGCATCCGGTTACGGAGTTTGTGACCGATACCGACTTGGTCAAGTGGCAGCTGCGCGTGGCAGCCGGCCAGTCTCTGCCCTTTGAGCAGGAGGACGTTCCGGTCCGCAACCACGCCATGGAGTGCCGCATCAATGCCGAAACGCCGGACTTTCTGCCGTCATGCGGAACGGTCACCGCGTTGCGTGTGCCGGGTGGTCCGCGCGTGCGCTGGGATTCCGCCATGTTTACCGGTGCGAACGTTCCTCCGTACTACGACTCCATGCTCGGCAAGCTCATCGTGTGTGCGCCCACGCGCGACGGCGCCATTCGCAAGATGCGCTCGGCCCTGGGCGAGCTCGTGATTGAGGGCGTGAGCGAGAACAGCGAGCTTCAGCTCGACGTGCTGGCAAACGATGAGTTCTTGTCGGGCATGTATCACACCGATCTGATGGGGCATCTCTATGCTGGTGAATAGAAAAGCGAAGACGGTCAACGTCCTCGAGGGGCCGATGACCGAGTCGTGCGCCGAGTTTCCCGCGCGCCACGTGTTTATCAAGTGTCCGGAGTGCCGCCGTGTGATCGATGAAGCACGTCTACACGACAACCTCGAGGTCTGCCCTCGTTGCGGCAAACACTTTCGCGTGAGCGGTCGCGCGCGTATGCGCATGACGGTCGACGAGGGCACGTTTGAGGAATGGGATGCCAATCTGGCGTCGGAGGACTTCCTCTCGTTTCCCGGTTATGCCGACAAGCTCAAGAGCGCGGTCGAGCATTCGGGCGAGCGCGATGCCGTTGTGTGCGGCAAGGGCAAAATCTGCGGTTGCGATACGGCTCTCTTCTTTATGGACGCCAACTTTATGATGGGCTCGATTGGTTCCGTGGTGGGCGAGAAGATCTGTCGCACATTTGAGCATGCGACCGAGCTGGGATTGCCAGTTGTCGGCTTTACCGTTTCGGGCGGTGCGCGCATGCAAGAGGGCGTGACATCGCTTATGCAGATGGCCAAGATCTCTGCTGCCGTGAGAAAGCATAGCGAGGCGGGCGGCCTGTATATCACGGTGCTCACCGATCCCACGACTGGCGGCGTAACCGCGAGCTTTGCCATGGAGGGCGACATTATCCTGGCCGAGCCCGATGCCCTGACGGCATTTGCCGGCCCGCGCGTGATCGAGCAGAACATGCACAAGCGCCTGCCCAAGGGATTCCAGCGCTCCGAGTTTTTGCTGGAGCACGGCTTTTGCGATGCCGTTGTTCCGCGTGGCGAGATTGCGCTCACAGTGGGAGAGCTGCTGGCGCTGCACGAAGGACACGCGCCCGGTCTGGGGGCACCGCACGAGATCGTGCATACGGGTCGCCGCGGCAAAAAGCTGGGACACTTGTTTAAGCGCTCGGCGGCACCAAAAACCGCGCTCGAGATTGTCAAGCAGACCCGCTCGGCAGATCGCGCCACGGCGGGTGAGATGATCTCACTGGGCCTGGATGGATTTGTGGAGCTGCACGGCGACCGTTACTTTGGAGACGACGCCGCTGTGGTGGCTGGTATTGGCTGGAAAAACGGACGCCCCGTAACGGTCATCGCCATCGAGCGTGGCACCACGACCAAAGAGC
This sequence comes from uncultured Collinsella sp., assembly GCA_902496005.1. Taxonomy (GTDB): domain Bacteria; phylum Actinomycetota; class Coriobacteriia; order Coriobacteriales; family Coriobacteriaceae; genus Collinsella. The sequence continues at coordinate 4,254 of CABUZI010000090.1, forward strand.
GTATGCGCCGCAACTTTGGCATGGCGCATCCCGAGGGCTATCGCAAATCGCGTCGCCTGATGCGCCAGGCCGAAAAGTTTGGTCGACCGGTTCTGTGCCTGGTCGATACTTCGGGTGCGTTTTGCGGCATCGGTGCCGAGGAGCGCGGCCAGGGCGAGGCGATTGCCCAGAATCTCATGGAGATGAGCGGCCTTAAGACGCCGATTGTCTCGGTGGTGACAGGCGAGGGCGGCTCTGGTGGCGCGCTGGCGCTGTCCGTGGCCGACCGCATCCTGATGCTCTCGAGCTCGGCCTATTCGGTCGTGAGCCCCGAGGCCTGTGCGTCGATCCTGTGGAAGGATACCGAGCGCGCGAATGAGGCCGCCGAGGCGCTGAAGCTCACGGCCCCCGATCTGCTGGCGCTCGGCATCATCGACGGCATTGTCGACGATAAGGGCCTGTCGCATGAGGAGATCGCCGGTGCCGTCATGTCCTCGGCATTTGCAGCTTTTGACAAATTGGGTGCGCTCGATGTCGATGAGCTCACCAATCTTCGCTATGAAAAATATCGAGCAATCGGTAAGTACCGCATGATGTGACAAAGGGACAGTCCCTTTGTCACATGGAGAAAGGCGTTCCATGCCACAAGTCTCTAAGGCTACGTTGCCAACGACGTTGAAGTCGATCGCCATGGCTGTGGTGGACTATCTGTCCAAAAGCATGATGTCGGCGCTGCCCTTTATTGTCTGCGCGGCGTTGTTCCGCACCGTCGCCGCCATTATGGGCGAAGGCATGCTGGGTCTGTGGCCTGCAGATTCCGATATCTATCGCCTGTTCTACAGTTGGCTCTATAACGCCGGCTACTACTTTTTGCCCATTTATCTTGGTTGGGCGGCCGCCCGCCAGCTCGGTTGCTCGGAGCAGCTGGGCATGATGCTGGGCGGCGTATTGATTGCGCCCGATCTGCTTAAGCTCGTCGATGCCGCATCGACGACGGGGGCATCGATGACTTCCGTGTATGGTCTGTTTCCCGCGCCGGTCAACGATTACACGACGACTGTTATTCCGGTTCTCATCTCGGTGCCCGTGCTATGGCGAGTGGAGTGTTTCTTTCAGCGCGTTATCCCTCAGACCGTGGCGTTTTCGTTCGTTCCGTTTGCGACCATGCTCGTTATGGTTCCGGTTTCGCTGTGTATTACGGCGCCGGCGGGCAGCTATCTGGGCATGCTGTTGGGCCAACTTATGTTTATGCTTGGCAATTCCGGTGGCATCGTGTCGCTGCTCACGCTCATGGGGCTTGCCGCGGGCTGGGAGTTCCTCAAGATCGCGGGCGTCAGCAACGTTGTCCTATCGCTTGCCTATGCGCAGTTTATGAGTGTGGGAACGGATTCGTGCATTCTCATTGCCGCGACAATGGCAACGTTCGCCGTTTGGGGCATGCCCTTTGGCGCGTCGCTCCGCGTTGCGGATAAGGACGAGAAGGCGCTCATGCTGGGCTATTCAATCTCGGGTGTGCTTGGCGGCGTAAGCGAGCCGGCGCTGTACGGCTGCGGCTTTAAATATGGCAGGTGCCTGACGTGCATGGCCATTGGCGGCGCCGTCGGAGGCCTTGTTGCAGCCGTGGGCCACGTTACGGCCTATACCATCGGCATGACGAATGTCCTCATGGTCATTGGCTTTGCCACGGGCGGTATTTCGAACCTGCTGTGGTGCTGCGTTGCCGGCGGCACGGCATTTGCGGCGTCTGCGGCGCTGAGCTACTGTTTTGGCGTGGTGCCGACGAAGGAGCGAGCGACGGGGGACGGAGCCGATTCACCCGAAACCTCGAAGAGCGTGGCCGAAGTAAGCGCGTAAACCTGTGCGACACAAGGACGATTCCTTTGCCATATTCCAAGGCCGTGGCCCGTGTGGGTTGCGGCCTTTTTGTATCTGGGGGACAAAGTGACTACACTACAATCCGTTTGAGCAATAGATATATAGGTAGCACCGTGGGGGCGGATGTAGATGGTCGAGTGGATTGTTAAGCGTGCGCAGGGCGACCGTGCGCGCGTGGGCACGTTGACGGGCGTTGTGTGTATTCTCGCCAATGTGGCACTATGTGCTGCGAAGGGCGCAATTGGCGTGGTTTCGGGGTCGGTTTCGATCGTGGCGGATGCCATGAACAACCTGTCCGATGCCAGCTCGAATATCGTGAGCGTGCTGGGCTTTAAGCTGGCGAGCAAGCCGGCCGACCCCGAGCATCCTTACGGACATGGCCGCTACGAGTATCTCTCGGGTCTGGTCGTGGCGGCGCTCGTGCTGCTGATCGGCCTTGAGCTTATCAAGTCCTCGGTTGAGCGCGTCATCCACCCCGAACCTGTCGAGTTCTCGCTTGCCCTGGTGGCAGTCTTGGCGCTTTCGATGGTTGTTAAGCTGTGGATGGCGGCCCTCAACCAAAAGCTCGGTGACCGTATTGAGTCCGATACG
>CABUZI010000091.1 GCA_902496005.1 uncultured Collinsella sp.
AAAGGCAACACCCGCCTTATACGCCGCCGAAAGCATATTGCGACGCGCACGCATGTTGTCGCCATGCTCATAGGCCTCGAGCAAATTGTCGCGGATGAGCTGGACCGCCTGACGCGCCATCTTGCGCGTGTAGGGCGTGGTGCTACGGCCGATAAAGGCCTCGACAGCATGCGTCAGGGCATCCATACCCGTCTGCCCCGTAATGGACGCCGGCAACCCGCGCGTAAACTCGGGGTCGTGGACTGCAAAACGCGGGATGAGCACAAAATCGTTAATGGGGTATTTATAGTGCGTCTCATCATCGGTGATAACCGCCGCAAGCGTGACCTCGCTTCCCGTACCGGCGGTAGTGGGAACCGCAATAAGCAGCGGCAGGAGACGGTGGACACGCAGCAGGCCGCGCATCTTGTTGATGGGCTTGTTTGGCTGCGCAATGCGCGCCCCCACACCCTTGGCGCAGTCCATAGCCGAACCGCCACCAAAGCCGATAATGGCCTGGCAGTCGTTCTCGCGATACAGGGATGCCGCTTCCTCCACGTTTGAGACCGTGGGGTTCGCACGCGTTTCGGCATAGACCGTAACGCCAATCCCCTGAGCCGTAAGCGCACGCTCGAGTGATGCCGTGAGCCCCAAACGTGCAATACCAGGGTCTGTCACGATAAGGACCTTCTGGATCGAGCGCTTTTGAAGCACCGCGGGTACATCCTCGGCATGCTCCAAAATGCGCGGCTCGGTATAGGGCAGGATCGGCAATGCAATGCGAAAAACCGTCTGATATGTTCGGCACCAGGCACGACGGGCTAGATGCATAAAGGAAACTCCTTCATTTGTTGATAGGTCAACATTTGCTCGACCGATTGTACTCAGCGGCGGTCAAAGACGACCTGCCAATCGTTAATCAATCAACATCTTCATATCTCAAAATTGTTTTATTAAAAATCATTCCTAATAGGCTTCACATTTGGTTGCATTTATGGATAATAGAACTCGTCAAGACGCACGTCCGGAGAGGGCCCTTACGGGACCGGACGAGCGCACAATCGCCATCGATCGAAAGGATCGAATCATGAAGTTTGTTTGTCCCGTTTGCGGTTATGTGGAAGAGTTCGACGGCGACCAGCTGCCCGAGGACTTCAAGTGCCCCCAGTGCGGCGTTCCCGGTTCTCGTTTCCTGAAGCAGGAGGAGGGCCAGCTCGAGTGGGCTGCCGAGCACGTCGTGGGCGTCGCCAAGATGGAGGGCGTCTCCGAGGACATCGTTGCCGACCTGCGCGCCAACTTTGAGGGCGAGTGCTCCGAGGTCGGTATGTACCTGGCCATGGCTCGCGTTGCTCATCGCGAGGGTTACCCCGAGATCGGCCTGTACTGGGAGAAGGCTGCCCACGAGGAGGCCGAGCACGCCGCTAAGTTCGCCGAGCTCCTGGGCGAGGTCGTGACCGACTCCACCAAGAAGAACCTCGAGATGCGCGTTGAGGCCGAGAACGGCGCCACCGCCGGCAAGACCGATCTTGCCAAGCGCGCCAAGGCCGCTGGCCTCGATGCCATCCACGATACCGTGCACGAGATGGCTCGCGACGAGGCCCGCCACGGCAAGGCTTTCGCCGGCCTGCTCAAGCGCTACTTTGGCTAAGCCAGCCGCCTGAGAGACAATCTCTAACTCGATAAGGCCCGGACCGTATTGGTTCGGGCCTTTTTGTGTCTCGAAGACTCGTTAACGCCCTGAAATAGGACCGCCTTCGGCATCGGTTTCTCGTCAAAAACTAAGTGAGTAGACTTTTTGGAACTTGCCGAGCACGCCATCCATATTGCTTTATAAAGCCGCAGGTAAATGACTTGTTGCAAAACTGTCTGGTCGCCAAAGTGCCAAAAGTCTACTCACTTAGAACCGCAGCCGTCCACGATTGAGCTGTTTTGCGTCTAACGGTCATCTTTCCGTCGATTACTCCCAATTTTGTCCAGTCAACGAATAGTTCAGACCGGAGTAATGTCTCAGCCCTTTGCTCATCTGAGCTTTTATCACGATATTCAGCATCGAGCATCCTGCATAGGGCCTTAACGACGGCGCGGAATCTATCCTCATCGGATATCTGTCTGTGTGTCAGGAGAAGTACATCGTAGCCCATGGCCTGAAGAGCCGTCATGCGGTCAGCGTCACGCAAACCATCCCCTGCGTGTCCGTGCGAGGCCTTTCCCTGACATTCAATGGCCACCTGTCGCCTGCCGTCCGGCGAAGAAAGAAGTAGGTCGATATATACACGGGACTTTCCCACAATCGCTCGAGCACTTGTGCTTAGCGTCACTTCGACATTGAGCTCTATGCCGCAAAACCCTTCGCCTCCCAGGGCTCGCGGCAGTGCAAGCAACAAATACGCCTCGACCTCAAAAGGCGATGCGGCACCCAATGGAACAAGTTGCGATACCGCCATAAATCTATTGCCGTAACGCATCCCGCAAACATCTGAACAAAAACGGTCAAGGTCTCTGCCCAAAACCAAAGCGTCTCGACGCCATAAATTTGAAGCGGTGCCGTCCTCGGACGGACAGCGCACCCAACCGAACGTTGTCGAAATCGTGCCCGAATCAATTGCACGCGTAAGCTCCGCCTCAAGCGCCGCCGGCAGAGCGCACACCGCAAACAAGCCACACATCTCCGCCAATACCAAAAGAAGCTGAAGATCCGTCAGATGCCGCGACATGATGAATGCCGTCAGCAGAGGAGACGTGATCAAAAATCCATGCTCCGTTTCCAGCACGGATTCCCTGGGGAGCTCACCAAGAAACAGCCGCTGCCTAATGCTGGCAGGGCAAGTCCGTTTGTTTCTCGTCCGAACCAATGTATACAACGGAAAGCCAAGTACAACCGCAGCCGTCGGGTTACGGACGAGGCCATATCGCTGCCGGTCTTCTTCCGGTCGCGGAAGCGGCGGACACAAAGCGCGAACCTGAGGGGGCAAACGCCAGTACCTAAAAGCCGATATGTCACAAAGTAGATCTTTCATAGGCACAGGAAAACACGAATTTCAACCCAACCTGTCTCGCATTGGGGCGAACGCACCGAAAATGGCGCCGAACGGACCGCCAAGTTTTCAACAGCCCTCCCCAACTGGCCAAAAGCTTGCCAAGAACTGGACGAAGCCCTGTTGAAAACCCCATTTTTTCTCGTGCGGAAGCTTTGCGCGGCAAGTGAGTAGACTTTTTTAAACATCCCGAGCAGGCCGGTCATCCTGCACTTCAAAGCCGCAGGTAAATGACTTGTTACAAAACTGCCTGGTCGCCAAAGTGCCAAAAGTCTACTCACTTAGATTGCAGAGTGCTCCCATGAGCTGCAATTCCAAGATATTTAGCACTTTTGGACTCAGATCGTCATACTGAACAAGAACTTGACTTGAGTTTTCAGGGACAGATGCGCCATCAGTACACCAATAACAGTCACTGATATCGACAAAAGGGATAATCGAGCGCGTGAGAGCCTGCGCAAAAGTGCTTCCGCCCGTTCCGCGCTCCGCAACCACGGTGCAGTAAAGGCCCGCGTCTGCATGTTCGATCGAGACCTCCCCCGCCGGAAACGCTTTCCGTACAAGCGACGTCAAGCCATCGCGCGCCTCGCGAGCACGAACGCGCACGCGGTTCACATGTCGCTCGTAATCACCCGATTCCAGCAAGCGAGCCAAAGCGACCTGGTCAACAGAGCTCACCGACGAGGCGTAGAAACCAAGGTTGCGCCTAAACCGCTCCATCAGCTCATCGGGCAGGACCATATACGCCAAACGCAGAGCCGACGACAGACTTTTTGAAAACGTGTTGGTGTAGATAACCGACTGAGCCGCATCGATTGATGCGAGCGCAGGAATCGGCTTGCCGGCAAGGCGAAACTCGCAATCAAAGTCATCTTCGATGAGGTACCGACCCGGTCGCTCGGCGGCCCAGCTGAGCAGCGCATAGCGACGCGCAATGCTCGTCACAAGGCCGGTCGGATACTGATGGGACGGCATCAAGTGAAGGACATCGGCTCCGGCTTTCTGCAGAGCGCTCAAATCCACGCCCTCACCATCCAACGGGATATGTCGAACTTTGCAGCCCATAGCCTGATAGATGCGCGTCAGGCGCAAATAGCCCGGGTCCTCAACGGCATACACCTTGTCCGCGCCAAGCAACTGAACCAGCATGGTATCGAGCAGCTGGGCGCCCGCACCGATAACGATGTTGTCGGGATCGACATTCATGCCCCTCGTCCCGCGCAGATGGTGAGCGATAGCGCGTCGTAGCCGCGCGGTGCCCTGTGCCGGCGCGGTCGAAAAGATTTCGCGTTCGTCTTCGGATGCCAGCGTCGCCCGCAGTGCGCTTTGCCAAAGCCGCGCCGCCTCCAAAGCGGAAGGAGAGAGCGGGGCGAATTGCTCGGTCCGTCCGTTGACATCATGCGCGCTGGGGCCCACAGAAACGGCATCCCGGTCGATACCCTCCGCAGCTAAAGCCAAAACCGGTGCATCCGGAAGCTCGCAAGCGTAGTAGCCACGCCGCGGCTTTGAGCAAATATAGCCCTCGGCAAGTAACTGGCTATATGCATTCTCGATGGTAATAACACTGATTCCCAGATGACTGGCAAAGGCGCGCTTAGACGGCAAATGCTCCCCCGCCGCAATGCGTCCAGCTACGATATCATCTCGAATTTGCTGGTAAACATACTCGTAGAGCGATGCTCCGCCGCGTTTTTCCAAATTGTAGTCAAGCATGAGTTTGTCACCTGACCTTATTAAGTCATTCAATCTGGTATTAGTCTGACCTTGTTATTATCTCGAAAACTGAGTATTTCGCCATACCCAGCTCCCCGATAGGATGTTCCGTCAAGCAATGCACATGTCAACCAAGGGAGCAACCATGGCAGAACAGACCAGCAAGGCCGATCGCGTCAAACTCAACCGCGAGCTCGCGCAGATGCTCAAGGGCGGCGTCATCATGGACGTCACCACGCCCGAGCAGGCACGCATCGCCGAAGAGGCAGGTGCCTGCGCCGTCATGGCACTCGAGCGCATCCCGGCCGACATCCGTGCCGCAGGCGGCGTGTCGCGCATGAGTGACCCCAAGATGATCAAGGGCATTCAAGAGGCCGTCTCCATCCCTGTCATGGCCAAGTGCCGCATCGGTCACATCGTCGAGGCGCAGATCCTTCAGGCCATCGAGATCGACTACATCGATGAGTCCGAGGTTCTCTCCCCCGCCGACGATGTCTATCACATCGACAAGACCCAGTTTGACGTGCCGTTTGTCTGCGGCGCCCGTGATCTGGGCGAGGCGCTGCGCCGTGTTGCCGAAGGCGCCACGATGATTCGCACCAAGGGTGAGCCGGGTACGGGCGACGTCGTTCAGGCCGTGCGTCACATGCGCAAGATCCAAAAGCAGATCCGTGACGTTGTTGCCCTGCGCAACGACGAGCTCTTTGAGGCAGCCAAGCAACTGCAGGTTCCGGTCGAGCTGGTGCGCGAGGTCCATGCCACGGGTAAGCTTCCCGTCGTGAACTTTGCCGCCGGCGGCGTAGCGACCCCCGCCGACGCCGCGCTGATGATGCAGCTGGGCGCCGAAGGCGTGTTTGTCGGCTAGGGCATCTTTAAGAGCGGCGACCCCGCCAAGCGCGCAGCCGCCATCGTCAAGGCCGTGGCAAACTTCACCGATGCCAAGCTCATTGCCGAGCTTTCAGAGGACCTGGGCGAGGCCATGGTGGGCATCAACGCCGACGAGATCGAGATCATCATGGAGGAGCGCGGGCGCTAGTCCAGCAGAAAGGATCGCACATGAGCGATTACGCAGACCAGACGGTCGCCGTGCTGGCGGTCCAAGGTGCTTTTGCCGAGCACGAGGCGAGGCTGTCCGAGCTGAGCGCACACTGTATTGAGCTGAGGCAGGCGGCTGATTTGAAGCAGGACTTTGACCGTCTGGTACTTCCCGGCGGCGAGTCTACCGTTCAAGGGAAGCTGCTTGATGAGTTGGGCATGCTCGAGGAGCTTCGTGCCCGTATCGCTGAAGGCATGCCCGTCCTGGGCACCTGCGCCGGCCTGATTCTACTGGCTCACGACCTTGCCGCCCACGACGATAAGGGGACGCCGCGCCTGGCAACCATGGATGTACTTGTCGAGCGCAATGCCTACGGCAGGCAGCTCGGCAGCTTTCGAACCAAGGGGCAGGTAGCCGGCATCGACGGTGAAGTGCCGCTGACGTTTATCCGCGCGCCCCGCATCGTCAAGGTCCACGGAGACGCCAAGGCCTTAGCGAAAGTCGACGGGCGAATCGTCGCCGCCCGCCAGGGCAACCAGCTCGGCGTAACCTTCCACCCCGAACTCGACGAAGACACCCGCCTCCACGAACTGTTCCTACAAATGTAGGCATCGACATCAACAAACGAAACGAGAGTGGATAATCTCCCACCTTGAGCATGAATATGGGCTCATACCGGGAGATTATCACTCTCATTTTTTGGTACAAATGATTCCTTGGGGATGCCGATGTTTTGGCACCGACAGCGAGCGCCCGCCAGAGCGAACAAATTGACATGAAAAGAGGACGGTATAGACCTTCTGGTCGTGCCGTCCTCTTTGAATGACAAGTTGTCGCTCTGGTGGGCGCGCAGCGTCAACTAGTTAC
>CABUZI010000092.1 GCA_902496005.1 uncultured Collinsella sp.
AAAGGCCTCGGCGGTCGAGCCAGACTGGACGATGATGGTAGCGTCAGCGTTGTTGAGCTTCTCGCTGTAGTTGTCGGCCGTAATGCCGGTGTTATCGACCTTGGTCACGATAGCCTGATCGTCCATGTAATAGGAATCAGAGAAAGTGACTTCCTTCTCACGCTCGGGCGTGTCGGTGATAGCCGCGATGGAAACGTCATACTTGGCGCCCGAAGCGACGCCCGGAACCAGCGTGTCAAAGTCATTGTTGACATACTCGACATCCAGGCCCAGCTTGTCGCCGATAGCCTTGATGAGCTCAAGGTCAAAGCCCTGATAATCGCCGTTGTCATCCTTGTACTCAAACGGAGCGTACTCGGCAGAGGTGCCGACGGTCAGCGTACCGTCCTTGACGAGCGCGTACTCCTTGGAGCCGTCGACCTTCTCGACCTTAGCGTCGTCAGAGCTGCTGGAACCGGCATCAGAACCAGAGGTGGCGTTGGACGAGCCGCAGCCCGTCAGTGCGAGGGCGAGCGCCATGGCGCCTGTGGCGGCAAATGCGCCAAGCTTCTTAAGCTTCATAATCAGTCTCCTTCCGGTGACCTCGTTTGATTCAGAGGTCTGCAAAAACTGTTGGCTATTATGCACCCGGAATTACGAATCTGCAATGAGAAAACTGATTGAAACAAACCCATAACGTGAATGGAACACTCCACTTTGTAACAGTCATTACTGCTGCAATGACCTTAATAGTCTAATTTCAGCTGCATAACCTGCAAGTTCGTTCGGAGTCTCCAAAATAAACGGCAGCGAACGCAAACGGCCATTCGATACAATATTCTGCATAACCTGCATACCGCCACCAAATTCCTCGCTGCCAAGGTATCCCTTGCCGATGCACTCGTGACGATCTTTATGGGCGCCACAAGGGTTCTTCGAATCGTTGATGTGTACGGCATGCAAGTGATCGATACCCACCACGCGGTCGAACTCGTCGAGTACGCCGTCCAGATCATGGATGATGTCGTAGCCGGCATCGCTCACATGGCAGGTGTCCAAACAAACGCCCAGCTTATCGGACAGCTCTGGGCACTTGGCGGCAACGCCCTCGATAATGCACGCCAGCTCTTCAAAGCTACGGCCCACCTCGGTACCCTTTCCCGCCATGGTCTCGAGCAGTACCGTCGTCTGCTGGCCCTCAAACATCACCTGGCACAAGGTGTCGACAATCATCTGGATGCCGACGTCTGCCCCCTGTCCCACATGCGCACCGGGATGAAAATTGTAGTAGTTGCCGGGCAGCGCTTCCATGCGCTGCAGATCCTCGGCCATGGCCTCCAGGGCAAACTCGCGCGCCCGCTCCTTAGCGGAGCAGGGGTTATAGGTATACGGGGCATGAGCCACGAGCGGGCCAAAGTCGTTTTGCTCCATAAGCTCGCGCAGGGCCGCCACGTCATCCATGTCAAGGTCTTTTGCCTTGCCACCGCGCGGGTTGCGCGTAAAGAACGCAAAGGTATTGGCGCCAATGGACAACGCCGTCTCCCCCATCGCCCGATAGCCCTTCGTCGTCGAAAGATGACACCCAATCGTCAGCATCTCCAGCTCCCTCCTCATCAGTTGCGGTGAAATACGGTCTATTGGTGCCCTATTTTGGCGCAAACAGACCGTATTCCACCGCAAGTTATAAAAGGGGCATCAGAGATGTGGGCCGCCAGACACCGCGGGCACCGGCGTCATGATCCCCTACGTGTCAGCGCCAAGTCCTAGAGGGCTAGACGGATTGCATCGATAATACGCGCGCAGCGCTGTGTGGCGGCAAGGGGCATGACGGGACTCTCGAGTTTCCCCGCCCGGATGAGCTGGGTCGCATGCTGGATTTCGCCATAGAAATCATCGATCTCAAACGGGGCATTTATTTCTAGCGTTCGACCGTCGGAATACTTCACATGAGCGAGCTCGGGGCGATGGAGCCGCTCGATTTCCAACGAGCCCCGCTCACAGGCAATCGTTAAGCGGCTTTCATATGTTGCTTCGCCGTCGCACACCATATGAATGGGCATACCGCCGACGCTCATATGGATCTCGTCGGCCCAATCGACGCGACCGCCCGATACGTCACGCCAGCGAACTTCACGAGACGAAACCTCGCAAGCGCCCGCGAGCAAATCCTCAAACCAACCGACTGCATAGCAGCCCATGTCATATAGACAGCCGCCCTGCAACGGATCGAGCAGATAGCCCGAAGGAGACTCGCCGTAATCGAGCTTTTGCACGCTTTCAATCGAGACAATACGGCCAAGCTCACCCGACGCAAGCAAGTCCTTCACGCGAGTGCGCATCGGGCATAACCGATTCTTCATCGCCTCCATAAACAGCACGCCGTGCTCGCGAGAGGTGGAGGCAATCAAGAGAGCCTCTTCCTCACTCAAAACGGCTGGCTTTTCGCACAGCACGGCCTTTCCGGCGCGCAGCGCGCGACAGGCCCAACGCGTATGCATGCCATGCGGAAGAGCCAAGTAGATTGCGTCGACATCGGGGTCGGCAATCAACGCGTCATAAGCCGCATCGCCGCTATCGTCAGCCGTGGCATAACTGTGCGCGGCATCAATCGAAAACGCCCCGCAAAACTCTTCAACATGCGAAGGAGTGCGACCGGCGGCAGCCACAAGCCGCACCCCGTCCACTTCCTTGAGCGACGATGCAAATCGATACGAAATGTGCCCAGCGCCCAAAACGCCCCAACGAACCTCACGCAAATCAACACATGAATCCCGATGGCCCACGACAGCCCCCTTCAGTTGCGGTGGAATAGTTCCTGTTTGGCCCCTATTCTGCCGCAAACAGGAACTATTCCAGCGCAAGTTATAAAAGGGTCACGAGGAGCGCGTTTTGCCGAAAGCCTTAAGCACTGCCGTCACGGGGCCAGGCTGGAAACGTCGGCGCACGTCATCGAGACGCTCGGGGATATCGATATGCTGTGGGCAGTGGCGCGCGCATTTGCCGCACTTGACGCAATTGCTCACCAGCTTGGCCTCGCTTGTGCGCACCGCGCTCGCCGTAAAGTACTGCGATAGACCCGTAAACCAGCTGTGCGCATAGCTTGCGTTGTAGGCGGCAAAACATCCAGGGATATTGATGCCTTTAGGGCACGGCATGCAATAGCCGCATCCCGTGCAGGGCACGCGATTCGATTTTTCAAACTCATCCAGCACGTGCGCGATCGTGTCGAGCTGGTTGGCAGTCATCGAATCCGGCAGGGCCCGATCGGCCAACACCGCGTTCTCATCCACCTGCGCGATATCGGTCATACCCGAAAGCAGCATCGTCACCTGAGGATGATTCCACACCCACGAAAGACCCCAAGCGGCAGGAGTGCACAAATGCGGGTCACGGGCACTATCGAGCACAGCGCGGGCCCGTGGCGGCAGCTTGCCCGCTAAACGCCCACCCAGCAGCGGCTCCATCACAAACACCGCGAGCCCGCGCTCCGCAGCCGCCATGAGTCCTGCCGTTCCCGCTTGGTAACGCTCGCCGGCATAGTTGTACTGTATCTGGCAAAAATCCCAGTCATATGCGTCAAGCATCGTCAGGAAATCCACCGCGCTGCCGTGGTACGAAAAACCAATCTGGCGAATGCGCCCCGCCGCCTTTTGGCGCGCGATCCAGTCCTCGATGCCCAACGCCACCACACGTTCCCACTGGGCGGGCGAGGTAATGTTGTGCATGAGGTAATAGTCGATATGGTCGGTCCGCAGGCGGCGCAATTGCTCGTCGAAGAACCGGTCGAAATCCTCCGCACACTTGCACGAAGCATGCGGCAACTTGGTCGCCAGCAACACCCGGTCACGCAGCCCCAATCGCTCAAGCGAGGCGCCCACGCACGCCTCGTTACCGGGATAGAGATACGCGGTGTCCAGATAATTAATCCCCTGCTCCACCGCACGGGAAATGATGGCATCGGCTGTCTTCGCATCCGGACGTCCCGGCGCACCGGGAAACCTCATGCACCCCAGCCCCAACGTCGAGATGCGGTTGCCGCTTTTGGGGTCAACGCGATATTGCACGGCCCCTCCTCTCCCCTCGAAGCCCTGACAAGGCGAAACAAACCCGTCACGTCATCGAAACACATCGGAATCGCAATTGAGAACGTATCGTAACGCAGCAGAAATCGAGCCGTCACGGCACCGCTTTAACATCAGCAAAAAGCCCGATGAAAGGAGACGAGCGTGACCACACGTGAGGACGCCTACCCCTACCCCGGCGAGCAATACATCCTCTCGGTCGACCGCTATCAGATCGAAGTCATGGACCATCTGGACGAGCTTCCCGCCACGGGTGCCGTCATCTTCTGCACCTTCCCCAAGGTCCGCGATGGCGTCGGATACCCCGCCCGCGTCTTTGCGGTCTGCCCCGCGGCATAAGCGCACAGCGCAATAGTTTCTTTTTCATAACAGCCGCCCCGCGCATCCACCAATCACCCCGGCAGCATACAATCCATCAGGCGCCCCTTACGCGGGCGCCTTTTATATGAGGAGATGATTCACATGCAGATCAACAAGGTCGCCTTTATCGGCAAGGGCGGCGTCGGCCTGCTCTACGGCAGCATGATTGCCAAGGCCCTCGGCAATGACGCCGTCGAATACGTTATGGATGACGCCCGTTTTGAGCGTCACACGGGCGATGCGCTCACCGTCAACGGAAAGCCTTGCGATCTCACGTCCGTCCGCGCCAGCGAGGCAGCGCCCGCCGATCTGGTCATCCTGACGGTCAAGACCACCGGTCTCGACCAAGCACTCAAGACTATGGAGCGTGTCGTGGGACCCAACACGCTCATCGCCTCGCTGTGCAACGGCATTACGAGCGAGCAAAAGATTGCCGAACGCTTTGGCTGGGAGCATACCGTCCTGGGTATCTGCCAGAGCATGGACGCCGTATTCCTCGACGGCGCGCTCACCTTTACCAATGCGGGCGAAATCCGCTTTGGTGCAGCCGCCGGCACCGACCCCGCGACCGTCGCCGCTATCGACGAGCTCTATACGCGCTGCGGCATCGCCCATACCGTCGAGGACGACATCGCTCACCGCATGTGGGCCAAACTCATGCTCAACGACGGCATCAACCAGACCTGCATGGCCTACGGCGGGACCTACGGAAGCGCCACGGAGCCGGGCTCCGAGCAGCGTCGCTGCTTTGTTTCCGCCATGCGCGAAACGCTTGCGGTCGCCAACGCCGAGGGCATTGAGCTGACCGAGGCAGACCTGACGCAAATGGTGCACCTCATCGAGGGAATCGACCCCGCCGGTATGCCCTCGATGGCGCAGGACCGCATCGCAAGGCGCAAAACCGAGGTTGATGAGTTTGCGGGCACCATCTGCCGCCTCGCAGCCAAACACGATATCCAGGCACCGCAAAACGAGTGGCTCTATCGGCGCATCCGCGATATCGAGAAAAGCTGGTAGCGCCAACGCGCCGCATTCAACAGCCTTAACAGCAAAACCGCCGCAAGGGAACCTTTCCCCTGCGGCGGCCTTCATCTTCGTCTATGACCGGCGGCCGATCTCACAACAGTTAGCGTTGCGACCCCGGCACCTCGTCCTCATCGTCGCGGCAAAGGACAACACCAGCGCTTCCCAGCAGCGTGGCCGCGATCAGCGCGCCGACCACGATAGGAGCAGCCCCGCATGTCCCCTGCATGCCCACGACGAGCGCGGCCGTGGGACCAAGGCAGCCAAGCATCAACGCGACAGCGGCAACGGCAATATCTCGAGCATTCACAAGACCACTTCCTCCAAGAGAAAGACCTTATTTCTCAAGAACCAGTGTGCCCCGCATCCATACGCCCAGCGTACCGCCACGGTAAGGGCTCTGTTAACTCAAACGCATACATAGAACGGACGTCCTTACGTTGCCCTAAAGCTCGGTAAAGACGCCCGTCCGCCAAATATCCGTGATGCAGAAAATTACCAACCGGTGTAGTAGTCGGTGGTTCCGGCAGCGCAGCCGGAGTCATAGACCTTGCAATCACCCTTGGAGCCCGTAAAGGTCGAGCCCTGGGCCATATCGCCCGCGGCAACAACGTAATAGCCGTCGGAATCGCGCCAGAAGCCCTCAGAATCCTGAGTCCATTCGCCCGTGCGATAGTGATAAAGCACATTGCTGCTGTAATAGGTCTCGCGGCGCCCGTTGTAGTTATTGACACCCGCAGAGCGCGTCAGGCCCGATCCGTTCGCGTAGGACGCGGCAGACGCATAGGACGGAGTGTAACCGGCGTTGTAGTACGAAGCCTGGGCGGCCTCGGCAGCCTCCGCCTCGGCGGCAGCCTCGAGCGCTTCGCGCTTGGCATCCTCAAGCGCAGTGCGCAGCTCATCGAGCTCGGTCGACTTGGCGTCGACCTCCCCCATCGTCAACAGGCTACCCGCACCGTCGATGCAACCCTGCAACACAGCGCGCTCGTCATCGGTAGCATAGTCGCCATACATATTCATAATGATCTGAGCGCGCATCTCCAGGGAATCGCGCTTGGCCTCCATCGAGGCGTTCCACTCCTGCATAGAGCCATAACCGTCGCTGCGGTAGTCGACGGGCTGCACCAGCGTCGCTTCGGACGGCGTAGGTCCAACCGTATCGGATAGTGTTGCCGCGTGGGCAT
>CABUZI010000093.1 GCA_902496005.1 uncultured Collinsella sp.
CCGAGCTCGGGGTCGAGCGGCTCGGCGATGAGCGTGCCGGCATCGCTGCCTGACACGCCCACGGCCAGGTTGCCGTGGTGGTTGATGGCAGCAACCAGCTCTTGGTTAACCTTGCCGCCCAGTACCTCGCGCACGATATCCATAGTCGCCGGCGTGGTCACGCGCTGGCCGTTCTTAAACTCGACGGGAATATCGTAATGGCTCAGCGCCTCGTTGATAGCCTTGCCGCCGCCATGCACGATGACGGGGCGCATACCGATGATCTTGAGCAAAACGATGTCGCTCATCACGTCGCGGCGCAGCTGCTCATCAACCATGGCGGCTCCGCCATATTTGATAACAACCGTCTTGCCGGTCAGGTTCTTAATCCACGGCAGCGCTTCGAACAGCAGCTGCGCGGTTGCTTCGTTGGATTCGCTCGAACGACAATCGCGTGCGAATTTCATAATCTGCCTCGTCTTTCATATCGTTATCGCGCCGTGCTCAGCTGTCCGCAATCGCGGCAAGATGCGCAGCGTGCCTGGAATCTAGGAACGGTAGTCGCCGTTGATGGAGATGTACTCGTGCGTGAGGTCGCAGGTCCACACGGTCGTTGCCGCGTCGCCTGCGCCCAGGTCGGCCGAGATCACGATCTCTGGCGCCTCGAAACGTCGTAGAGCCTCGTCCTCGTCAAAGGGAACAGTCAGACCATCGCGACAGACAGGCATGCCCATCATGTCGATGGAAACGTCTTCCTGATTAAACTTCACGCCGCACTTGCCGAGTGCCATAGCAACGCGACCCCAGTTGCAGTCGTGGCCGGCGATGCAGGTCTTAACGAGCGGCGAGTTGGCAACGGCACGGGCGGCGATATCGGCTTCCTCGTCGTTCACGGCGCCGGTAACGTTGACCGTAACAAGCTTGGATGCGCCCTCACCATCGGCGGCGATATTGCGCGCCAGGCTCTCGCACACCTCGTGCACAGCAAATGCCAACTCGTCAAAGGCATCGGAGCCCTCAACGATAGGCTCGACATCTGCGGCAGCGGCGCCGGAGGCAAGCATGATGCAGGTGTCGTTGGTCGAGGTGTCGGAATCGACCGTTACCTTGTTGAAGGTCTGTTTGACGGTCGAGAGCAGCAGGGCATGAAGTGCCGCAGGCTCGACGGGGGCATCGGTGGTGATAACTGCGATCATGGTGGCCATGTTGGGCATGATCATGCCCGAGCCCTTGCACATTCCGCCTACCGTATAGACATTGCCCGCATGACCCGCAGCCTCACTGACGTAGGACACGGCGTACTCCTTGGAGTGCGTGTCGGTCGTCATGATGGCGCGAGCGGCATCGGCGCCACCGTGGGCGGAGAGCGCCTCGTAGGCAGCAGGAATGGCGGTCTCAAACGTGTCGGTCGGCAGAATCTGGCCAATCACACCCGTGGAGGCAACCAGAATCTGTTGGGGCTCGCAGCCGATGACCTGCGATGCGATGCTGCACGTCTCGCGCGCGCATGCAAGGCCGGTCTCACCCGTGGCGGCGTTAGCATTGCCAGAGTTAACCGAAACGCCGGCGATGATTCCGTAGCCCTTGTCGGCACCGCCCAGGTTGGCACGGCTCACCTGCACGGGCGCCGCGCAAAAGCGATTGGTGGTAAACACGCCGGCACCGGGACAGGGTTTATCGGGCACGACGAGCGCGTAATCCAGACGCTCGGGGTTCTTGCGGAACCCAGCGTGGATGCCTGCAGCCTTAAAACCAGCCGCAGCCGTAACGCCACCCTCGACGGCGCGAATCTTGATATCAAACAGCTCGGTATTCATCGTCTTTATGACTCCTTATGTCAAACAAAAAACGGACATCGGTTGGTGCGCCATGCCAGTCGTGATCATGAGACCAGCTTAAGAGTGGCGCCCCACTCGATGCCCGACTACCAAATCGTTAACAATCGAATGTGCTACACCGGGCACGCCACTGTGGGCAAGCCTCGTCGCTCGTCAAAGCCAAAGACGATATTGGCGCACTGGACTGCTTGGCCCGCAGCGCCCTTGCACAGATTGTCGATGGCGCCCGTCGCCACCAGCACGCCCGCGCACTTGTTGAGCGCGAGGCCGATCTGGGCGGCGTTGGTGCCGACGACCGAAGCCGTCTTGGGCTGCTGGCCGGCGTCGAGCACGCGCACGAAAGTGCGACCAGCGTAGAACTGCTTGTAATAGTCGACAACGTCCTCAAGGGTCAGGGAGTCGATGGCCTGCGGCGTGAGCGGCAGCGTCACCGTGGAGAGCAGGCCGCGCTTGAGCGGTGCCAGATGCGGGGTGAAGACGACGCGATCGGTCAGGCCAAGGATTTGCTCAATCTCGGGCGTGTGGCGATGCTTGCCCACGCCGTAGGCCTCCAAGTTCTCGTCGGCGCTGCAAAAATGCGTACGAGCGTTGCAGGACTTGCCGGCACCCGTCACACCGCTGATGGCATCGACAATCACGGGGCCACTCTGGGCAACCCAGCCGGCACGCACAGCAGGAGCGGCAGCAAGGCTCGTTGCGGTGGGATAGCAGCCGGCGCAGGCGACCAGCACGGGTTTGCCGTCGGCATGGTCGGATGCGGCGGTCTCCAAGTCCCGGCAGAACAGCTCGGGCAGGCCAAAGGCACGGGTCTTGAGCAGCTCGGGGCTCGTATGCTCGGCGGCATACCACGTCTCAAAGACGGATGCGTCGTTCAGGCGGTAGTCGGCCGAAAGATCGAAACAGGAAACGCCCGCGGCAAGCAGCGCGGGCACCTGTGCCATGGCAGCCGTGTGCGGCACGGCCAAGAAGACGGCGTCGCAGGATTTAAGCTCAGGCGCGTCATGCGTCGTGAAGACCAGATCGCTCACGCCAGCAAAGCTCGGATACACCGCAGACAGCGGCTGGCCGGCATCGGCGTTGGACGTAATGGCAACAAATTCAAACTCGGGATGGCCGAGCACGAGGCGAATGAGCTCGGCTCCGGCATATCCAGCCGCGCCGACGATTCCAACCTTCAAAGACATATCAGACTCCTTGTCTGCGATTTATGCACCGATGCGCATTTCACAGCGGTCGTTATGAAGTGGGTTGAAACTTTAGCACCAAAAGATGCATTAACACGTAAATGGCTTGCATATTCATGCATTGAAACATTCCCGACACATTCGCTCGAAGGAATTGACAAATGGAGCGGGCCCCGTATTGACCGGCGCTCCTAACGGCGCCGGGCAATACGGGGCCCGCCCATGCGAAAACCAAGTTGTTAGGATGAGCCAGCTGGCTAGAGCTCGACCGGCACCCATTCGTCGTGATTGCAGATAAAAGCCTCGGGATCTTCGACGCTAAAGAAGACGAGCGTGGGGTCGTTAGGCCCCTCATAGTGCTCGCCCAGGCGCTCTAGATGCTTCCACCCGGCTTCGCGCATTTCGTCTAAAGCCCGGTCATCCAAGCCGGCACGCCCGCGCAAGATGAGCCAGCCATGGCCCGGCCACCAACTCGTGGCCTCAAAGCGCTGGTTTTGCAGCAGCTCCTGCCACACATCTTTAGTGCGCGCCGTCACAAACCACAGCTTGCCGTCCTGAATCTGTGCAAACGAGAACGGACGCACATGTGGCTGCCCGTCCACGCTCGTCGCCAAGTACCACGCCGGCACCGACGTCAGATACTCCAACACCGTATTCAATCCGTCCACGTGTCCTCCTGGCACTAGCTAATTCGGAACGGGTAGTTAATTTGAGACGCGCTAGAGCCCCAGGCGCTCCTCGCTGCCGTCGATATCGCAGAACCGCGCGGCGATGTTGCGGACCGAGAAGAACGCAAGGCGGCCGTCGTTGGCACTATCGTGTTGCTCGCCAATGCCCACCATGTGCTTAAAGCCCGCTTGGCGCACCTTGTCGCTCACAACTGCATCATCCTCGAGCGCGGCCTCGCCAGTTAACACGATCCAACATTCCCCCGGCTTCCAGCCCGAGAGCTCAAACTTGGGATTCGCACTCAGCTCCGCCCACACATCCTTGTCGCGCGACGTGCAAAACCACAACTTACCGTCATCGACCATGGCAAACGAAAACGGCCTCACGCGAGGCTGATGCCCGTCGCTTGCATCGGTCGTGGCCAGATACCACGCCGGAATGCGCCTGAGATACGAACAGGCGCGCTCAAGCTGAGCCGTGCGGTCGTTGTCGGTCATAGGGACCCCTTTCTTGCGCTCGAATCGCGCCTAAACAAGTTGAAGGTTGATGACGATGACACACACGAGCAGCAGCACCGTCACCACCGCGGCCAGTGCATCCCCGCGGCCAAATGCAAGCGCATGCAGACGTGTGCGGCCCTGCTCGCCATGATAGCAACGGGCATCCATGGCGGCAGACAGCGTCTCGGCATGGCGGAACACGCCCGTGAACAGCGGAATCGCCACACTGCCGAGCATACGCACGCCGCCGAGCGGGCCTCCTGTCACGCGCGCACCGCGGCTCGCCTGCGCATCGGCCGTCTGCTTCATCTCGGTGGCAAACTGCGGCATAAAGCGCAGCGCGATACCCATAATCATGCCGAGCTCGTGCGCAGGAAGTCCTACACGCGCAAACGGCGCGAGCAGTCGCTCAAAGCCCGCGGTGAGGTCGAGCGTCGGCGTGGTAAGCGTAATGGCGCTCATGCCGGCCATCATCAAGGTCAGGCGGCACGTCATAAAGGCGGCGGAATGCAGCGAGCCCTCGCTTATCTGCAAAAAGCCGAGCTGCCACAGAATGCGCCCGCTCTGGTCGGTAAACAGGTTGAGCACCGCGACCACGACGACGATTGCCAGCAGCGGCGCCATCGACGACAGAACGCGACGAACCGGCACCCGAGACACGGCATAGATCAGCACGACGAAAATTGCGACAGGGACCAGTCCGCGGAAGCTGCTGACTGTGAGCGTCGTGATCAGAAACACAAAGCCCAAGAGCAACTTAGTTCGCGGGTCCAGGCGGTGGATCGCACTATCGCCGGGATAGTAGCTGCCAAACGAAAACGCCTCCATTAGCAGCCCTCCTCTCGCGCGACCGTCTTGGAATTAGCAATGTCCGCGACGTTAGAAGGACCGCCCGAGCGACCGATTAGCAGGTCCACCAACTCGTCTGCCAGCGACTCAACCGTATAGAGGCCGTCAAAGCGCAGCGGCACGCCTGCCTTCGCAAGCGCCAGCGCCATGCGCTGGGCAGCGGGAACACCCAAGCCGATTGATTTAAGCTCATCCGCATGCGCAAAAACCTGAGCGGGCGTGCCCTCGGCAAACACCGCGCCCTCGTTCATCACGACAATACGGTCGCAGCAATTGGCCAGGTCATCCATGCTGTGCGAAACCATGACAACGGTCAGGCCCTCGCGATGGAGTCGATCGATGAGCCCTAAGAAATCCCTGCGCGCAGCCGGATCGAGCCCCGCCATGGGTTCATCGAGCACCAGGACTTCGGGCTCCATGGCGAGCACGCCGGCGAATGCCACACGCCGTTGCTGACCGCCCGAAAGCTCAAAGGGACTCTTGTCGCCGACCGTGGAAAGGTCGAGGCCCACGCGTGAGAGCGATGACTCGACACGACGGTCGACTTCATCTTGCGGCAAGCCAAGGTTATGCGGACCAAACGCCACGTCCTGCGCCACGGTTTCGGCAAACAGCTGACGCTCAGGATATTGAAACACCACGCCGACCTTGGCCTTAACCGCGGCGGCGTCTTTCTTGTTTGACAGATCGAGCCCCAGCGCGCGAACGGTTCCTTCCTGGGGACGAATCAGCCCGTTGAGATGCTGGACCAGCGTCGACTTACCCGAACCGGTATGACCTGCCAAGCCCAGGAACTCGCCGCGACGCACCGTCAGCGATACATCGCGCAGCGCCCACGGGCTGCTGGGGTCGTTTCCCCAGAGAGCCTGTTTGTTCGATTTGCCCGCAGTGGCCGAGCGCTTAAGCCAGCGGCGGCGCTCGCGCGGACTGAGCGAATAACTGTACGAAACATGGAATAGCTCGATGACGGGCTCCGACGCGTTGCCCTCGTTGTCTACCGGAACAGTGCCGTCAGCGATTTCCAACTGGGATACAGAAGACTGCCCCGCGATGCCTGCCCCACTTCGCTCGGCATAAGCCTGCGCAATCTTAGCGACCATATCCGCCTCACGCACCTGCGCATGAACAGGCACGCCCTTCGCACGAAGCGCCATGCCCAAACGGCACGACTCTGGCATGTCAAGGTTGAGCTGTGCGAGTTCATTCGCCCGCGTCAGAATCTCCTCGGGCGTACCCAGCATGGCAACTCGTCCCGCCTGAAACACGGCGACACGATCGGCCTCGGCGGCCTCCTCCATAAAGTGCGTAATCATCACGATGGTCATGCCGCGATCGTGCAACGCGCGGCAAGCCTTCATGAGGCCCTTGCGCCCACGCGGATCGAGCATCGAGGAAGCCTCGTCCAATACGAGCACGCGCGGTTCCATGGCGAGCACGCCGGCAAGCGCCACGCGCTGCTTTTGGCCGCCCGAAAGCGCATGGGTCTCGTGGCGCTCAAAGCCCACTAGGCCCACGCCCTTCAGCGCCTCGCGCACGCGCTGCGCAATTTGCGCCGATGGCACGCCAAGGTTTTCGGGACCGA
>CABUZI010000094.1 GCA_902496005.1 uncultured Collinsella sp.
AGGCGGCCACGGACAGAACGGGACGAACAGAAAAGAGCGACGGACGCCTACTCCCCCGCCACGCTCGCGCGCAGCTTGGCGGCGATGGGCTCGGATACCAGCAGGAACACGAGCATGACCACGGAGCACGCCAAGCACACGATCCAGGTGCTCGCAAAGGAGCCCGTGGCATCGAACAGCACGCCCGAGACGATAGCGCCCACGGTGCCGCCGACCATCTCGAGCGAGGTGATAGTGCCCGTGACCTTGCCGAGGTCGGCCATGCCAAACTGCTTGGACGCGGCGATGGTAGGCGTGATGGTGCCCATGCACGTTCCGATACCAAAGCTCACAGCGGCGACAATAGGACCGAGGTCCGTCGTCGGGAAGCACAGCGCCACGCAGGCGATAATGCACGCAACGGAGCCAAGGATATTGCCAAAGCGCAGGCCAAAGCGGTCATAGATCGCACCGAGCGAAATTTTGGCGACAACGACGGTGACCATATAGGCCGAAAGCACGGTACCTGCCCACATGGGATCGTGGCCGCCCGTGACGATCTTGGCGCCGTTGACGGTAACGCTCGTCATGTTGGTGACCTGGTTGGGCAAGATGGCGCCGTTAACGAGACCCATAAAGAGGAAGGCGACGACAAGCAGCCAAAACGCCGAGCTCTTCTTGATACGAGACCAGCCGACGCTAACCTCGGGCGCCGTGTGCTCGTCCTTGTCGCCAGCCGTCGAGACGGACGGATCGCCCGGGTTCTCGCCGAGCGGCTTAAGGCCGATCTCGGAAGGTTTGGTGCGGAAGGAGTAGGCCGTGATGGGCAGTGCCGCCACCATGCAGACGGCAGCGAGTACCAGGAACGCAGAGCGCCAGCCAACGCTCACGATAAGCGAGCTCACGATGGGAGACAGAATAGCGCCGCCAAAGCCCGAGCCCGAAAGTGCGATGGAAATGGCAAGGCCGCGTTTGGCGGTAAACCAGTTGGCGGTCACTAGGCTGATGAGCAGACGGGTCGAGACCACAGCGAAACAGCCCGAAACGGCAAAGAGCACGTAGACCTGCCAAAGCTCACCGACAAAGCTCATGCCCGCGAGCACCGCCGAGGTAGCGATAACGGTGAGCGAGCCCAATACGCGGCCACTCACCTTATCGGCAACATGGCCGATAACGAGCGAACCCACGACGCTCACCACGGTGGAGATGGCATTGGAGATGTTGTACTGCGCAAGGGAAATGCCCAGGTCGCTGACGATGAGCGGCTGGAACAGGCTCATGCAGTTGACGAAAATCGTGTAGCACGTGGCCATGATCACAAAGCCGGAGGTCACCACGAGCCAGCCGGGGAAGAACTTACGCTGCTGGGGCATTGGTTACTCCTTGTGGTCGGCGATATAGCCCAAAGCGACGGCGGTATAAGCCGCAGCACCGAGCGGCAGCTCGGCATCGTTAAAACGTGCCTTGGGATGGTGCTGGGCAAAGTGTTCGTCCGTGTCGGTTACGGCCGCGCCCACGGTAAAGTACGCACTCGGAATCTCGCTCGAGATAAGCGCGAAGTCCTCACTCGCCATGGCATGGAAAAGCGGCAAGAAAGCCGACTTGGGCAGCACTGCGCCCACGTAGCCAAGCGACGCCTGAGTCATATCGCTGTCGAGTACAAGCGGCGGAACATCCGAAAGTGTCTCGATGGTCGCCGGCGTACGATATGTCGTGGCAACGCCGTTAACGACCTCCGCGATGCGGGTCTTTAGGTGCTCCATGAGCTCAACGTCAAAGCCGCGCAGCGTTCCCTCGAGCACGCAGGTGTCGGGGATGACGTTGGCCGCCAAGCCACCGGCGAACTTACCAACGGTAAGTGCGACTTCCTTGGCCGCCGGCACCTCGCGGGAGATAAGCTCCTGGAGCGCCAGGTGCACATGGACGCCGGCCGTGATGGGATCGATGCAGATCTCGGGGCTCGAGCCATGGCCGCCCTTGCCCTGCAGCGTGATGCGGAAACCGTACACGCCTGAAAGCGCCGGGCTCCCATAGAGCACCAGGCCGAGCGGCGATTGGCTGTTGACGTGCATGGCAAAGGCAGCCTGGGGGCGCGGGTTCTGCAGCAGGCCATCGGCAATGGCAGCGCGCGCCCCTTCAAAGGTCTCCTCGCCCGGCTGGAACAGCAACTTCACCGTGGCGTTGGCCTCCACAAGCTCGGCCTCGCGGGCCTTGAGCAGGCGCGCCGCACCAAGCAGCGCCGTCGCGTGCATATCGTGACCGCAAGCATGCATGCAGCCATTGGTGGATGCAAAGGGCTCGCCGGATTCCTCGACAACGGGCAGGGCATCCATATCGCCTCGGAGCATGACGACCGTTCCGGCCTGCTCGTCCTTGCACGTGCCATTGCCCTGAACGGCCGCGGCCGCACCGGCACCGATCAGACCAACGACGCAGGAACCGTCGACGAGCGTGGTATGGGGGATGTCCATCTCGTCCAGACGTGCCTGGATATAGGCAGACGTCTGCGGAAGATTGTTACCGAGCTCGGGCATCTGGTGTAGATCGTGTCGCCACGCAGCGAGCTCGTCTGCAAAAGCCTGAGCTTCTGCGACAAGACCGTCGCCGATAGCGGTCTGCGCCGTTGTGGTAGCCTGAGGCGCTGGTTGCGGTTGAAAATCGGACAGAGCTGGTGCCATAGATGCCCTCCAGTAACGTTTTTGCAGCAAGCACTTTGATAGCGTAAAGTGCAAGGTACTACTTTAAGGGCGACGCATAAAAAATGCCGCCCCGGGAGGCGGCGCAACAAATTGTTTACAATTGCGGACGCGGCTTTCGACGCAAAAAATCGAAATGCGTCTCGCTCAAGATAATCGAAAGAAAGATGAGCGCGAAGCCGGCGAGCAGGCGCGAGGTGAGCGCCTCCCCCATCAGCAGCACCGAGAACAGTACACCCGAAGGCGACTCCATCGAAAGGAGCAGCGAGCCCGTCGAGGCTGGGACGTGCGCCAATCCAACGTTTTGGATGAGCAGCGCCACGCACGTGCAGCCCGCCGAGAGAAAGGCCATCACGCCGATAAAGCTCGGCGTCCACACGGACGCAGGAGCTTGGGTCTCGAACAACAACGACGAGATAAGGCTCAAGACGCCATTGCCCACAAACATCCAAAACGTGATGACGTTGATGTCCATCTTGCGGCCGTACTTGGCGGTCACCGACATCTGGATGGCAAAGAAGACCGCGCCGCCCAGCGTAATGGCATCACCGATGTTGAACTCGACGCTATCGAGCGCCACCAGGCCAATGCCCGCCAGACAGAGCAATGCGGCACCCAAGTTGTAACGCGTGAGCTTTTCGCCGCTCAGGAAATAGCTCGCAAAGGGCACGAGGATGCAGTACGTACCCGTCAAAAACGCGTTCTTGCCCGCCGTGGTCTGAGCCAGACCGACTGTCTGCAGGGCGTAGGCGGCCCACATAAGTGCGCCCATGCCAAGTCCGACGATCAGGTTGCGGGCGTTGAGGTGCGCGATGATGCGCTTGTGGAAGATGACAAACATGACCAACGCCGCAGGCAGAAAGCGCACGTAGAGCAGTTCAAACACCGGAATGGTGCCGAGCGCGTCCTTCATAGTGGTAAAGGAGTAGCCCCAGATAATCGCCACCGAAAGCAGCAGAACTATCCAGAACAGCGGCGAGCGAGCGCCGGCGCCCCGGGGAATACCGCCCGCGCCCAAATCCTCACGGGCCACAGGGCCATCAGGCATGTTTTCGATTTCGTTGGCAGCGTATTGGGCCATGGAACATCCTCGCACTCAATCTGGGCGTGGTGTCCGCACGCGTATGGCTGCGTGCCGCCTCATGGTCAAATAAAAACAGGGCGCACCGGACCCCCGGTACGCCCCGCTACTGTAGCAACAACCAAGCAGCCCGTGCAATCCAGCCCGCTAAAGCGTCGGCAAAGTGAACCTCGATGCTCCGGCAATGTCAGCGAAAACGACCCTAAGCGAGCAAGGTGACGTGAAATGAAAGGGCGCTGACCTTCTGGTCGCGCCCTTGAAATTGAACGTCAGATTGCCGCTTAGGGGCGTTTGCAGCGTCGAGCCGTTACGCGGTTTGGTAAAACCGCGTAACTAGATTAATTTGGTCGACTCCAGCTTTTCGATGATCCAGTCGTTGGCTTTGATGACCGGACGGCGGAAGACGACGCCCAGGGCCAGCGACGGAATCAGATAGCTCGCCAGAATACCCAGCTCAACCCAGTACTCCATATGGTAGGCGCCTGCCATGGCAGCATGCATGGCGTTGATGCCATGGGTAAACGGCAGGAACGGATAGATCGCCTGGAACACAGGGCCGGTCATCTCGATGGGGAACGTGCCGCCCGAACCGCCGACCTGCATGACCAGCAGCACAACGGCCAAAGCCTTGCCGATATCGCCAAACGAAACCGTAAGCGTGTAGACGATATTGGAGAACACGAGACTCGCGACCCAGCCCGCCAGCACAAACTGCAGCGGGTTGTCGCACTGGATGCCAAAGAACAGGATGTCGCCCGCGCACACGAGCGTTGCCTGCAGCAGAGCCAAACCACCAAAGAACAAGTAACGACCCAGGTAGATCTCGTGTAGGCGTACGGGGATGAGCTCGTTGATAAGCTCATCGTCGACCGAGACCTTCATCATGGCCGCTAGCACGATCGAGCCGACCCAGAGCGACAGAATCGTGTAGAACGGCGCCATGGCCGAGCCGTAGTTGCGGATCGGATAGACCGGCTTGCGATCGAGCGCGACGGGACCGGAAAGCGACACGGCCAGACCCTCGGGATCGTTGCCAATCATCGTCTTGATCGTGGCCAGATCGTCCGACATAAGGGCACCGTCGAGCTCGTCCTTAAAGGCACTGATCTTATCGGACGCTTCACCTAGCTGATCGGAAGCCTTGTTGACCAGCTTGGCGGCCTTGGAGAGGCCCTTCGCCAACGAGCCGGATGCATCGGTGAGGCCACTCACGGCACTATCCAGGTCGCCCGAGATGCCATCAAGCGAGTCCAGAATGCCCGAAACCGTCTTCTTGAGCTCCTTGGCCTTAACCGAGAACGTGGAATCGTAATCGGATTTGGCACCCGCGATGCCGGCCTTGGCATCCGCGATTGCCTGATCGACCTCGGCACGCGACTTATTAACCTCTGCCATGCTGTCAGAGAGAGACTTCGCGGTGGCCGTCAAGTCCTTGGCGTTGTTGCGATACTCCACAGCAATCCTGCTCAGCGATGTTGCCACAGACTTGAGGCTGTCCTGGAGTTTTTCGTCAGTCACCTGATCGGCAAAGCTGCGGAGCTGGTCGGCCGTGGCGTCGATATCGTCGGCACGCGTGTTGAGCGCCGCCGCGGCATCGTTGAGCTGGGACACTGTAAGGTCGACATGTTGATTCGCGGCATCAAATGCCTTCGCAAGCTCGGCGGACACGTTGTCAAACGAGCCCGCGCTTCCGTCAATCGCGGCATTGATGGCGTCGTTGGCGTCCTTCAGCGCTTCCTTGGAATCGCTAATACCGCTCTTGACATGCTCCATCAGCTGCTTCGTTGACTCATCGACCGTGCCCGTCTGCTTGAGCATGCCGCTCGCCGACGTCAGCGAATCGGACGTGGAGCTCAAAATGCCCGCCAGCGACGAAGCATTTGCCCGAACGTCTCGCAGGTCCTCAATCGAATCGCCGAGCGTCGAGGACAGGTTGGCGATAAAGTTACCCACCTGGTCGGTGCTCATGTAATCGAGCAGGCTGGACACCGTCTTAAGACCGATCGTCGTAATGGTCTCGGTAAAAGTTTTGTTAACCTGGCTCTGGACGGCGCTCGAACCCTTCTCGGTCACGATCTGCGCAATGGCGTTGGCCTTCTGATTCTCGTAGAACTCGATATCGGCATGCTTCACGTCGGTCGAGAAAAGCGTCATCATGTCAGCGCTAAACGTTTTGGGGATAACGACGGCAGCATAGTACGCGCCCGACTTAACGCCCTCGATAGCCTTTTCGCGATTGTTGAGCACAACCCAATCGAAGCTCTCGTTGCCGCGTAGGGTGGCGGTCACGTTTTCGCCCACGTTAACCTCGACGGGGATCAAATCGCTCTCGTAACCCTCATCGGTGTTGACCACGGCGATCTTAAGATTGCCGGTGTTGCCGTACGGATCCCAGCTGCCGGCGATGTTAAACCACGCGTACAGACACGGTACGATAATGAGGCCCATCACGACAACCAAGCCGATCACGGAGCGAGACACGTTTTGGACATCGCGCTTAAACAGATGCAGGATGTTCTTCATTTATGCCTCACCTCCTTTGGAGTGCTTGCCAAGCGCGGTGGTATCTCCATCATTTGTGGCTGTGCTGTCGCTGCCCTGAGATTTATGGTGCGAGCCGATATGCGGCAAGCGGCCCGTGGACTGATCGCCGCCCTTGGCGCCACGCTCGCTGGCGTTGAGGCCAAACATGTGGCGGGCGGCAGGAATGGCGGCCGTGTGTTCGCGCATCTCGCGACGCAGGTCCTCATCCGAAAGCGCCGAGATGCGCATCTGGGTATTGAGGCTCGCTCGGATATATTCGATATTGATAAGCC
>CABUZI010000095.1 GCA_902496005.1 uncultured Collinsella sp.
GGAGTGGGGCGACAGGGCCGTGTGGGAGGACCTCCACCACAGGGACCCGTACCCGTTCTGGCTGGATTAATGGATGGAAACGGGTGTTCTATCGGGACACACATTTTGTCCTATAAGCCGCAATGGGTCTCGCAGGTGCGGGACCCTTTTTGTTTACATATTTGTAACAGAGTCAAAATATCCCCACATACTTCGCCCAACTAAAGAAATTCTCGACCGTTAACCGGAATTAGCCCCAAATCGTGCATAAAATGCGCTACTGTATTGCGAAACGTTGGTCTGTTGTGCATAACCAGCCATAGCAACGGGCGGCGTTTTGATGGTTCGGATCGGATTGTCTCGATATGTGTCCGACTGAACATTTCTTTGTCCTATCTCATAAGGAGGATGGCATGGCTGATTCTATGTTCCACCAGCCCGTTATGGGTCGTCGCGCCTTTGTTGGCGGCACCCTTGCTGCGAGCTCCATGGCTTTTCTTGCCGCATGCGGCAAGAAGGGCGGCGACGCTTCCGGTTCTGAGTCCGGTTCGACGCTGAACTTCTACATCAACAACCCGGTCTGCATCGACCCCTACAATGTCCAGGAGGACCAGGGCACTCAGGTCGAGTACCAGCTCTTTGACGCTCTGACCTCTTATGACGCCGAGAAGGGCGAGATCGTTCCGCTGGCTTGCGAGTCCTTCGAGGCCAACGACGACGCCACCGAGTTTACCTTCAAGATCAAGAAGGCCAAGTTCCACAACGGTGACGACGTTACCTCCAAGTCCTTCAAGCTCGGTTGGGAGCGTCTGGTCAACACCAAGTCGGCCATCGCTACCGAGTATGGCCCTTCCGAGGTCTCCTATCACCTTTCCATGGTCGAGGGCTATGACGATCTGCTTGCCGGTAACGCTACCGAGCTCAGCGGTGTTACCTGCCCCGACGATGAGACCCTCGTCGTCAAGCTGTCTTCCGCTTACGCCGACTTCCCCTTCGTCGCCTCTCACCCGGCTTTGGCCCCGGTTCCCGAGTGCGCCGAGTCCGATGCCAAGAGCTTCTATCTTGCACCGGTCGGTAACGGCCCGTTCATGATGGACGGCAAGTGGGAGGATGGTCAGGAGATCAACCTCAAGAAGTTCGACGATTACTATGGCGACAAGGCCAAGATCGATGGCATCCACTTCCAGGTCATCAAGGACATGGAGACTGCTTACAAGGAGTTCCAGGCCGGTAACCTCGACGTCTGCGACGTTCCCGTTGCTCAGATCGACGCCGCCAAGAAGGATCGCGGCGTGTCCAAGGACGGCTACACCATGGGCGACGGCGAGCGCATGCTGCTCGGCTCCGAGCCTTCCACCTACTACCTGACCTGCAACAACACGGCCGAGCCGTTCAACAACGCCGACCTGCGCAGGGGTATCTCCCTGGCCATTAACCGTGAGGCCATCTGCAAGACCATCTTCAAGGGTACCCGTACCCCCGCCGACGGCATTGTTCCTCCGGGCATCGATGGCTACAAGGAGGGCGCATGGGAGTTCTGCGCCTACGACGTCGACAAGGCTAACGAGTACCTCGACAAGGTTGCTCCCGCTGACGCCAACGGCGATCGTGGCATTAACGTGACCCTTTCCTACAACCAGGACGGTGGCCACAAGGAGATCATGGAGTCCATCATCGGCGACCTCGCCAAGGTTGGCGTTACCGCTACTTCCGATACCCCTGAGTGGTCTGCCCTGCTCGAGCAGTATCAGAACTTCAACTATCAGTTCGGTCGTCTGGGTTGGATTGCCGACTACCCGATCATGGACAACTTCCTGTATCCGCTGTTCCACTCCGACTCCCTCGGTGGCGACAACCGCTCTGGTTACAACAACCCCGAGTTCGACGCCAAGGTCGACGAGGCTCGTACCACGGTTGACGACGAAGAGCGCGTCGCTAAGATGCAGGAGGCCGACGCAATGGTCGCTGCCGACTGCCCGGTCATCCCGGTGATGTTCTACACGCACACCATCGTCGGCTCCGATCGCATCAAGCACCTCTATGTCGATCCGCAGAAGCATGCCGAGCTGGGTACCGCTGAGCTCGCCTAAGAGTTTGCAGCTTCCGTGAGGGTCAAGTATTTACGTAGACCTCATGGGAAACATACAGTTCTCCCTAACCTGGGGTAAACTGGCTGATGGTAATTTTGGGATGCCGGTCTGGCGATCGGCATCCCATTTAGGTTAATCCCTAGATAGGGGAGTGGTATGGGTAAGTACATCGTTAAACGTGTGCTTCAGTTCATCCCGGTGTTTTTGGGCGTTACGCTGATTCTGTTCGCCCTCCAGAATATCGTGCCGGGAGATCCGATCAAGCTGATCGGTGGAGACAAGGCTCTGTCCCCCGAGGTGGAGCTTCAGCTTCGCGTCCGCTATCACCTGGTCCAGTCGGACGAGGATGGCAACGCGATCCTTGACGAGAACGGCGACCCCGTTCAAACGTCGCTCGTGGACCGTTACTTGTATTACATGAACGGCCTGCTTCATGGCGATCTGGGCAATTCGTATCAGCGCAAGCTGCCGGTTACGGAAATCTTTGCCCAGAAGTATCCGTATACGGTCAAACTTGCCGCGTGCGCCATCGTGCTCGAGGCAATCATGGGTATCGGTGCGGGTATCATTTCGGCGGTTAAGCGTTATTCCTTCTGGGATATTTTGGTAACGCTCACCACTTCGATCCTCGTTGCCGTCCCGGCTTTCTGGCTCGGTATGTTGCTGCAACTGTTCTTTGGCGTCATTCTCAAGGACGCCACGGGCGGTGCATTCTCCATGCCGATCTCGGGTGCCGGCGGTTCCAGCTCTCAGTATCAGGATTGGATGCACTATGTGCTTCCGACCATTACGCTGGCTTCGGTTTCGACCGCTTACGCCGCCCGCATTATGCGCTCGCAGCTGCTTGACGTCATGAACCAGGATTACATCCGTACGGCAAAGGCCAAGGGTCTCTCCAATCGCGCGATCATCATCAAGCACGCGCTTAAGAATGCACTCATCCCCGTCGTTACCTATATTGGTGTCGACTTTGGCGGCATGCTTTCGGGCGCCATCCTGACCGAGACGGTCTTTAACTGGCCCGGTATCGGCTATGAGGTCTATCGCGCCATTAGCATGCGTGACTGGCCCATCGTTATGGGCGGCGTTACGCTCATCGTCGTCGTCGTCATGGTGATCAACCTGCTCGTCGACATTAGCTATGCATTCCTCGACCCGCGCATCCGCCTTGGCGGTCCGTCGGATAAGGCCTAAGGGAGGTACGTCTCATGCAGGAAACTGATTCTCAGTCTCAGGAGCAGGCTACCGCCACCAAGGCCGCATCTGCTCCCGCTAAGTCCCGCACACTGTGGGGCGACGCTTTTAAGCGTCTTCGTAAGAACAAGCTCGCCGTTATCGGTGTCTGCTGGATCATCATCGTCGTTGTGGTTGCCCTGACCGCAGATCTGTGGGCTAAGCCCTGGCTCGGTTCGCCGACGGCTTCCGACTCGACCACCATGGCCGAGACGTCGCTGCTGGCTCCGTGTGCCGAGCACCCGTTTGGTACCGACGCCCTTGGCCGTGACATTCTTGTCCGTGTTATCTACGGTGCACGCGTTTCGCTTTCCGTCGGCATTATGGCCACCGCAATCTCCACGGTGATCGGTCTGGTCATGGGTGCTCTGGCCGGTTTCTACGGCGGTATCTGGGATACGATCATCATGCGCTGCGCGGATATCTTCCTGGCATTCCCGTACGTGCTGTTCGTTGTCGCCATGATCGCCGTTATCGGCCGTGGTCTTCAGAACGTCTTTATCGCCATCGGTATTCTCGGCTGGCCTTCGATTGCGCGCGTCTTCCGATCCGCGATCCTGACGGTCAAGGAAAACGACTATGTTGACGCTGCGCGCGCGATGGGTGCATCTGATGCTCGTATCGTCGTGCGTCACATCTTCCCGAACTCCGTCGCTTCCATCGTGGTCTACGCGACTATGAACATTGGTGGCGCCATTCTGACCGAGTCCGCTCTGTCCTTCCTCGGCATGG
Organism: uncultured Collinsella sp.; assembly: GCA_902496005.1. GTDB lineage: Bacteria > Actinomycetota > Coriobacteriia > Coriobacteriales > Coriobacteriaceae > Collinsella. Next base: position 4,035 of record CABUZI010000095.1, read on the forward strand.
GCGTTATTCCGCCTACGCCTTCGTGGGGCTCCATGATTCAGGATGGTCAGCAGTATCTGCTGACTGCTCCCTGGATGATGATCATGCCCGGTCTGGCAATTCTCTCGACGGTGCTCGCCTTCACCCTGCTGGGTGACGGTCTGCGCGACGCCCTCGACGTCAAGATGAAGGACGCATAAGGATGAAGAAGAACAAGAACTATGTGGACCTGAAGGAGCAGCCGGTTCCCGAGGGCCAGCATCTGCTCGAGGTCGATGACCTTAAGATGTATTTCCATACCGAGGATGGTGTCGTTCGCGCTGTCGACGGTGTGTCCTACACGCTCGATCGCGGCGAGACCCTGGGTGTCGTCGGTGAGTCCGGCTCCGGTAAGTCCGTGACCGCCATGACCATCATGGGCCTCATCTCGATGCCTCCGGGAAAGATCGAGGGCGGCGACGTTCGCTATCGCGGTCGTTCTATTCTCGAGATGACCGAGGAAGAGATGCAGCACATTCGCGGTAACGACATCGCGATGATCTTCCAAGATCCTATGACCTCCTTGAACCCGGTCTATAAGATCGGCAAGCAGGTGGGCGAGGGTCTTCGTCTGCACCGTGGCTACTCCAAGCAGGAGGCGCTCAAGCGCGCCACCGAGCTTTTGGACCTCGTTGGTATTCCCGAGCCCGAGAAGCGCGTCAATGAGTATCCGCACCAGTTCTCTGGCGGTATGCGTCAGCGCGTCATGATTGCTATGGCTCTTGCCTGCGATCCCGATATTCTGATTGCCGACGAGCCCACGACTGCCCTGGACGTTACCATTCAGGCTCAGATTATTGAGCTTATGCAGGAAATGCAGGAGAAGAACGGCAACGCCATCATCATGATTACCCATGACCTGGGTGTCGTCGCCGATATGGCCGACAAGATCATGGTTATGTACGCCGGTCGTCCCGTCGAGTTCGGTACTGCTGAGGAAATCTTCTACGAGAGCCGCCACCCCTATACCTGGGGCCTGATTCGCTCCATCCCGGAGCAGGCTATCGATGAGAAGAAACCGCTTACGCCGATTCACGGCAACCCGCCTTCGCTCATGAACCTGCCCGAGGGCTGCGTATTCTCGCCTCGTTGCCCCTATGCGACCGATAAGTGCCGCAAGCAGCGCCCCGAGCGCGTTGTCACCGAGTCTGGTCACTACTCTGCGTGCCACTACTCCGGTGACCCCGAGTTCCTCAAGAACGCTCCTGAGACGTCCCGTACGCGCAAGGATTCCAAGAAGGGAGGCGAGGCGTAATGGCAGATACCAACGAGCGTACTCCGCTGCTGAAGGTCGAGCACCTCTCTAAGGAGTTTCCCGCTGAGTCCGGCATGTTCGCCAAGCGCTTCTCCAAGCGTGTCGTCTCTGCTGTGAATGACATTTCGTTCGAGATTTATCCGGGCGAGACCTTTGGCCTGGTCGGCGAGTCTGGTTGCGGTAAGTCCACCACGGGCCGCACCATCATGCGCCTGACCAAGCCGACGGCAGGCAAAGTGTTCTTCCAGGGCAAAGACGTTGCCGAGATGAGCAAGCACGAGATCAAGGATATGCGTCGCGAGATGCAGTTCATCTTCCAGGACCCCTATGCTTCGCTGAATCCTCGTATGACCATCGGCGAGATTGTCTCTGAGCCCATGACCATTCATGGCGTGGGCACCAAGGAAGAGCGTATCGAGCGTGTCCGCGAGCTGCTGGACGTCGTCGGTCTGAACCCCGAGCACATCAACCGCTATCCGCACGAGTTCTCGGGCGGCCAGCGCCAGCGTGTCGGCATTGCCCGCGCATTTGCGCTGAAGCCCAAGCTGATTATCTGCGACGAGCCTGTCTCTGCACTTGACGTTTCCATTCAGGCCCAGGTTTTGAACCTGCTGAAGGAGCTTCAGGATAAGTTCGGTACTGCTTATCTCTTCATTGCTCACGACCTCTCCGTCGTGCAGCACATTTCTGATCGCGTTGCCGTTATGTATTTGGGCAAGATGGTCGAGGTTTCGGACTGGAAGACGCTCTACAGCGAGCCTCACCATCCGTACACGCAGTCGCTGCTGTCTGCCGTGCCGGTTCCCGATCCTGATATCCAGAAGACCCGCAAGCGCATTATCCTCGCTGGCGATCCGCCGTCGCCGCTGGATCCGCCGACTGGCTGCCGTTTCCACACGCGCTGCCCGATCGCGCAGGGCATCTGCTCCGAGAAGTTTCCTGAGTTTAAGGAAGTTGCTCCGGGCCACTGCTGCGCCTGCCACTTCGCGGAGCCGTTCCCGATCAAGGAATCGCACATCGACCTGTAGTCGGTTTTTTTCGTCCGGGCCCGCCCTGGTGTTACTTTTCAGAACGTCCTCGGACATGCAAGAAACCCCCGCTGCGCACTTCGTGCGGCGGGGGTTTCTTGCGTCCTGACGCTCCTATTTGGCAAGGTGTTTTTTAGAATCCATTTTGCGCTCGGCCTCGAAGGCC
>CABUZI010000096.1 GCA_902496005.1 uncultured Collinsella sp.
CATGGGTCGAGGCCGGACTTCCGCTCGATTGGGACAGGCAGGCCTTCGAGGCCGAGCGCAAAATGGATTCTAAAAAACACCTTGCCAAATAGGAGCGTCAGGACGCAAAGAGGCTCCGCAGCGCGAAGCGCGATGCGGAGCCTCTTTGCATGTCCGAGGACGTTCCGGAGAGAAACCCCGTCCCGCCCCCGGATTCCCGGTGGGAGTTCTAGACCTTGTCGGCCTTAGTACATACCGCCGCCCTGCTGACCAGCGGTAGCAGCAGCGATAGCGTCCTCAAGCTGAGTGTTCTTGGGCACATCGGAGACGGTGGCCTCGGTGATGAGGATCAGGCTGGCGACAGAAGCAGCGTTCTGAAGGGTGACGCGGCTGACCTTGACGGGGTCGAGGACGCCCATCTCGATCATGTCGCCCCACTCGCCGTTGGCAGAGTTGAGACCCTGGCCGGCAGGCAGCTCGGCAACCTTATCGACCACGACAGCGCCCTCAAAGCCAGCGTTCTTGGCGATGGTAGCGACCGGAGCGGTCAGAGCCTTCTTGACGATGTCGACGCCGATCTTCTCCTCGGGGTCGTCGATCTCGACAGCGTCGAGCGCAGGAGCAGCGTCCATGAAGGCGACGCCACCGCCGGCGACGATGCCCTCCTCGACAGCAGCGCGGGTAGCCTGCAGGGCATCCTCGACGCGGTGCTTGATCTCCTTGAGCTCGGACTCGGTAGCAGCGCCGACCTTGATGACGGCAACGCCGCCGGAGAGCTTGGCCAGGCGCTCCTGGAGCTTCTCACGGTCGAAGTCAGAGGTGGTGTTCTCCATCTCACCCTTGATCTGAGCGATACGAGCGTCGATGGCCTCCTTGGAGCCAGCGCCGCCGACGACGACGGTGTTGTCCTTGGAGATGGTGACGGACTTAGCGGTACCGAGCATATCGGCGGTGATGTCAGCGACCTTCACACCCAGCTCGTCCAGGGCAGCCTGGCCACCGGTGAGGACGGCGATGTCCTCGAGGATGCGCTTGCGGCGATCGCCGTAGCCCGGAGCCTTGACGGCGCAGACGTTGAGGGCGCCACGGATCTTGTTGAGGACCAGGGTAGGCAGAGCCTCGCCGTCGATGTCCTCAGCGATGATGAGCAGGCCGCGGCCAGCGCGCTGGACAGCCTCGAGAACGGGCATAATGTCCTGAACGCTGGAGATCTTCTGGTCGGTGATGAGGATGTACGGATCCTTCATCACGGCCTCCATGCGGTCGTTATCCGTGACGAAGTAAGCGGAGACATAGCCCTTGTCGAACTGCATGCCCTCGACGGTGTCAATGGTGATGTCGAACGTCTGGGAATCCTCGACGGTGATGACGCCGTCCTTGCCCACGACCTCCATGGCCTCGGCAATCTTCTCGCCGACCTCGGGGTCACCGGCGGAGATGGTACCGACGGAAGCGATCTGTTCCTTGGTCTCGACCGGCTTGGCCTGCTTCTTCATCTCGGCGACGGCGGCGTTAACGGCCTTGTCGATGCCGCGACGAATGGCCAGCGGGTTGGCGCCAGCGGCGACGTTGCGCAGGCCGTCGTTGACGATGGCCTGAGCGAGCAGGGTTGCGGTGGTGGTGCCGTCACCCACGGTGTCGTTGGTCTTGGTGGCGACCTCCTTCACCAGCTGGGCACCCATGTTCTCGATGTTGTCCTCGAGCTCAATCTCCTTGGCGACGGAAACGCCGTCGTTGGTGATGGTCGGGGCACCGAACGTGCGCTGCAGCGCAACGTAGCGACCCTTGGGGCCCATGGTGACGGTAACGGCGTCGGCCAGAGTGTTGACGCCCTTGGCAAGCTTAGCGCGGGCATCGGTGTTGAACGTAATGTTCTTTGCCATGGTAGGTAATCCTCCAAAAGAAATGTGACTCGCGTCGCCGCTTCCGAGTCCTATGCGGCAGGCGCGTTCAAAGACGAATCAGAGATTCCGACGAGACTAGGCCTCGACGACAGCGTAGATGTCGTCGGCGCGCATCAGCAGATACTTCTCGCCGTCGACCTTGACCTCGTTGCCACCGAACTTACCGTAGATGACAACGTCACCGACCTTGACGTCCATGGGAATGCGCTCACCTTTGTCGTTGACCTTGCCGGCGCCAACGGCAACGATGGTGCCACGCTGCGGCTTCTCCTGGGCGTTGCTGGCGATATACAGACCAGAAGCGGTCTTCTGCTCGGCCTCGTCGGGCTTGACCAGAACACGATCTGCAAGCGGCTTCAAAGACGACATGCTTGTCTCCTCCTTTTTGGGCCGCGCGGTTATACCACGCGAATTAACCCTTTTTGTTTGCGTACGCGTTGAATGGTACCCACGAATGGCGGGTTATACAACACGGAGTCAAAAAATCTTATTTTTTGGCACTTAGATTTTCTGAATGCCGGGGGATAACTTAGCGGTGGCTCCCGTGTGGCTCCGGAGGGGCGGGGCATAAGGTTTCCTGCTCGGGCAGTCCTGCTCGCGCGAAGGCCACATTAAGTGGCCTTCGGCTCGTGCGGAACTCGCGATAAACCTTATGCCCCGCCCCTCCGGAGCCACACGGGAGGCAGGTTAACTAATTCGAGCCCGGCATTCAGAAAAGTCAGTGCAGCAAAATGGCGATGCGGATAGGAACGTGGGCATGGTTTTCGCTGCGCGCACGGGTCCCCTGGGGAGCGCCGTGCATTTTTGGGAGTATTCAGCAAGCCAGGACGACTGTATACGCGCCGGACACACCATATTGGTCCCAAGGACGCCTTCGACCGGCGATTTGAGTCGGCAGGCAAACCCCGCCAGGACAAAAAGGCATGCTTCGCGCCGCGCCGGACCCCAAAATGACGTCAATCTCCGCAACGTTACTCAGCCGCAGCGGCACCGGCAGAGCTCGCGGTGCTGAATACTCCGTTTTTTGCACGGCACGGGCGGGGGTACATCAGGATCAGGAAGGACATCCCAGCCTTTTTATGCAATCTGTAATGGGAAGTATGCAAAACACCAAGAGATAGCATTGCTGGTGTCCAAATTGAGCGCGGGGCAGCAGCACCTCCGCCCTGCGCCCAAATCCATCAGAGCGGGGACGCTCCTAACAAATCCCCACCGGCAAACAAACGCGGCTCGAGCGCCATCCCAAAATAGGCTGCGCGAGCCGCGTTTAACGGTACGACATGAATATTAGCGCTCGTAAATCAAGTTGCCTGCCAGGTAGGTGGCCTGAACTTTTGTGGCCTGGAGGTCTTGGGGGTCAACGATGAGCGGGTTTTGGTCCAGGACTACCAGGTCGGCGTACTTGCCAGGCTCCAAGCTACCGAGGTTTTGCTCGTCGCCCGCTGCATAGGCGCTGCCCAAGGTGTAGTTGCGCAGAACCGTTGCTGCATCGATGCGCTCGCTCGGCAACCAGCCGCCCTCGGGCCAGTGGCTTTTGGGGTCCTGGCGCGTGATAGCCGTGTAGAGCACGTTCATGCTGGTAACGGGCGTGATAGGGCTGTCGGTACCGAAGGCTTGGCGAATGCCGCGCTGCTTATAGGTTGCGAACGGCCACATGATGCGGCTGCGCTCCAGGCCCAGATCGCGCTCCGGTCCACCCGGGTCGAGTGTAATGTGGCAGGGCTGGCTCGAAGCAACCACGTTGAGCTTGCGCAGGCGGTCGATGTCCTCGGGCAGAAGGTTCTCCAGGTGCTCGAGCGTGTTATGGCCGTGCTGGGGCAGGCCGTACAGGTCGGCTGCTTCCTCGAAGATATCCAGCGCGGCATGAATCGCACCGTCACCAATAACGTGGATGCGCACGGTGTGACCGCGCTCCGCAGCCGCCAGAACCAATTTTCGCATGCGCTCAGCCGGGACTGTCAGACGGCCCTGGTCGCCCGGGAAGCGCGGATTGGTATAGGGCTCGGTGAGATATGCCGTGTGTTCACTCGACACGCCATCGAAGAACTGCTTAAAACCCGGCGCCGAAAGCAGCGCGTTGTTCGCATAACGTACCTGGAGCTCTTCTAGACGCGACTGGTCATCCAACAGCGTGGGGAACAGATGGGCACGAATGCCCAGCTTGCCGGCTGTCTGCAGTTTGTCGTAGACGTCGTCGCGGATAAAATCGCAGCCTGGCATGGGCATGAGCGACATATCGCAGATCGAGGTGATGCCCTGCTCGGCCATGCGCCTCATTTGATCGGCGTAAGCGCTTGCGATGCGATCTTCGCCCAGCCACTCAAGGCAGCGCGGCAACAACTGCATGGCAGCCGCTTCGTGAGCAATGCCCGTAAGCTCGCCGCTTGCGTCCTTGTCGTAGCTGCCGCCCGCTGGCGGCTCGCTGTCGCGCGTGACGCCGAGCGCCTCGAGTGCGCGGCTGTTGAGCCAAAGCGTGTGCCCGTCGCCCGAATACATAACGCAGGGACGATCGGGGAATGCCGCATCGAGCGACGCCTTGGTAGGATGCTCGGGCGGGTCCCAACGGTAGTCGCGCCAGCCCTGCGTCACAACCCAGGCGTCATCGGGCAGGTCCTGGGAAAACTCGAGCGCATGTTGTACCAGTGCCGCCTCGGACGTGCCCATATCCATGAGCATGTACGGCGAGGAGCCGACCGAGGTATGGAAGAAGTGCAGATGCGCATCATGGAAACCGGGGCAGACAAACTGCTCGCCGTAATCGACCACCGGCGTGGCGGCAGGTGCGGCGGCAATTACGTCATCGGGCGCACCGACTGCGACGATGCGGTCGCCCGCGATGGCAATCGCCAGCTCGCGGGCGGAATCGATGCCGTCTTGCGCGGTAAAGACGTTCTTGGAGCGAATAATCCGATCGATATGTTGCATGGGCATCCCCATCTCTGGCAGGAAATTCAACACCCCCGAGTGTACTCCCCCGCCTCGGTTACAAAATGCCAAGCGGCAAACGGCAGCTTTACCAGCCCTAGCGGCAGGTGGCATACTGGAGAGAGCCTGTACGATTTTGCGATCGAGCCAACAAGGAGCAAATCGACCATGACGAAGACCAAGGCACAGCAGATTATGGCGGCAACCGAGGTTCGCGCGGCAGACGACGTCACCGCGGCCATCCAGGATATCGCCGCCGAGTTTGAACCCTACATCATCAAGCAGCGCCGGCACTTCCATAAGCACCCGGAGCTGAGCCTTGCCGAGGAGCGCACGACTTCCGACATCGCCAACCAGCTCGACGCCATGAATATCCCCTACGAGCGTCCGCTCAAGACGGGCCTGGTGGCGACGCTTCGCGGCACCGCGCCGGATGCCTACCGCGAGGACGGCACGCCGCGCCGCCGCATCCTGCTGCGCGCCGATATCGACGCCCTGCCCGTCACTGAGCAGACCGGCGAGGAGTTCGCCAGCGTCAATGAGGGCTGCATGCACGCCTGCGGTCACGACTGCCATATCGCCATGATGCTCGGCACGTTGCAGATTCTGCGCCACATGACCGATGACATCCACGGCGAGATTCGCATCGTATTCCAGCCCAGCGAGGAAAACGGCCAGGGCGCCAAACTCATGATTGGCACGGGTGTGCTCGACGGCGTCGATGGCGCCTACGCCGCGCACATCTGGAGCGAGGTCGACGCCGGTACCGTAAGCTGCGAGCCCGGCCCACGCATGGCAAATACCGACTGGTTCCGCATCGACGTCCGCGGCACCTCGTGCCATGGCGCCATGCCCCAGCGCGGCCACGACGCCGTTATGGTTGCGGCAGAGATCGTCAACGCCCTGCAGACCATCGTCTCGCGCGAGATTAGCCCCTACGAGCCGGCTGTCATCACCGTCGGCGAGCTGCACGGCGGCACCGCGCGCAACGTTATCGCCGGCACGGCCTACCTCGCCGGCACAGTGCGCACCTACGGCGATTCGACCCACGAGGAAATGCCGGAGCTCATGCGCCGCATCGTGGAGCATACCGCGGCAGCTCTGGGCGCCGAGGCTGAGCTCACCGACTACACCATCGCCAACTACAAGGTCGAAAACGAGGTCGCCTCGAGCGAGCGCTGCCGTCAGGCTGTAATCAAGTGCCTGGGCCCCACCGGTCAAGGCCATTACCGTGGCACGCTTTCGGGCGAGGATTTTTCGGAGTACCTGCGCCGCGTGCCGGGCGTGCTCGCCTTTGTAGGTACGCGCAACCCCAAGATTGGTGCCACGTACGCCCAACATTCCTGCTTCTACAAGATCGACGAGACCGTGCTGGCAAAGGGCTCCATGGTGGCCGCCCAGTATGCTATCGACTTTTTGGCCGAGCCCACGCAAGAGGAGCTCGACGGCCCCACGATCGCCGCGGTTGCCGAGACCAACCCCGACTTGGCCGCCAAGCTGCGCTCTGCCAAGGCAACAGCCGCTGAGGCGCGCGACGCCATGCACGATGCTCGCACCGCTCGCCATGCTGCAATCAAGGGCATCCACGATGCGCGGGCTGCCGCTCGCCACGAGGAGAAGCGCGACGAGTAGCCATCACGCCCACCCATAACAACCTGGCTAGAGCAAAGCGGGG
>CABUZI010000097.1 GCA_902496005.1 uncultured Collinsella sp.
CGGCGGCGGTGCGGGCGGCTTCTCCGCCGGCACTAAATGCGCCTACGACCTGGGCGCCCAGTGGTTCTGGGTGATGGACGACGACGTGCTCGTCATCCCCGAAGGCATCGAGCGTCTTGCCAAGTGGACCGACCGCTACGATGTCATCCAGGGTTCGCGCCTAGACTTTGACGGCGGCGCCTTCTTTTGGCAATACCAACTCATCCTTTCGCTCGGCATTCCCAACCCAGTCGCCAAGTGGGATCTGGGTCCCGAGGGCTACCGCACCATGAACCAGCTGTGCTTTGAGGGCGGCATGTTCTCGCGCCGCGTGGTCGACAAGATCGGCCTGCCCGACGCGCGCTTCTTTATCTACGGCGACGATGCCTGCTATGGCTACGTGGCCAGCCAGCACTTCTCCGCCGCCGTTGTTGCCGACGTGGTTCTCAAGCGCGCCCGCGCCGTCTCTAACTGGGATATCGCCGGCAAGCGCCAGCTCAACTCCACGAGCGACACCAACCGCTACTACATTATGCGCAACCGAGGCTTCCTCGCCCGCTACATGCAGATCTACGGCGACTATCACCCCGTGCTGTTCCGTCTGGGCAACGCCGCGACCTTCTGCAAGGAATTCATTCGCCTGGCTGCCGTTGACAAGTGCTTTAAGACCGGCATCCCGGCGCTGCGCCGTGGCATGAAAGACGCCCGCAAGATTATCAAGGACCCCGACTGGGAGCCCATGCCGCCCATGAAGGACGCAGAGTAACGGAAGCCGGAAACACCTCAGCGCTTAAAGCCGCTGGCACACCGTAGCCACATGCTGCCCATCAAAACCGAACCCCCAGCGCATGCGACCCACGCCGGGGCGCGGCACACGGATTTCGTCGATGCCGTCGCGCTCTATGTCGAGTAGCGACTGCACGGCCAGCAATTCCAGACCCAGCGCATCCACATCGGGGTCATACATCAAGTTAATCGTTATCAGCGGGCGCTCGTCCAGCATGCCAATCGTATCTGCTACGTCGAACACAGCACCCGTAGGGAAAACCTGGATGTCCCAGCGACCCGCGCCACACTTTCGCCTCGAGGCAGGATTGGCATAGCCCGGCAAGCCAAAGCAGAGCCCCTGCAAGAGCAGATGATATGGCAGCGGCGCATCTGGGTCGGTCGCACCGATTCCCGCATCTCCCAGGATGCGGCTTAGCGCCCGCCTCACCGTATCCTCGTCCCCACGGCACAACCCGTCGCGAAACGCATCGACGTCTCGAATGTCTTCGGCAGCACACTCAAACCACTCAATAATCACTAGACGCAAGGCCTGGCGAAGCTCGTTATTGGGCAATCGCAAAGCACGGAGGCGATCGCCATGTTCTGGCTCCTCAGTCATATCCGTCGTGAGAAAACCGGACAGATACAGCGCTGCCCACATGCCATCGTCAGGCGAGACATCTGACTCTGCAGTGCCCAAACAAAGCGGGACCTCAGCGCACCCATGGGCCTCGAGCAAATCAAACAAGACCGAAAGGCGGTCGAGATTCCACCCGGCAACTACCCTACTCAGGCAATCCGCATACCCATACAGATCGGCGCGCACAGGCGCCGTGCAGCCTCGGTCCAGAAAACCGATCACGCGCGCCGGACTCGAGCAATAGACCCTGCCAAACCGATATCCCTCGAGCCATTCACGCGCATCATCAAGGTTTTCCTCGCGCCCAGCACGATTCAACAGAGCCTGGACCTCGGCATCCGAAAAGCCGAACCAACGGTCACACCACGTCGAAAGCGGCGTCGACAGACAATACGAGCAACTGCGCGACGAAAGCGCCGCTTCGGCAGGACTGGGACGCTCCCCCATCAGACACGTCAGCCGCAACGAATCGCGCGCAGTGGCAATGGCGTCGAACAGCACACGATCGAATAGCCCTGCCGGATCGGCGCCGGAAGCGCCCCTCGCGCTCGCACGGCCCAACCACGCCGCGTCGTACCCATCAACGAGCAATACAACCTGCTCATCGCAGGCCATCTCCAGCAGCCCAATGAGCACGCCAAGCACCGAGGCGACCTCATCCTCGCTCGCCGCGCCACGCGCAACGCGTTCGATGTGACGCACCTTGTCTCGAGCTAAATCCGGAGCCTCCAAGAGCGCCAACAATCGAGCGCACTCGCCCGAAAGGGCATCGCGCACGGCGCCGGCAACAGCGGGGCCACGCCTCGCAGCGCTAGAAAAGTCCAGCGATATCACCGGATAGCAAGCGTACTCATCCCGATAGCGCCCGCCGTCTGCATCCCAAATCTGAGCATCGGCAAACAAACGCTGACCAGCGCGACCGACCGCTGGACGCTCCAGAAAAGCCCTGAGCATCGACAAGTTCATGCTCTTGCCAAAACCCTCGGGTCGACAGCACACCACAACGGACGCGTCGCAGTCCAACACATCGGCAATAAACATGGTCTTGTCGACCAGCATGCAGCAACCAAGAGCTTCCGCATAGTCGTGCATGCCAATGGGCAAAATCGCATCGTCATCACAGCCGATCAAACGCACGCCAAAGCCGGCAGCACAACCATTATTTGCCTGTTCAGACACCAAAACGTTCCCCCCTAAATCGCAGCACGATGCCAATTGTAATGACCGCCTCGCGCGTACCGATGTCGCCGCGCGAACATATCGGGCAACGGTAGCAACAAGAGGTGTGAGGGGGCACAACTAATCGTTGCACAACAAAAAACGGGGCCCGATGCATTCGCACCGGACCCCGTTCCGACTCTTTAGTTATCTGGCAACCGAGAGGCTACTCCTCCGAGCTGTCCTCCCCAGAAGCTTTCTTCTGCTGATCGAGCTTATGCTTACCGCTCACGATGGACGTAGCGCCCAGCGTAGCCAAGCTCGCACTGGCAAGGCTCGCCATCACGATCAAGTCGCCCGTCTTGGGCATATTGCCGCCAGATGACTTGGTCGTTGTAGTCGTCGTGGTTGTAGTGGTCACCGTCTTGGAGTCATTTTGCTCCTGAACCTGGTTATCAGCGCCGCTCTTGTCGTCGTCTTCGGACTGTTTCTTTTCGCCCTCGGTCTTGCTCTCGTCCTTCTTCTCAGATTCAGACTTCTTATCCTCGTCCTTCTTCTGAGCGGACTTGTCGCCCTTCTCATCAGAGCTAGGACCCTTATCGGATTCAGCCTTCTCGGAAGCCTTGTCCTTTGAGTCGCCCTTTGCGGCCTCGGTCTTTTCCATGGAAACCTGATCAGAGTTGTCCTTGTTCTGAGTCGAGCCATTATTGACGCCAGCCATCAGCGAAGAGCCCAACGTAGAACCAAGCTGCACGGAGAAAGAAGGCTTCTTGTCCGGCGAAGCAACGGGAGCGTCCGGCGCCTTATTCGAGTCGTCCTTGGAAGCATCGGAATCAGGGGTTGCGTCAGAGCCGAAGCCGTTGTTAGAGCCGGTGCCAACGGACGAATCGCTCGAACCAGTGGAAGAATCAGAGGAACCAGCGTCGGTCGAACCAGAGGCGGCGCTGTCCGTATTGCCGGCAGAGCTTGAAGACGAATCGCCCGCAGCAGAGCCGTTCAAATCGGAGCCGTTCGAGGTAGAGCCGTCGTTGGTAGTGCCGCCAGCAGAGCCATTACCGTCAGCATCGGTCGAGGGCGCATCCATCCTGTCATCGTTGACATCGTCACTCGAGTCGCCATTCGAATCAGGTGTCGGCGAGGGCGCCGGTGTGGGCTCGGGCTGCACGGGCGTCGCAGCGGCAGCCTCATCCTCGGCGATAAAAACCAAGCAGTCCTTCAGCTCATTTTTATAACGATTCTTCCAGCCCTCATGATACTGGGGCTGACTCGAAAACTTAGTGGCGACATTGTTGACCACGCTATTGGAGAGCGCCGTCACAAACTCGCGGTCGGACATATCGTTGGAAAGATTCGCCCAGCGGAAAAAGTCCCTGCAGCCACCGGTGCCGCACATGTTGGTGATGCTCCACACCATGCCCTTGACGCAATCGGCGCGGCCCGAAATATCAATGCCCAGGCCGCTCTTGAGCCACGCCTCGGTCACCGCATAGTACGAGTTGTACGCATAGGCATCTTGAAGTGCTGAGAACTCAACAGGATCGGTGTTGTACGCACCTTGGAAGGCATCCTGCGCGATATGGCCCAGCTCGGTAAATTGGCCGTTCTCGTACATGGCATTGCTCGCGTTGGAAATCTCGCTGCCGCGATCAATCGCATCCTTGAGCATGCTGTATTTTTCAGGGTTGTAGTTGTAGGCCTGCTTCATAAACGGAATGAGCGACCAACGGCGGTCGAACTGGTAATAGCCCAGCGCGTTATAACCGTCGCCATACGAAAAGCCCTGGTTGTAGTTGCCATGGCTCTCGTACTTGGTAAAGTACTTCATCTCGGGAGTCACGTTTACAAACGAAACGCCCTGGACCGACCTCAGCACGCCCGAGAAGGACTGCTGGGTGTAGAGGCCTTTGTCGATATCGGTGGCATCCGAGGCAACGCCCGGCGTGGGTTCCTCGGCAGCGGCGGGCGCGGGCGCGGTAACGGCGCTAAACGAAAGCGCCAGCGTCAGGCCCGCGACAATAGCAGAATGCTTGGGCTGCATAAGATCCTCCCTGCATTGGTGTAGTTAAAGTGCAGTTTGCAAAGATAAAACTAAGTATTGCAGCTCGCCCGTTGTTGCACAACAACCCCTCGGTAAACGGCAACAACCCTCCGCGAAATCTTAAGGAATTGCGCTCAACCTACAGCTTAATGTCAAAGTTGATCTCGGGGACGGCGGCCAAGTCGGCCAACGTCACGCCGTCGACGTACTTTTCGATCACGTCGTCCAGACCGCGCCAGAACTTGACGGTCGAGCACAGATCGCTGCGGGCGCAACTGTTGTCGATGCCGTCGCACGCCACCGGAGCCGTGCTGCCCTCGACGGCGCGCAGGATGTCGCCGGCACGCACCTCGGCCGGGTCCTTGGCCATCATGTAGCCGCCGCCCTTGCCGCGCACGCTCTTAAGCAGGCCCGCCTTCATAAGCGGACGAACCAGCTGCTCCAGATACTTTTGCGAGATATGCTCGCGGTCGGCAACCTCGCGCAGGGCAATCTTGCCCTCGGCGTCGCCCAGCGCCGCGATATAGATCATCAGTCGGAGGGCATAGCGGCCCTTAGAAGAAATGAGCATACCTACCCTCCCATCGTTACTGGGACAAAACCAGGCTTGTTTGCCCAAATCCTATGCACGCGGGGCAAACAAACCTGATTTTATGTCCCTCATCTAAAAAGTCGAGTGGATTAGTCGGGTTTTCCCTTGACTAACGCCGAACCCATAGTAACTTTATTCCGAGAAGATTCCTAGGGTTTAGTACACCTATGAGTACACCATATACAGAGAGGGACAGCATGAGCGCAAATCCGCTGCTTTCCATCGAAGGTCTGACCGCCTCCGTGGACGAGAAGACCATCCTCCACAACGTCAACCTCAACGTCGCCGCCGGAGAGACCCATGTGCTGATGGGACCCAACGGCGCCGGCAAATCCACCCTGGGCCACCTGGTCATGGGCGACCCCGTCTACACGGTCAACGACGGCCGTATCGTCTTTGACCGCCAGGACATCACCGAGCTCACCACCGACAAGCGTTCGCGCGCCGGCCTGTTCCTGAGCTTCCAGGCCCCGGTCGAGATTCCGGGCGTGCCGCTGTCGAGCTTTTTGCGTGCCAGCATCGCCGGCCGTCCCGGCCTTGAGATGAAGGGCAAGGAATTCCGCCGTCGCGTCAAGGAGCTCGCGGCCGAGCTCAACATGGATACCGCCTACCTCAACCGCGAGTTGGGCGTAGGCTTCTCGGGCGGCGAGAAGAAGAAGGTCGAGATGCTCCAGCTTCTGCTGCTGCAGCCCAAACTCGCCATCCTGGACGAAACCGACTCCGGCCTGGACGTCGACGCCCTGTCCACCGTCAGCCACGGCATGGACGCGTACCGCAAGAGCTGCGACGGCTCCATGCTCATCATCACGCACAACACGCGCATCCTGGAACACCTGGATGTCGACCGCGTCCACGTTATGGTCAAGGGCCACATCGTACGCGAGGACGACGCCTCGCTCATTCCCTGGATCGACAAGAACGGTTTTGAGACCTTCGAGCGCGAGGCCGCCGAGCAGCGCGCCCAGGCCGAA
>CABUZI010000098.1 GCA_902496005.1 uncultured Collinsella sp.
CATGTGGGTCGAGGCGGGCAAGATCGAACGCATCCCGCTTATCGGCCAGGTGGCTGCCATCTCCATGGGCGTTGTCGACGGCAATACGCTGCTTGACCTCGATTATTCCGAGGACAGCCATGCCGAGGTCGACATGAACCTCGTCGCCACCGAAACCGGTGAGATGATCGAGCTCCAGGGCACCGGCGAGCAGGCGCCCTTCGACCGCAAACGCCTCAACGCCCTGCTCGACCTGGGCGACAAGGGTATCGCCGAGCTCATCGAGCTTCAGCGCCAAGCCATCGCCTAACCTGCCAAATAGGGACAGGTTTATTTTGGTAGGTTTTATCTGCGGAAATGCTGCGTTGAAAGGTCTGATTGCCTGAGAGGGGAGAGGCCAAGTGCCCGAACGCCCCTCACGCAGCTTGCTATAGAGACAAGGAGGCCAGTTATGGCACTTGAGAAGATCGACATCGACACTCTCGACCCGGCTGCAACTATCGTCGTGGCAACCGGCAACGCCCATAAGCTCACCGAGATTGAGGCCATTTTGGGCAAGGTCATGCCCGAGGTACGCTTTGTGGCGCTCGGTCAGCTGGGCGATTTTGAGGACCCCGAGGAAAACGGCACAACGTTTTTGGAGAACGCGATCATCAAGGCGCAGGCTGCCGTCGAAGAGACGGGGCTCATGGCCATTGCCGACGATTCGGGCTTGGTCGTTGATGCCCTGGACGGCGAGCCGGGCGTGTATAGCGCGCGCTATGCGGGCGTGCATGGCGACGATGCCGCCAACAACGCCAAGCTGCTCGTTAACCTGGAAGGCGTGGCAGACGAGGATCGCACCGCGCGTTTTATAAGCGTCGTTGCGCTCATCGACACGGACGGTTTGGTCACCTATGGTGAGGGCGCCTGCGAGGGCGCTATCGCACACGAGGGCCGCGGCGATCACGGCTTTGGCTACGACCCGCTGTTCCTGCCGGTCGACACGCCGGGCAAGACCATGGCCGAGCTGACGGCGGACGAGAAGAACGCCATCAGCCATCGTTTCCACGCGCTCGAGCATCTGTCCGCCAAACTGACGGGCGAGGAGTAGGCCGTGCGCGCGGTGGTGCAGCGCGTACTCAACGCCGGCGTGACGGTCGACGGCGAGTGCGTGGGCAAAATTGGGCGCGGCTATCTAGTGCTGCTGGGCGTGGGCCACGGCGACACGCGCGCCGAGGCTGATAAGCTGTGGGGCAAGCTCCGGGGCTTGCGCATCAACGAGGACGAGAACGGCAAGACCAACTTGGCACTGGCCGATGTCGACGGCGAGGTACTCGTGGTGTCGCAGTTCACGCTATTTGCCGACTGCCGCCACGGCCGCCGCCCATCGTTTACGGATGCCGGCGCCCCCGATGTCGCCAACGAGCTCTACGAGTACTTCTTGACGCTTGTGCGCGAGGACGTTGAGCACGTGGCGCACGGCATCTTTGGCGCCGACATGAAGGTCGACCTGGTCAACGACGGCCCATTCACCATCGTCTTGGACACCGACAACCTTTAGGTTACGCGGTTTTACCAAACCGCGTAACAACTGGTCATGCGAGGTTGTCGTCTGGTACGTATTTGGGACGGGGCTTATTTAGCTACTTGCGTATGGCAACAGCAGGGTGCTATAGTACTAGAGTTTTGTCTATCTTAGGGGTATTATCCCCTTTTTGAATTGCACCTTCTGGAGGCCCTGTTCATGGAAGAGATGGAAGTCAATCACGTCGACGACATCCACGAGAAGCTGACCGATATGGTGGGCGATCGCGTCAAGGTTAAGGCCAACATGGGCCGCACCCGCGTTGTCGAGCGCATGGGCACCATCAAGAGCGTCCACCCCGCCGTCTTCATTGTCGAGGTCGACGAGCGCCGTGGCCGTAAGTCGCGTCAGTCCTACCAGTATATCGATGTCCTCACCGGTCAGGTCGAGCTGTTCGACCCCGAGAGCGGCGAGCACATCTTTACCCCGCTCGGCAATCAGCTCGAGGAGCATTATCGGTGAGCGATCGGTCCCTGACTCTTTCCGCGCCGGCAAAGATTAACCTCTACCTGGGGGTTCATACCGAGCGCGATGACCGCGGCTACCACAGGGTCGATTCCCTGATGGCAGCCGTCGGTCTTTCCGATACCGTGACGGTCACGCCGGCGCAGGCGCTGGCCGTTCAGACGGTTCCGGCATCAGATTTTCCCATGCAAAAGAATACGGCGTATCGGGCTGCGGTTGCTATGGCCGAGCATTATGGTCGCGAGGCAAACATCTGCGTGACGATTGAGAAGCGTATTCCATTGTGCGCCGGCTTGGGCGGCCCCTCGACGGATGCGGCCGCGGTCATTGTCGCCTTGGCGGAGCTCTGGGGCATTGATCGCACCGACCCAGCACTCGACGACATCGCGCGCGGCATTGGTGCTGACGTCCCGTTCTTTTTGCACGCGAGCCCTGCGTTCTACGTAGGTGGGGGAGACGTGCTGGCAACTGAGTACCCAGCGCTGCCCGCGACGCCCGTCGTGCTGGTTAAGCCGCGCGAGGCGAGCGTTTCGACAATTGAGGCTTATCGACGTTTTGACGAGGCCCCGGTGCCTGCGGACAAGCCCGGCGCGATGGCTTCTGCCTTGCGTGCTGGTGATGCAGAGACGGCATATGCGCTCATCCATAACAACTTGGGTGTCATTTCCGCACAGATGGAGCCGCAGATTCAAACGGTTCTCGATTGGCTGCGTAAACAGGACGGCACCGTTGCTGTAGATGTGTGCGGATCGGGTGCCTGCTCGTTTGCCATTTGCGACACCGCCGACATGGCCGAAAGGCTTGCCGACGCTGCCCAGCAAAACGGCTGGTGGTCCTGCGCGACGGAGCTCATTCCCAACACGGTTCGCGTCGAAGTGCCAAAGAAGTAAAAATTTCTCTAGCACACGACGGAAATCTTTGTTACTATAGTCGAGCTAACGGGTTGTGGCTCAGTTTGGTAGAGCACTGCGTTCGGGACGCAGGGGTCGCTGGTTCAAATCCAGTCAACCCGACCAGAGCATGAGGAGGGACCGCTTCTTGCGGTCCCTTTTTTTAGCTATTGTTGTGATACCGCGATAGCCGCGGTATACTCATTCGAGCTTGTCTCGCTGTATTGTGGAGGTCTACATGTTTGGACTGAGGGCTCCTGAGCTCATCATTATTCTCGTCGTTGTCCTGATTATCTTCGGGCCCAAGAACCTGCCGAAGCTCGGCAAGTCCCTCGGCTCTACCGTCAAGAATATCCGCGAGGGTATGGAGGGCGACGATAAGGCCGAGACCAAGCAGGCCGAGGAGGTCGTGGTCGAGCAGTCCGAGGAGGACAAGGAGATCGCTGAGCTCGAGGCTAAGCTCGCTGCTGCCAAGAAGAAGCAGGCAGAGGACAGCGACGCGGACGCAGAGTAGTCCCATCCCTTTGGGGTGAGCACCTGACCGGCTTGCCCGCAGGCTAGCCGGTCTTTTTCGTTTTGTTGACAGTTGATTGTTTGATCAGAGTTGGGGAGATATCCGTATGGACGCAAGCCAGATCGTACTGACCGCTGAGGGCCGCCAGAAGCTCGTCGAGGAGCTCGCTTGGCGTGAGGGCGATTACGCCAAGGAGATCGTCGAGGACATCAAGGAAGCCCGCGCGTTCGGCGACCTTTCGGAGAACTCCGAGTACGATGCCGCTAAGGACAAGCAGGCCCAGAACGCCGCTCGTATTGCCGAGATCCAGGCCATCCTCGCCAACGCTCAGGTTGCTGCCACCACGGGCGATCTGACCGTCTCCATCGGTTCCACCGTTTCTCTGATTGATCCCAACGGTGAGGTCATGGAAGTCACGCTCGTCGGTACCACCGAGACCAACTCGCTCGAGCACAAGATTTCCAACGAGTCTCCGGTCGGTCACGCCATCATCGGTCACGGCGAGGGCGACTCCGTCGAGGTCGTTACGCCTTCCGGCAAGACTCGCGTCTACACCATCGCCAAGATCGCACGCTAGACCACGGTCCCGCGTAAAGGTATGTTTTCGCTCCCTGGGACCGAATCCTGGGGAGCGTTTTAGTTTGAGGAGCTAACTTATGGCAGAGAACCAGAACGCCGCCGATCAGGCATCGACGCTCAACGACGAGCGCGCCACCCGCCTGGCCAAGCGCGCCGCCCTGTTCGAGGCGGGCCAGAACCCCTATCCTGAGCACTCTGAGCTTGAGGACTACGTCGCCGATATCGAGACTAAGTACGCCGATCTTGCCGATGGTGAGGACACCGAGGATGTCGTGAAGATCGCCGGCCGTGTGGTCGCCAAGCGCGGTCAGGGCAAGATCATGTTCATCGTCGTGCGCGATGCGACTGCCGAGATTCAGCTGTTCTGCCGCATCAACGACATGGACGAGGCTGCCTGGAATACGCTCAAGGCCCTCGACCTGGGCGACATCCTGGGCGTGGCCGGCGTGGTCGTGCGCACCCAGCGCGGTCAGCTTTCCGTTGCCCCTAAGAGCGCGACCCTGCTTTCCAAGGCCGTTCGTCCGCTGCCCGAGAAGTTCCACGGTCTTTCCGACAAGGAGACCCGCTATCGCCAGCGCTACGTCGACCTGATCGCCAACGACGACGTTCGCGAGACCTTCCGTAAGCGTTCGCAGATTCTCTCCACCTTCCGTCGCTTTATGGAGTCCGACGGCTACATGGAGGTCGAGACCCCCATCCTGCAGACCATCCAGGGCGGCGCTACTGCCAAGCCGTTCATCACTCACTTCAACGCGCTCGATCAGGAGTGCTACCTGCGTATTGCCACCGAGCTGCACCTCAAGCGCTGCATCGTCGGTGGTTTTGAGCGCGTGTTCGAGATCGGCCGCATCTTCCGTAACGAGGGCATGGACCTTACCCACAACCCCGAGTTCACCACGATGGAGGCCTACCGTGCCTTCTCCGACCTCGAGGGCATGAAGGCGCTCGCCCAGGGTGTCATTAAGGCAGCTAACAAGGCCATCGGCAACCCCGAGGTCATCGAGTACCAGGGCCAGACCATCGACCTTTCTGGTGAGTGGGCCAGCCGTCCCATGACCGACATCGTCTCCGACGTGCTCGGCAAGCAGGTCACCATCGACACGCCGGTCGAGGAGCTTGCTGCCGCCGCGCGCGAGAAGGGCCTGGAGATTAAGCCCGAGTGGACCGCCGGCAAGATTATCGCCGAGATTTACGATGAGCTGGGCGAGGATACCATCGTCAACCCGACCTTCGTGTGCGATTACCCCATCGAGGTCAGCCCGCTTGCCAAGCGTTTTGAGGACGACCCGCGTTTGACCCACCGCTTTGAGCTGGTCATCGCCGGCCACGAGTACGCCAACGCATTCTCTGAGCTCAACGACCCGGTCGACCAGGCCGAGCGCTTTGCCGCCCAGATGGCCGAGAAGGCCGGCGGCGACGATGAGGCCATGGAGTATGACGAGGACTACGTGCGCGCCCTCGAGTACGGTATGCCTCCCGCGGGCGGCATTGGCATCGGCATCGACCGCGTGGTCATGCTGCTCACCAACCAGGCTTCCATCCGCGACGTGCTGCTGTTCCCGCACATGAAGCCCGAGAAGGGTTTCCAGTCCGGTGCCGCTGCCGCCAAGGCTGCCGAGGCCGGCAACGCCGCGAGCCCGTTCGTTGAGTCGCTTAAGCCCACGCTCGATTACTCCAAGATCGCCGTTGAGCCGCTGTTCGAGGAGTTCGTCGACTTCGATACCTTCTCCAAGAGCGATTTCCGCGCTGTGAAGGTCAAGGCATGCGAGGCCGTCAAGAAGTCCAAGAAGCTGCTGAACTTTACGCTCGACGACGGTACCGGTACCGACCGCACCATCCTCTCCGGTATTCACGCTTATTACGAGCCCGAGGACCTGGTCGGCAAGACCTTGCTCGCCATCACCAACCTGCCTCCGCGCAAGATGATGGGTATTCCCAGCTGCGGCATGCTGATCAGCGCTGTCCACGAGGAGGAGGGCGAGGAGCGCCTCAACCTGATCCAGCTCGACGCCTCCATCCCCGCCGGCGCAAAGATGTACTAACTAGTTACGCGGTTCTACGAACCGCGTAACGGCTCGACGCTGCGCGGGCCGCATTTGGACAATCTGACGTTCAACTTCA
>CABUZI010000099.1 GCA_902496005.1 uncultured Collinsella sp.
AAGAGGGCGCCCTCCGTGGCAAGATGGGATTTGTCCGAAGCTAAAAGGCTTTGGGTCACCGTGGACGGGCAGGGGCCTCGACGCGGTTAGACACGAGACACATACATTACGCGACCTCGCCCTGGTGGCCGCACACGTTGGTTGCGGCCGACGCGGGCCGCGGGCAAGTGCTTGTAAGGGAGCCTTGCCTCTCTTGTACGAGAAAGGACGCGTAATGAAGATCATTAAAGCTAAAGACTACGAGGATATGAGCCGCAAGGCCGCTAATATCATCTCGGCCCAGGTTATCCTCAAGCCCGACTGTGTGCTGGGCCTTGCCACCGGCTCCACACCGATCGGTGCCTACAAGCAGCTCGCTGCTTGGTACGAGAAGGGCGACGTCGACTTTGCCGAGGTCAGCACCTATAACCTGGACGAGTATCGCGGCCTTTCGCACGACGATCCCCAGAGCTATCACTACTTCATGCGTGAGAACTTCTTCGATCACATCAACATCGACCTGAACAACACGCATGTGCCCGACGGTTCCAACCCCGACGCCGCCGCTGCCTGCTCTGAGTACGACAAGATCGTCGCCGAGGCCGGTTACCCGGATCTGCAGCTGCTCGGCATTGGCAACAACGGCCACATCGGCTTCAACGAGCCCGATGACCACTTCTCCAAGGGCACGCACTGCGTCGACCTCACCGAGAGCACCATTCAGGCCAACAGCCGCCTGTTCGACAGCATCGACGATGTTCCCCGTCAGGCCTACACCATGGGCACCCAGACCATCATGTATGCCCGCATGATCCTGGTCGTCGCCAACGGCGAGGCCAAGGCTCAGGCCGTGCATGACATGTGCTATGGTCCGGTTACGCCCGAGTGCCCGGCTTCGATCCTGCAGCTGCACACCAACTGCGTTGTCGTTGCCGACGAGGCCGCCCTTTCGCTCTGCGAGTAGCGCGAATCCTGCAGCTCGACATAACCTTGCCTAAGGCCTCCGCTTTGCGGGGGCCTTTTTGCTATCCCTTTCCGCCCACTTGATCAAAAACTTGCCGCAAGCTTGACGAATGCCGGATGTCCAACAGCTTGATTCATTCTATACCAGATTCTATGCAAAAATGCCACTAGAAGGTCGTAGACGGTAGCGGGTGCTAGGCGAGTTGAATGACATAGCTGAACCTTGTTCATCTGCGTTACACTGCCGCTTAGATGGGACAAGCTGACAAGCTCATTTACCTGCTTAAAGACCGATTAGTCGGGGGATTAATAACAATCGGCCCTCGCTGTACAAAAACTTGCCGCTTGCGTACCAAAAGACAACCTAAAACACAAGGTCGCTCTATTCATAGCGCGGCTTGTATGGTCTTGCGGCTACAGTGTCCATACGGTCGAGTTGAGGAGCGGGCATGGTAAACGATTTGAGCAGTATAGACGAGCTCGAGCTGATGCCGCTGGGCGGAGGCTATATGGTGCGACGCGAACGCTTGATGAATGAGCTTATCGCCAAGGGCCGAAAGGCCGGCATCGTGGTTCTTTATGCGCCCGACGGGTTTGGGAAGACCTCGGTGCTGCTGCAGTACACCCATGAGGTTAAATGCGACCCGACGCGAGGCCCCGTGCGGATTATCGAGGCGGATCGCGCCATTGGGCGCGAGGTGTTTATGCAGCTCGAGGTGGTTACCGAAGAACTCAAAGACAAACCGCACTCCCTTATCGCGATTGATAATGTGCCAAACCTCGATCAGCACGATACCGAAGACCTCATCGACAGGATTCGCGGCCTGCGCGCTATGGGGGTAGGGGTCTTTATCTCCTGCCGTCCTTCAAATCGTCAGCTGATTCATGGGCTGGGCGATTCGGTTAAGATCAATGCGCAGATGCTTAAGGTGCATGCCTATGAGTATTCGGCGTGGGCATCGGCGTTTTCGATCAGCACATCGCTTGACTTTTATCAGCTCACGCAGGGCGTGCCCGAGCTCGTTTCGGCATTGCAGACGGGTCTGTATGGCCAAGGTGACGTAGCCGGTCTGCTCGAAAACGAGATTGTCAACGTATATGGCGCGGCACTTGCCGATCTGGCTTCGCTCGACAATAATGCGCTGTTTTGCGTGGCATGTCTCATGGTTTTGATGGGCGAGGGCAATATCGCAGAACTCGAGGCCTGTGGGGTGAGGCTGTCGATGGTCGACCAGTCCTATTTTGTGCGCGACTACCCGATCTTTGGCTTGGATCCCGCCGAGCGGAGTTTTACGTGTCTGGGCACGGAGGATAACGGACGCTTGCGCTTGCGTAAGTTGGTGGCCGAGGTCCGCCCCGAACTTGTTCCGAGGGCGGCCCGGATTTTGCTTAAGGCGGGCCGATGCGATGCGGCGATGGGCCTGGCGGACGCCTTTTTGGACCGTGAAGCGGTCCTTGAACTTGCTGGGCAGTATGGGGTCGATCTGGCTCTGACGGGGCACGGGGCCGATATCTGCCGAGCGGCGCTGGGCACGATCGATGCCGACGATCCGGCTCCAGAGCCAACGCCCGCCGAGGCGCTCGGCGTATATCTGGCAGCGGTCAGCGTGTCCAATACAAAGCTCGCTCGCTATATGGCATCGGTTATCGAGCGCGGGGGCGAACGGGCGGCCTGCGAAATAGACCCTGTCTCATGGAGGGTGGCCCAGACACTGACAGCTGTTTGCTATGGGGACAACGGGCTTGGGCTCCCTACGAACCTGGCCGTGCCAGAAATCGAGACATCCCATACCGCACTCGATATGTTGTCTGCGCATATCGAGATCAAGCGATGCCTGACCGAACGGGGAGATGACGGCGGCGTTCTACAGCAGCTCAAAACGAGCAGGGCCTACGATTGCGAGCTCGACATCGTGGGGATTGTTATACGGGCCGATAGCATGCTGGTGGAGCTCTTTGACGGGTCGTTTGCGGGAACCGACGAGCGCGACGACGAGATGACGGTGGTGCGGGAGGCGCTCGACGTACGTGGGCTTAAGGCGATGGCTATCTGGGTGCGCATGGTGTTGGCGGCACGGCGGCTCCTTTCCGGCTTGCCGGTAACCGACGATGCGGCGTTCAACGAGCTCGATCGTTTTGCCGTGCGCATGCGCGACAACCAGATTCAGCTGTTTGGCCTGTTGCTAGAAGGCTGGCAGTCGCTGGCAGAGGGACGGCCGGTTAATGCAAAGTTCCGTGCGGTCCAAGTGCTCAAACTTGCCGAGGAGTCGATTGCGTACATGCGCGATAACGCATTGCTGCTGGAGCGTGCGGCATATCTGCGTAACACCTCGATGGTTTCGGTTCGCGAGGAAGCGGAGCTACTCGATATAAGCCAGACGCAGGTTGGTGGCGCAGAAGCCTGGATGGTGGCGCTGCATTTGGCCTGTGCGGGCCGAGACAGCGACCTTGCGGCCTGGATGTCCATGAATCGTGCGGGGATTCTAGAGCCATCGTATCGGCTCTTTGCGCGCCTTGCCATGCATTGTCTGGGCGAGCCGGCGGGCAGGATACGCAAGAAGCTTCCCGTGCGCGAGCTGTCGCGGTACTCGCTGCGCGACGATTTGGAAGGGGAGGGCGAGCGTCTGTTCCAGGCTGGCGAGGTTGAAGCCGTTGATACCATCGACCATATCGAGATTCGCATGTTTGGTGCGTTTCGCGCCGAGCGCGACGGGTTTCCCATCACGGACAAAATGTGGCGCCGCAAGAAGGCGGCGACGCTTGCCGAGCGGCTTGCGCTGGGCATGGATGCGCTCGTCGATCGTGAGACGCTGGCCATGGAGCTGTGGCCCCATGCCGAGTTCAATAGCGCCCGCAACAACCTGTACTCGACGATATCGCGCTTGCGGTCAGCTTTGGGACCGACGCCAGACGGCAAGTCGTGTGTGCTCATCCAAAATGAATGCATTGGGCTTAATGGCGACTACGTCAAGACCGATGTACGGCTGTTTGACCAGATAAGCCGCGAGGTTTTGGGAAATCGCACGGGTGCGCGCGGGCCCCATTTAGTTGAGCTGTGCCTTAAGATTGAGCAGCTTTATGCCGGACCGCTGTATGTTCCCAATGGCTGTAATCCCACCTACTTTTTGCGCATGCGGCGCATTATGCAGTCAAAGTACATCGATTGCATGATTAAGGGAGCAAATGCCGCTCTAGAAGAAAACGATCTGCAGTCGGCGATTTGGCTGGCGGAGTCGGGGCTTCGACAGGAAACGGCGCGTGAGGATATGGTGCGCTGCGCCATGCGCGTCTACAGTGCGGCGGGGCGGCGGCGCGATATCGTCGAGCTGTACAGCGGGCATATGCACCATCTGAGGGAGCAGGTCAATGGCGTGCCCGAGCCCGAGACGCGGCGTCTATACGAGCGCTTGGTGGAGGGGCGGCTCAATCGCGTGCTGGTCGAGCGATAAAAAACGGGCGCCCGAAGTACTTGGGCACCCGTAAGCTTGCCATGTGTTGGCTCGCCGGATCATTGACTCTTAGACGAGCTTGATCTTCTCGATGTCCTTGCGCGAGGACTCGCGATACAGCGAGAACTTGCGGCCGATGACCTGGACGACCTCGGCGTGGCAGCGCTCAGCGAGCTCTTCGGCGGCTTCGCGGGCGGAAAGGCTGGAGCCATCGAGCACGGAGCACTTAACGAGCTCGTGCTTCTCCAGGTAGGCGACCGTCTGCTCGACGGTGCCCTCGTTGACGTCGGACTTGCCGATGATGATGGCGGGGTTGAGGTGATGGGCCATGCTGCGAAGCTGCTTGACCTGGGCTCCTGTCAGTGCCATGGGTTCTCGCTTTCTATGTATGGGGCGCCCCACGATGGGGCCTTAATCTACGTGAGCTGTCCCACGATAGCGCAGGAACGGTGCGGTGTGGAGCGCGTTTGCCCAGTTCAAAAAGAATGCGGATGCCGAGTGAGTGGGCGGTGCGGGCTGCGAACAGGCTATGAGCTGGGCGCAGAGACCGGCTCCCATGCAATAAACGCCCAACGAACCTTGCGGACGTGGTCGAGCATGTAGCGTCCCTGCGGCACACCCTTGGAGCCCGGCTCACCGGCATGGGGGTTCTCAATCATGTGTTGAGCGATGTAGTCGCGCAGGCGGTCGATCTTATCCTCGTTGCCATGCTCGAGCATACGGGAAAAATCCGCTACGCCTGCCTCAAGGCTATCGAAGGTATCGCGACGAGGCGATTCAAAGTACGTAACCTGCGGCAGGGCGCCCATTTGAATGAGGATGTTGAAGGCGTACACAAAGCCATTACTGCAGGTAACCGAGGCACCAATGGCGTTCATCAGGTGCAGATCATAGCGCGGGCTGGAGTTGGCGACCATCGTGACAGCACAACGCCGACGAGCCGTACGATCAAGCTTGGCAAGCGCGCCTTTTAGGTTGGTCGTCGTAACCGACCGACTGGCAAAGGCAACATCCACCGCCTTCGCGACCGGTCCAACCAAATCCCAATCATCATCCCAAGCAAGCTCAAGCGGCGTTATGCGCCCCTCGAGCCCGTAGTACTCAATACCGGCATCAAGCGTGCCCAACATGGCAGGGGAAAAATCAGCGGCAATCACGGGATGTCCGTCTTGCGCAAGCGGAATGGCAATCGACCCAGCCCCACACCCCATATCGAGCACCGACTCGCCGGGCTCAAGCGCCAACAGCTTTATAAAATCCCGAGCATAAGGAGCAGTCTCCAACGGCCGAAAATGCCGAGCCCTTTTATCCCACTCAAAAGAATCATCAGCCCGCCGCCGATCAGCTTGCAGACGCATCCACTCCTGATTCCAATCAGCAGAAAGAAGCTCAGAGCGAGCATCCCCATCAACCACGGGCTAACCTCCTAGCAACAAAAAAGCGACTCCCCCCAAAAGAAGAGCCGCAACCAGCATATATCAGAAAGAACCGATCCAACGCCAAACCGCCACACCAGCCAAGTGGTGCAGGAGCGAAGCAACTGCAACCGGGATAGAACCCAACCGAGGTCCCGTTGTGCGGGAGCCCCGGGGAGGGCAAATATATAAGGTCGCCTGCTCGGACAGTCCTGACTCGCACGGAGAGCACATTAAGTGCTCTCCGGCTCGTGCG
>CABUZI010000100.1 GCA_902496005.1 uncultured Collinsella sp.
ACTCCCGCGACACCGCAGGCGATGGCAATGTTACGTGGCTTCATGACGGCTCCTCTCGTCCTGTTAGCGTAATTGTCGCAAAAGGAGCGCGGGTATGATGGCTCAACTTGGTGAGCGGCGCGGGATTAAACATGGAATGAAAGGCGCGGCGCTGGCGTGGCGGGGTATGCTGGAGGGGACCATCAACCCAGCGAAAGGGGAGAGCATGACGGATCAGGAAACGCCCGAGCGCGTGCACGTGACGGCCGACGATATCGAGGCCGCCAACGACCTTATCGACTTTATCGAGGCATGCCCCAGCATGTTCCATACGGCGGCGACCATTATGGCCGAGCTCGACGAGGCGGGCTTTACCTACCTGCCCGAGAATGCGGCGTGGGACATCGAGCCGGGCGGGCGTTATTACACGCAGCGCAACACCTCGAGCGTTGTTGCCTTTAAGGTGGGCGAGGACCTGGCCGCGACGTGGGGCGAGGACGGCGTTGCCGGCGACTACCATTTTCAGCTGACGGCGTCGCACAGCGACTCGCCGACGTTTAAGGTTAAGGCCGTGCCCGAGCTCGACGGCGCGGGCGAGACGCTGCGCCTGAACACCGAGGCCTACGGCGGCATGATCGACTACACCTGGTTCGACCGTCCGCTGGCACTCGCGGGCCGCGTGCTGGTACGCGAGGGCGACCGTATCGAGAGTCGTTTGCTCGCTACCGAGCGCGAAGTCGCCATCATCCCGAGCCTTGCCATCCACATGAACCGTGGCGTTAACGAGAGCTTTGCGCCCAACCGCGCCGTCGACCTGTGCCCGCTCATCAGCGCCGGTGACCTTAAGCAGGGAGATTTTGACGCCCTGATTGCCGACGAGCTGGATGTTGAGCCCGAGCAAATTCTGGGCCGCGATCTGTTCCTGGTCAACCGCCAGGATGCGCGCATTTGGGGCTGGGCCGACGAGTTTATCTCGACGCCCAAGCTCGACGACCTGGCCTGCGCCTACACCTCGCTGCAGGCATTTTTGGGTGCTGAGAACGCGCACGATGTTTCGGTCTTTTGCTGCTTTGATAACGAGGAGGTTGGCTCCGAGACCAAACAGGGCGCCATGTCGACGTTCTTGGCCGACGCGCTGCGCCGCATTAACGGATCGTTGGGCTTTGACGACGAGTCGTACCATCGCGCCCTTGCCGCCTCGATGCTCGTAAGCTGCGACAATGCACATGCCGTGCACCCCAACCACGCCGAGAAGTGCGATGCCCGCAATCAGGTGGTGCTTAACGGCGGCATCGTCATCAAGGAAGCCGCCAACCAGCACTACTGCACCGATGCCTTTAGCCGCGCGGTGTTCCAGGCCATCTGCGATGACGCCGACGTGCCCACGCAGGCCTTCGCCAACAAGAGCGATATGGCCGGCGGCTCCACGCTCGGCAATCTGTCTAATATGCAGGCGAGCATGCACGCCGTGGACGTGGGCCTGCCGCAGCTGGCCATGCACTCGAGCTACGAGACCGGCGGCGTGCGCGACGTGATGTACGCCATCCGCGCCCTCACCGCCTTCTACGAGCGAAACCTAACCATCAACGGCGCCGAAAGCGTGGAGCTGTAAATGCGAGCCGAAGAAATGAAGGCCGAGCATGGGGCTCAGCTTATTGATCGGGGTTTACAGCTGTTCGTCGCCGCTTGCCATGAGTCAGGGGTCGACGTGTCCAAGGCGCGACCAACGAGTGCTGAAGAACTCAAGCGTAACGCCTATTCGGACCGCTATGACGAGGAGACGGATTGGCTCTAATAAGCGAAGTGTCGAAAACGCTAGATGTATGTTTGATATCACTTTGGCGAGAGTGTCGCAGACAGAACTACCGGTATGGCGCAAGCCAACCTGACCCCATTGCACCAAACCTACCAAAAAGGAACAGGTTCATTTTGGCAGGCTTTATCTGGGCAAATGCCGCAATGCCAACAGCTGGACGGAATTGTTAAGACACCGCGGGTTGAGCAAACGTCAGCGAGCGACGTCCAGAACGAACAAGTTGGCATGAAAAAGGCGAGGCATTGACCTTCTGGTCATGCCTCGCCTTTTGAATGACAAATTGTCGCTCTGGGCGGCGCGCAGCGTCGACCGGTCCGCCGTTCGTTAGAACGGCGGAACCCTAATGTTCGATCCAGCAACGCAGGGTCTCGCCGGCTTGCAGGTGACGCAGATTCTCCGCGGCGATGTCGACGACGTTGTTGAGCGTTGCTGCCAGGTGGAACCAACCGGAGACGTGCGGCGTGATGAGCATGTTAGGCGCATCCCACAGTGGGCTTGTCTCAGGCAGCGGCTCGGGGTCGGTGACGTCGACCGCGGCGCCGGCGAGATGACCCGACTCCAGGGCGGCAACCAAGTCGTCGGCGACCACAAGGTCGCCGCGGCCGCCGTTGGCAAAGAAGGCGCCCGGTTTCATCGCAGCGAAGAACTCGGCGTTCGCCAAGCCGCGGGTCTCGGGCGTGCTGGGCATAAAGGATGCGACGATGTCAGCCTCGGCCAGACGCTCGGGCAGGGCGTCCATGCTGTCCATGTCCTCAAACACAATGGGGTAGACGAGCGGATGGCGCTTGATGCCGCGGACGTGCGCACCCATGTTGCGGCAGAGCGTGGCGAAGTGGCCACCGATATCGCCCGCGCCCAGCACCAGCACATTGGCGTTTTTGAGCGAGGTGACCGGCCCCAAATCCTCCCAGCGATGCTCGCGCTGCAGGTCCTGGTAGCCGGGCAGGCGCTTCATCATAGACAGCACCATGGCAAACATGTGCTCGCTCACGGCCTGGCCGTAGGCGCCGATTGAGCAAGACAGCTTGGCTTCAGCCGGCACGGTGCCGGCGGCGAGATAGTCGTCATAGCCGGCGGTCTGCAGTTGCAGCAGCTGGAGGCGCTCGCATGCGGTCAGCAGGGAAGGGTCTATGTTGCCCAGGATCACGTCGGCATTGGCGACCTGTTCACGCGTGATGGCGTCGGAGCTCGTGTAGATAAAGTCCTCGCCCGGAGCGCTCGACTCAAGAATTGCGCGATGGCGGTCGTTGACGGGCAGCAAAACCAGGATGTTCACAAGCAGTCCTTTCCGCTCGACCTGCCAAAAAGGGACAGGTTTATTTTGGCAGGTTGTATCAGGAAAAACGTTATAAAAACGCCGGGCTACGCGATGGTTAACATATCCATCGCGTAGCCCGGCGCATCCACAGCTACCAGCTCAGCAGCTCGTAGCCATCCTCGGTCACCACGAGCTGTACCTCGCACTGGGCCGAATCGCTGCCGTCCTTGGTGCGCACGCACCAGCCGTCACCCTTGCTGATCTTGATGTCGGGCGCTCCGGCGTTGACCATGGGCTCGATGGTAAAGACCATGCCCGGAGCCATGATGGTGTCCACATCGGGCGCCTCGGTGGTAAAGCCCACAAACGGGTCCTCGTGGAACTCCTTACCGATACCGTGTCCGCCGTACTCGCGCACCACGCTAAAGCCGGCGTCCTCGACCGTCTTTTGCACGGCCTCGGCCATCACGGACAGCGGTAGCCATGGCTTGACGGCCGCCAGACCCGCCTCCACGCTGGCGCGGGTGACGTCGACCAGGCGCTGGCGCTCGGCCGAGACCTCGCCGATGCAGAACATACGGCTCGAATCACTAAAGTAACCGTCCAGGATCGTGGAGCAGTCCACGTTGATGATGTCGCCCTCGTGCAGCACATCCGCATCGCAGGGGATACCGTGGCAGACGACGTCGTTGATCGAGGTGCACACGCTCTTGGGATAGCCCTCGTAGTTAAGATCGGCCGGCGTGCCGCCGTGCTCGACGGTGTAGTCGTAGATCATCTGGTCGATCTGGTTGGTGGTCATGCCCGCGGCGATGTGTTCGCCTACGTAATCGAGCACACCCACGTTGATGGCGGCCGAGCGCTTGATGCCCTCGATATCGGCGGGCGTCTTGTAGAGCGTGCGGGGCAGCACCTCCCAGCCCTCTTCCCACAAGCGCTCGAGGCGCTCGTCAAAGGCGCTATGGCATTTCTTGTATTTCTTGCCGCTGCCGCACCAGCAAGCGTCGTTGCGGCCAGGCACGGGTCCTTTGTCATACATGGCTAACTTCCTTTCATCCGCAGCTAGTATAGCCCACCCACATGGCAGCTGCGCGCTAGTAGCTCACCTGGCAGGGAATGCCGAGGGCTCGGACGCGCGCGGCAATGGCGTCGAGCACCTCGGGCGCTGCTTTGGCAAGGCCGGCGACCGGCGTCTCGCGCGCCACCGTGTAGATGGTCGCTTCTTGTGGGCGAATGCGCTCAAGCGCCGCGAGCCAGGGGGCAACGTACTCCTCGCCGGTGTTGTCGATGGGCTTGCCCAGATACTCACCGGTCAAAAAGATCGTCTGGATAATAACGTGACCGTCAAAGCTTGCGAACGTCTCAATCTGGTGCTCGACGTCGTAGGGGCCAACAGGCTGGTCGAGCAGCTGGATAAATGCCGGATCGACCGTATCGAGCTTAAGAATGTTGTCGTCGACCATCATGAGCGCATCGTGCACCTCGGGGCGGTCGGCGCGCGTGCCGTTGGAGAGCACGGCGATCTTGGAGTTTGGGGCAAGCTCGTCGCGCAGCGCGACGGCGCCGGCGATGGCCTGCGGAAACTCCGGTGCGGCGGTGGGCTCGCCGTTGCCTGCGAAGGTGATCACATCGGGGAGCTCGCCCTCGGCTGTCATCTCGCGCAGCTTTGCCTCGAGCGCGTCGAGTACCACGGCAGCTGTGTTGTGCGGCTCATGGCAGGGGCGCTCGGCATTGAGGCCGTTTTCGCAGTAAATGCAGTCGAACGTGCAGATTTTGCCGCTGGCCGGCATCATGTTGACGCCGAGCGAGAGGCCAAGGCGACGGCTGCGAACGGGCCCAAAGATGGGGCTGGCATTCAAAAACGTAGACATAGGCTTATGCTCCTCAAGACAATTGTGCCTAAGCATAGCATCGGCTCCAAAGCAAGGTACGGGCTCTTGCTTTACAAGTTTCGTTTTTTCACGTCGCTCATGATGCCGTGCCATGAAAAGCCTCGGGTCGGGTACAGTTAATCTGTTAACAAGTCGTAAGGCAATGCGGGTCCATCCAACCGTACTGACGTGCAGCTGGATGGGCATTGATGATGGGGGCACAACATGGATTTTACGGTCGAGAATGCGGGCACCACGATTGCCTGTCGCGAATATGCCGGCCCGGATGTGTCGCCTGATACTCCTGCTTTGGTGTGCGTGCACGGCGCTTGTGTCGACGGCACATTTTTCGACGGCATCGCTTGTGAGCTCAGCCGCAACTACCGTGTAATTGCCTACGACCGCCGCGGCTGTGGTGACAGCAGCGAAGCGGCAGACGGCAGCTATGATCTTGCCGCTCAGGCCGCCGACCTGCAGGCCGTGATCGAACACGTCGGCGCTCCGACAAATGTGCTTGCGCACAGCGCCGGTACGTTGGTGGCGCTGGAGCTTCTTCGCGCCGAACCCCATCTCGTCGCCCGTGCGATTCTGCACGAGCCGGCTGTGTCGGCCGAAGGCGTCGGCATAGGCGCAGCTCCGGTTTTGCTCGATATGATTGCGGCTGGAAAGGTTTCAAGGGCGCTCCGGCTTTTCTTGGGAGCCCTCGGCGACTTGGACCCCGAGGCTCCTGGGACGACTAAGGCGGAAGCCAAACATGCCCTGCGCAATGGTCGTTGCTTCATGGCCAATGAATACGGAACAAATATGACATATGCTCCCGATTGGGAGCGCGCCTGCGCGTCAAAGGCGGTGTCGGCTGTGTTTTTGGGCGAGCTTTCGGTCGATACGCCCCGCGAGGCTGGCACGCGAGCGGCTGCCGAATATCTCAATTGCCCCCTTGTGATGATCCCGGGCGCGCATAACGGTCTGCGCGATCGTCCCGTTACGGCGGCAAACGCCGTTCGCGATATCTTGGAGCGTTAGCACGCTCGATGACCTGCGGGGAGGTGGACTGTTAGCGTTTCGTCATTGTTAACGAATGCGCCCATAACCGCGCGCCCGCGGCTCCATTACCGCCGTTTGCCAGGTCATAAA
>CABUZI010000101.1 GCA_902496005.1 uncultured Collinsella sp.
ACCTGGGCCAAGAAGGGCGACCTGCACTCTCGTCGTCTGGCTATCGCCAAGCTCGGCGATAAGCAGCTCGTTGCCGAGATCTTCGACAAGGCTGCCCAGGGCATGTGGCAGGACCGCAACGGCGGTTACACCCGCATCATGAAGCTCGGCAACCGCAAGGGCGACAACGCTCCCATCGTTATCATGGAGCTCGTCACCGAGCCTTGCACGCCTAAGGCCAAGAAGGCTGCTCCGGCCCCCAAGAAGGCCGCTGCTCCCAAGAAGGTCGAGGCCGTCGAGGAGGCTCCTGCTGAGGAGACCGCTGAGTAGACTTTCCGTCTGCATAGGCTATATTCGAGGGGTACGTTCGCGTACCCCTCTTTTTTTGTCGCGATACCGTTACTTGTTTGTTGGGAGCGCCCATGACTGCGCCGTCTGATTTCAATTCGATTTCCGAGCTTGACGCCACGCTCGTATTTCGCGTGGCCTATGATGGCTCGTCGTATAGCGGATTTGCCGAGCAGCCGGGACAGACGACGGTTGCGGGTGAGCTGCGTCGAGCCATCGAGACGCTGCTTCGCCGTCCGATCGATCTGACGTGCGCAGGTCGTACCGATGCCGGCGTGCATGCCGTGGCTCAGTACATCAGCGTGCCCGTAACGGACGCTGAGCTCGCCCTTACGCGCCGTAGGTGGCTGCGGGCTATGGATGCCCTGCTGCCTAAAGATATCGCCATAAACGAGGTCTACAGGGCCCGTAAGGGCTTTTCTGCACGCTTTGACGCGCGTTCCCGTACGTATACGTACCGTATTGCCGATCGCGATGCGCGCCCCGTGCTGTCCCGTGGTGCCGTGTGGTGGCATCGCTATCCCTTGGACGTCGAGGCCATGTCTGCGGCCTGTCCCGCGCTTTTGGGTGAGCAGGACTTTAAGAGCTTTTGCAAGGTCGCCTCTGCCGTGGGCAAGCCTACGCACCGCTGCGTGATGCGGGCCGAGTTTGGCCATGAGGTGGCCTTTGGCGAGGATATCCTGACGTTTACCATTGAGGGCAACGCATTTTTGCATTCGATGGTCCGCACGATCGTGGGCACGCTTGTCGAGATTGGCATGCATCGCCGTGAACCCGAGTGGATGCGCGAGGTCATCGATGCTTGCGACCGTACCGCTGCGGGCCCCACGGCTCCTGCCTGCGGCCTTACGTTTATGGGCGTGGATTACGATCCCGCCGAGCTTGTCGTGCTCGACTAGGGGAGGGCTCGACGCGTCGTGCGTCGATACCTGTCATCTGTGGGCTGCACGTGTGCAACATCTGTTCTTGGCGTGCAATACAACCGGTGTCTCATTGCTTTTATTGCCGGGGTGTACCATGAACCACGATTTGATTCATTGCTGTCGAGAGGACGGATAACTTGGTTCGACGTGGCTCGCATCCGCGACTTTCGGTGATCCTTGTGGTAGAAGGTTCGCCCAGCTATGCGATGCGTGCGCTCGAGAGTATCCAGAACCAAGACCTCTACGATTTGCAGATTGTCGTTGTTTGCCGCGATGCTGCGCCCGGTGTGCGCCATTCGCTTCAAGTTGCTGCCGACAGGGACATCCATATTGATTTGATTGACGTCGAGGACGCGAAGCGCGGTGCTTGTCTTCGTGCCGGTTTTGCTGCATCGCGTGGCTCTCAAATCATCGCTATGAACGCCGATGAGTGGCTTGCTCCGCAGTCCCTTTCCAAGATGGTCGATATCGCGTGCGATACAGCGGCAGACATGGTGTTCCCCACGGTGTCGCTCGACCGCTATGATGCACATCGAGAGCGCCATTCGCGCGTCTTGGATGCTGCTCATATTTCCATTGATAGCAAATCCTCGATGGTGACCGGGCTGCCCCAGTTGATTTTAGGCGGCCTTGTCGTTCAGACCTCTGGCGTGATGTACAGCCGCTCGCTGTTTGAGGCATGCCTGTCGCGCGGCAAGGCGTACCGTACGGTTGAGTTTATGGCTTATGCGCTCTCGCAGGCACGATTCGTGTCCGGCTGCGGCGACGCTTGTTTCCACGCGGTGGCACCTAAGCTTACAGATGCCTTTGATCCCACCATGTATGCCAGGATATCCGATGACACTCGAGCGCTCGACGAGCTTGCGGACTCACTCTCGGAAGCAGATAGCGGTGGTCGGCTCAAGCTGGCAAGCCAAAAGTTCTACTTTGCCGGACTGGTCGCCTGCATCGAGAATTTGTGTCTGAGCCCGCATGGAGTGTCGTCAATCGAGCGTTCCGCCCGCATGCGTGATATGCTCGAGGCGCCTCGAACCCGTCAGATGGTCGCCGCGCTCAAGGATAACCATCGGGGACTCGGTCTGTTGTTTGGGCCGATCGCCAGCGCCAAGCCCGCGCGCTGCGTGATGTGTACGCATCTGGCAGCTTTTCTTAACCGGACGGGCGCAAAAACCGCCTAAACGGCTCATCTCGAAACAAATTTGCATAGAATTGTTTCGAAATGCGTTCTTATACACAAAAGCCTTCAAATAGCGTTAAACTATTCAATCACTGATTGATTGTCTCCGCCATCTTTTGGAGAGAGGGTTTGTATGGCTAAAAAACGCAATGGGCGCCAGGATGCCATTAGAGATATTGTGCGCAATAAGGACGTCCGCACGCAGCGCGTGCTGGTCGATGAGCTCCGCGCTATGGGCTTTGATTGCACGCAGGCGACTGTCTCTCGCGATATTGCCGATATGGGGCTGCGTAAGCTCCCTGAGGGCATCTATGTTCTGGCAGAGGACCTGCACCTGCAGCGTATGGTTTCCGAGCTCGTAACGGGCGTTCTGCGCACCGATAATCTGGTTATGATCAAGGCTCAGCCTGGCACGGCTTCCGGCATCGCCGCCGCCGTTGATGCGGCAGAGCTGCCCGATGTGCTTGGCTCGCTTGCCGGCAACGATACGATTTTGGTTATTGCCCAGACGGCCGAGGATGGCGAGCGTCTTGAGGCGCTGATCAATAAGCTGAGCAATTCTCGCAAGTAGGCGTGCGGGTCGTGCGCTCGGCACCGTGCGCGCTGACATAGTGGCTTGTAAGGGGTATCGACGTTGGTCGGTGCCCCCTTTTTGTCTGCCGGTATAAAGACCGCCCATCAGGTCGCTTTAAACTAAAAAGGCCCCCGAGCAGTTCAATAAGCTGCTCGGGGGCCTTGTTGCTAATGGCCGGATGAATTTCTAGCCAACAGTATCGTCAGGCGTGGGCGAGGGGTCGGGAGTGGGCGTAGGCGTAGGCGTAGGCGTGCCGCCATCGCCGCCGGTCGAACCACCAGTGGAGCCGCCCGTCGAGCCACCGGTCGTACCGGTGCCGCCGGTGGTGTCGCCGCCCGTGGTCTCGGTGGTCGTGGTCGTCGTGGTAGTCGTTGTGGTGGTTTCCTCTTCGTCCTCGTTCTCGTCCTTGTCGTCGTTCTCCGTCTTCTTGGTGTTGTTGGTGCCGTAGAACTTCCAGACGCTGTTGTTCTTGTAGGTGGGCGCCGTTCCGGTCGCAAACTCCTCGCGCTCGGTACCGGTCAGAACGGTGTTCATAAACCGCTTAAAGACAGGCAGGTTGGTGCTGTCGCCCAGCAGGTCTGTGCCGTATTTTTGGATGGGAATCTCGCCCGCGGAATAGCCGGTCCACAGGGCGCACGCCAGCTGCGGGGTATAGCCGCAGAACCACAGGTTGGTGGTGTTGTCGGTGGTGCCCGTCTTGCCGGCATAGGGCTGGTTGACGCTCAGGGCGCCGGCAGCACCCGTACCGCCGCCCTTCATGACGCCGGACAGAACATCGGTGACCGCGGCGGCCTCGCCCTCGGTAAGTACCTGTGAGGGATTGTCGGTGTGCTGGTACAGCACCGAACCGGTACGAGAGTCAATCTCGGTGATGGCGATCGGCTGGCGATAGTAGCCGCCGTTGGCAAACGTCGCGTAGGCGGCGGCCATCTCGAGCGGCGAGATCGAGCCGGTGCCGAGGGTCATGACGGGAACGTCCTCGATGTTGTCCTTGGCGGGATCGATGCCGAGCTTTTTGACGAGCGAGATGATCTTGCTGTTGCCGACGGCTTCCGCCACCTGGATGTAGCCGGTGTTGGAGGAGTATGCCGTCGCCTGCTTAAGCGTGATGTTGCCATAGCTATGGTTGGCGTAGTTTTGGACCTCGGTCGTGGTGCCCTTGGCCTTGAGCGGCGAGTTGCAGTTGAGGGTGACGTTGGGGTTCATGCCGTTTTGGATGGCAGTTGCCAGCGTAAAGGCCTTAAAGGTGGAGCCGACGGGACGCTTGGCCGTGGCATGGTTTACGTGGTTCTCGTCGGCGTTGTAATCGTAGCCGCCCACCATGCACTTGATGTAGCCGGTCTTGGGGTCGACGACGACCATGCCCATGTCCAGGCCGTCGAGCGAGAGCGTGTCGAGCTGCTCGCGAACGGCATTCTCTGCCACCTGCTGCATCGTGGGGTCGATGGTGGTCTTGACGGTCAGGCCGCCCTTAAAGAGCACGTCGGTCGAGAACTCCTGCTCCAGCAGCTGCTTAACATAGGCGACAAAGTAGGGCTGCGAGTATACGTCAACGCCGCTGCCCGAGATTTCGGTCACGTTGAGGGTGATGGGCTCGGCCTGTGCGGCATCGTGCTCCTCCTGCGTAATGTGGCCCAGGCGCAGCATGTTGTCGAGGACCTTGTTGCGACGGGACAGCGCCAGGTCGGGGTTGACCGTGGGGTCGTACTGCGAGGGCGAGTTGGGAAGGCCGATCAACAGCGCGGCCTCGCTCAGGGTGAGGTCTGCGGCGCTCTTGGACAGGTAGGTCTCGGCGGCGGCCTCAATACCGTAGGCGCCGTGACCGTAATAGATGGTGTTGAGGTACATCATGAGGATCTCGTCTTTGGAGTACATGTCCTCCATCTTTACGGCGATGTAGGCCTCGCGCACCTTACGCTCGATGGTCGAGTCGAACTGCTCCTCCTGCAGGATGGTGTTGCGCACCAGCTGCTGGGTGATAGTCGAGGCGCCTTCGTGCCCGCCGCCGAGGGTTGCCACCGCAGCACGCGCGATACCCCACAGGTCGATACCGCCGTGCTCGTAGAAGCGCTCGTCCTCGACGTCAACGGTGCCCTGCAGCACGTAGGGGGAGACCTTGTCCTTGGTGATGGACTTGCGGTTTTGCGTGTAGAAGCTCGCGATCTTGTTGCCGTTGCAGTCGACGATCTCGGTGGGCTCGCTCACCAGATACGCGTTGGCGTCGGTGTAGTCGGGCAGATCGGACAGCCAGCGGTTGACGTTTCCGACCATGCCGATGCCAAATGCCACGCCCGCAATCAGCAAAAAGCCCAAAAACGAGAGCAGGATTATGGGCAGGGCATGCGTCTTTGAACGGCTGCGTCCCTGTCGTTGGCGAGGACCCATATATTGACCTCCAGGTATGTCGTGCCGGACGGCGGATGTGCCGTCGGGGCAGGATGGACATAAGTTATTACACGATAAACCAAACGGGGCGCGCGAGGCCTCGTGTATGCTGGAAGACGGCATTTTTCAGAGTGAATGCATACCTTGGTAAGGAGTTTGTCGATGGCGATTCGGACGATGGAGCCGAGCGGACAATACAAGACTGGATTGGATGCTGCCGGTGCGGCGCTGCCCGAGCTGCTGGCGCCGGCGGGCGGGCTCGACCAGATGCTTGCGGCCATCGCCGCGGGCGCCGATGCCATCTATGCGGGGTTGGGCGGCTTTAACGCCCGTGTGAGTGCCCATGGCTTTACGGATGACGAGTTTGCGCGCGGTTGTGCCGTGGCGCATGCCCATGGCGTGCGTGTGTACGCGACGCTCAACGTGTTCGTGTTTGACGATGAGCTGTCCGACGCGGTGGTGTTGGGAGCTCATGCACTGGAGCTGGGTGCCGATGCTCTGATTGTCGCCGATGCCGGGCTGGCTTGTGTACTGCGCACGGCGATTCCCGGG
>CABUZI010000102.1 GCA_902496005.1 uncultured Collinsella sp.
AGTCCCAACCGCAGATGCCGCAGTCGGCGCCGCCGCAGCCCACAAAGGCGGGCGCGTCGCTGGGGCGCACAATGACAAACTCGATATCTCCGACCACGCCCTCGCCGGCACGCGTGTCGCGACCGCGCACGATTAGATGACGGCCGGGGTCACGCAGCTCAGAGACATCCAGGCCCGCGGCCTCGAGCACGTCGAGCGTGTCAGCCTTAAGCGAGCCCTTGGGCACGGCGATGCGCAGCGGGCCCTCGGCGCCACGGCCCGCGGCGTGGTCGCCGTCGGAAGCGGCATCCTCGGCCGAGGTGCGCGCGGCCTCCAGGCGCTCGAGCGAAAAGGCGAAGCCCGCCGCCGGCACCTCGATACCGTCGCCAAATGCGCCGGTAAAGATGGAGTCATAGCGTCCGCCCGAACCGACAGGATCGGGCAAGCCGCCGGCATAGGCCTTAAAGACCAAGCCCGTGTAGTAATCAAAAGAGTTCATGATAGAGAAGTCGAACGACAGCACCTGGGCGTCCTCGGGTGCCAGGCCCTCAACCAGGGCACGCAGCTCGCGCGTCAGCGGCGCGACGATACCGGCGGCCTCCAGCAGCGCGTCCACGCGGTCGAGTACCTCGGCACCGCCGTGCAGACGCGGCAGTTCGCTAATGGCGGCCTTGACGGCATCGGACTCGGTGCTTGCCGCCACGCGGGCATCGAGGCCCACAAAGTCGTTGGCGTGCACGCAGCGCAGGGCCTCAGCGGCCAGCTCGCGATCCTCGCACGCCGCGAGCAGTTCCTTAAACGGACGCACGCTACCTGCGATAATGCGTGCATCGGGCAGCGCCAGCTTGCGCACCGCCTCGGCCACGAGCGAGACAATCTCGACATCGCCCGCGGTATCGCCCGCACCGATAAGCTCAAAGCCCAGCTGTGTAAACTGGCGCGAGCCGCCGGCATTGCGCTGGCACTCACGAACCACCGGCGCCTCGTAGCGAAGGCGCAGGGGCAGGTCGGCCGCGCGCATGCGGGTCGAAACCAGACGCACGATCGGCAATGTGTTGTCGGGACGGACCACCAGCAGGCGGCCATCATCGTCAAAGAGCTTAAACGGCGTGTCCGCAATGCGGCCGCCCTCCTCGAGCGAACCCTTGTCCTCGAGCAGCGGTGTCTCGACCGGAAGGTAATGATGCCCCCTGAAGCAGCCCTTCACCGTACATGCGATCTCCTCGCGCGCCTGAGCCTCCTCGGGCAATATGTCCCGGAATCCCCACGGTGTGGCCGTCATCTGGTGAGCCTCCTCATGCTGTGTTTCATATAGAACAGAAGACCGGCATAGCTCCGCCGGTCTTCTGGGTACTTTAGCATACTAGAGTGTTTGCGGGGAAAATCATCCTCCTCGGCTCACACCGTATTCATTTGGAAACATAGGAGCGGATTGTCGCAACCCAACCCCACCTAGACGCCAATCGCACGACGATACTCTGCCATTACCTGCGCATCGGCAGCTGCGGGGTCGGCAAAATAGCGCCCGTCATAGGTCTCGGCCGAAACAACTCCGCGATAGCCATGCGCCACCAGCCTATCCAAGTCGGCGCGCATATCGCGGTTGCCGTCACCCCAGGCAAGATGCGTCGTGCTATCTGCCGTAACATCGACAAAATGCACGTGGGCGACATCATCGCCAAGCAGATTGAAATAATCGTCGATGGTATCCCCCGCCACCGCCATGGCACCCATATCCAGACACGCCTTAAGCGCCGGATGATCAACCGCCTCGATCATGCGCTTCGTGTCAGCCGCCGAGTTCACGATTATCGACTCAACCGGTTGTAGAGCCTCGAGCACCAGTCGCACGCCGCGTTCTCCCGCATGCTCGGCAATCGCACGCAGCATCGAGGCGCTGCGACCCCACGCGTCCTCGATCGGCTCGTTCAAAAAAGCCCAGCCGCTCGAGACCATAACCTGCTCGGCTCCAAGTTCCGCCGCGATATCCGCAACGTTCTTAAAGTACGCGAGCGTGCGGGCACGCGCCTCATTCCCGCGCGCCGCGATGTTCCACGGCTTGGGGTTGTTCTGTTCGGGACAAAGCCCCACAATCCGAACCCCATACCGCTGTGACAGCTCCCGCACCTGCTCGAGCGAATCGTATCCGTGGCAATCAACGTACAGATGCATCGCCCCAGTCCAAAGCTCGCAGCACGTGTAGCCTGAGGCCGCTGCCGAGGAAAAGAATTCCTCAAGGTCAAAATAACGATGGCTGATATTCATGACGGCAAGCTGCGGGTAGCTCATAATTACTCTCCAACCCAAACGAGGCCCCGTTCCATGTAGGAGCGGGGCCAAATTGCACAAACGTTATTTGCTCTTAGTAGTCGAACTGGTGATAGTAGCGACGGTAGTTGAGGTTGTGCTTGGTGACCGTCTCGTAGTAAGCGGCAAGGCGATCGGTGATCAGCGAGGAGAGGATCCACGGGGAGACGATGACGCGGAACTCGTCGTCAAGGCCGGGGATCGCGAACTCGGCGGTGTCGATGATGTTGATGTCGGTGTCGCCGGTCACGCCGCGGTTGAGGAAGGCGCGGACGCGCTCGTCGAGCTTGCGGTTCTCGTCCTCGCCCATGAACAGGAAGACCGGGACGCCGGGTTCCACGAGCTCGAGGGTGCCGTGGAAGAAGTCGGCCGAGGTGATGTAGCGGGTGCGCTTCCACTGCATCTCCTCGAGGATGCACATCGAGAACAGGATGGTCTCGCCCCACAGGGCGCCGGAGCCGATGAACATGGTGTAGGGGGCCAGGGCGTACTTCTTGGCAAGCTCCTCGGCGCGCGGCTCGAAGCGCTTGCGGATGTCGAGCATGTCCTTCCAGATGTCCTTGGTCTGCTCGATGAACTTATCGAACTGCGGGAAGCAGCCGCGGCGGTTGAGCAGGCGCAGGCCGAAGCAGTCGGCGAGGTAGTAGCCCTTCTCGCAGCCGCCCGAACCATGGTCGGAGGCCATGGCGACGCAGTTCTCGGCGCCGACAGCCTGGCCGATGGGGCCCTCGGGCTTGGTCATGGCGTAGACGCGGATGCCCTTTTCCTTCATCTTCTTGACGGCCTCGAGGACCTCGG
Organism: uncultured Collinsella sp.; assembly: GCA_902496005.1. GTDB lineage: Bacteria > Actinomycetota > Coriobacteriia > Coriobacteriales > Coriobacteriaceae > Collinsella. The sequence goes on from CABUZI010000102.1 coordinate 3,085, forward strand.
GGGTGGTGCCGGACTCGGAGGCGGTGAGCACGACGGACTTCTCGGTCATGCGCTTGTGGCCCATGACGTTCCACTCGGCGGCGTGGATCAGGTAGACCTCGAGGTCGCGGTCGCCGAACTTGTTCATGAGGTACTCGAGCTGCATGAGCTCGTCCCAGGTGCCGCCGACGCCCATCAGGAACACGGCGTCGTAGCCCTCGTCGGCGACCTTGTCGGCGAGCGCGGTCATCTTCTTGCCGGTCTCGTAGACGTTCTTGCCGTCCTCGACGTAGCCCTCCTGGCTAAAGTGCATGATCTCGATCTTCTCGGTTTCCTTCATGGCTTTTCCTTTCTGTCCTGCACGCAACTCTATACATCGCGTTTCTTTTCGATACCAATTATAGACATACACCTAATGTGTTTTTAATACCACTTATCAATCTGCTCCAATCCTCGGTGAACGGTCGAAATTCTCTGGTGAGTGGTATTAAATTAGAATTGAATGTATAGCTAACGCCTCTGGCGCCTCCCTTGTGTGACAAAGAACAGCGTTCCTACCAGCGCAATAATGGTCGATGCCCCAAACAACACCGCCTGAACGCCCAAAGTCTCCGCCAAAAACGGAGCCGCCAGCAGCGGCAGCACGCCGGCGTTCATCAGGCCAAAACGCACAAAGCCGGTAATGCGCCCCAGGTATTTGATGTCGGCGCGCTCCTGAATCAAGATCATTTGCAGCGGCTCCAGGAACCCCCAGGCCAGACCGTTAATCGCCTGACCGATAATCGCGACCCCCAGCATATCGGTGCCCACGTACACCATGGACCCAATGCCCACGGCCATGAGCGCGCCGAGCAGCAATCGCAGGTTGACATGGCGAGCAGAAAGCTTGGTCAGGATGAACGCGCCCACCGAGGAAGTGAGGCCCACGACCGAGGACAGCCAGCCCAGCCAGACGATATCCACGTTGAGCACATCGCGGTAGAACAACGACTCCAGCGAATCGAACGCGCCAAACGCAAAGAAACCCAAAAAGCCCGAGATAAAGATGAGGCGCAAGTCGTGATCGCGAAACGTAAGTCGCGCACCCTCGGCCATGCCGCCCAGAATACCGCCCTTCGGCTTTTCCCCTTTTGCGGGAGCAACACACTCGTGACAGCCCAAGGAGAGCACGGCCGCCACACCCATCATGCTCGCCATGAGCAGATAGACCGATTGCGTGGCAAAACAGCTCACGATGGCACCACCGAGCAGCGGGCCAGCGGTATAGGCGATATTGCTGTAGAACACCATGAGACCGTTCACGCGGGTACGGCCCTCGGTGGTCGACTCCAGGTATCCCGGAAACGCATGCGTGCAGGTGTTGATAAAGCCGCCCGCAAGCCCCAAGACGCACGCGGCAAACACAAGCCCGGGGACAGACAACGGCGCCAACCCCACGCCAAGCGATAGCACCGCCGTAATCACGCACGTCACAAACGACGTCCGGCGCGGACCAAAACGGTCGATGACCGAACCCGACACCATATTGCCCGCCGACGTCATAAGATTGCGTACGAGCGTAATGGCAGCAACCAAAAACGCCGTGCCAGCCAGATCATACGTCGCCGCGCCGATAAGCCCTAAAAAGTACACCGCGTTGTTGGCGCACCATTGCAGGGACTCAATAAGAATCAGCCTGACTTCTGCCGGCGTCAGGCGCATTGCTTCGCGATCCTTCGCGAACATACAAACTCCCTCTATACAAGTAAGGGGATGGAGGGCATAGGCCCGCTCCATCCCCTTACCAGGTTGCAATGACAGTCTATGCAGCCGGGCCCTTACGCCAGCACGCCGAAGAACGCGCCGATGATGCCCACGACCATGGTGGCCACGATCAGCACCATGGGGTTGATCTTCTTGGACAGCAGCCAGTAGTACAGCCAGAAGGCGAGCATGCCGAGCATGCCGGGCATGATGCCGTCCAGGATGTCCTGGAGGGTCTGGGCGTCGTCGCCCGAGCCGATGGCCACCGGGATGCTGGCCCAGAACATGTCCTTGCACATGGCGCCCACGACCATGACGCCCACGATGCCCACGCAGGTCATGATCTTCTGCATGAGGCCGGTCCTCTGGGCCTCGTCCAGGAAGCCCACGCCCAGCTCGTAGCCCTTGACGGCGCCCCAGATGCGCAGCGCGAAGCCGGGGACGTTGTAGATGAGCAGGAAGGCGATGGGGCCGAAGGGGTTGCCGGCCTGGCACAGGCTGATGCCCACCGCGGCGGCGACCACGCGCAGCGTCGACAGGAAGATGGAGTCGCCGATGCCCGACAGCGGGCCCATGAGGGCGGCCTTGACGTCGTTGACGCTCTCCGGCTCGATCTCGCCGCGGGCGACCTTCTCCTCCATGGCCATCGCGATGCCGCCGACGAACGGGGCGAACTGGACGGTGATGTTGAAGAACGCGCAGTGGCGGTGCAGGGCCTCGGCGTAGTCGTCGGGGCGGCCGGCGTAGATCTTCTTGAGCATGTTGGCGACCATCAGGCAGAAGGCGATGTTCATCTGCTTGTAGTAGGTCCAGGAGAACTCCATGCCCAGGGCGCCGGTGTTGACGGCGCTCTTGACGAGGTCGGAGCGCGTGATCTTGTTCTCGGGACTAGAAGTCATCGTCCTCATCCCCTTCCGCGGAGAGCTGGGGCTGGGCTCCGCCCAGGCCGAGCAGGTCGAACTTGTCGATGCCGATGATGATGGCGATCAGGGCGACGCCCAGGACGGGCACGTTGGCGTAGGAGCACAGCAGGAAGCCCAGGAAGTAGAAGGGCACGAGCTGCTTGGTGAGCACCAGGCGGCCGAGCATGGCGAAGCCCATGGCCGGCAGGATGTTGGCGGCAACGCC
>CABUZI010000103.1 GCA_902496005.1 uncultured Collinsella sp.
CTCCCATGAAGCTCCTTGGTCATAAGTATGGAACGCATAGCTGCGCGTTCCGTCAATGGGTTGAAAAAGGGCGGGCATAGCTTGCCCGGAAGATGCGATGCGGCTCGGCGGCGAGTCGTCGATGCCTACAGGCGCTTGAGGATCACATAGCGATTGAGCTCGCCGCTGCGACCGTCGGCATGGAAGCGCTCAAGCTCGCGTACGGGAACCTCGCCGCTCTTGTAGAACGTGCGGACGCCACGCACCAGGTCGGTGATCTGCTGATCGTCAAAGTGATGGCAATAGCGGTAGGCGTGGCGGTCGTTTTGCCAGCCAATGAGGTGGTCGCCGGCTTCAAACTGCGCGGAATCGTAACCCTCAAACGGCGGAGTGAGCTCGGCGCGGGCTTCGGCACGAACGGCCTTGCGCGCCATGCGCTCGTCGTTCATAAACTCCCAAAAGCTGATGGCGATGATGCCGCCCGGGCGCGTCTGCCGCACCAGGGCGTCGAGCACGCGTACGCGGTACTCGCACGACGGTACGTGGTGCATAAAGCCAAAACAGACCGAGATGTCGGCGAGCGGGGCGTCAAAAAGCACGTCGGGTGTCTCGGCGGGGTTGAGCTTCATAAGGGCGTCGAGCACATCGAGCTCCTGGAAGTGCAGGTTGGGAATGCGCAGGGCGTGACCATGTGCATCGATGGCCAGGTCTTGGCACGAGTCGACGCCATAGAACTCAAACGGGCAGCTGGCATCTGCCGAGGGGTTTGCGCCGTCGACGCCCTTGGCGGCAAGTGCGCCGCCGGCGGCAAAGTTCTCGAATCGCATATTGCCGCAGGCAAGATCGAAGACGCGGACGGGATGCTCGATCGTGGCGACGTCGAGCTGCCCGAGCGCGATATCCATGGTGCGTACCCAGCCGGGCCACGGGGCCTGGCGCGTATCGGAGAAGGAGGCGGAGTGCTCGCGATAGAAAGTGTTGTTGAGCTGGATGAGCGATGAGGCGAAATCGCGGTTCACGGCGCGGGACTCCCTCCGTTGGCGGTACGGAATAAACAGTACGACCATACTACCGTTATCGCCGCAACGGGGACAACCGAGCTACGGGTCATTGCTTTGTTTGGACACATTTCCGCAGCTCATATGTGCCCGCAACCGCCGGTTGTCAAAAATCTCACTAGAATAGGTGGCATGCTTTTGGCGGTGGCGGATAGATTTTTAACTGTGCAAGGCGCCTTAAGAACAAAAACGGTCCGGCGGCACGGCTGGCATCACATAGGAGGAACCATGAATGTAGAAACTGCGCAGCGGCTCGCCGACCTTCGTCGCAGCAAGGGTTTTAGCCAAGAAGGGCTGGCGCGAAAGCTGGGGCTGTCGCGCCAGGCGGTCAGCAAATGGGAGCGCGCGGAGAGCTCGCCCGATACCGAGAACCTGATCTCGCTCGCCAAGCTTTATGGCGTGAGTCTGGACGAGCTGCTCAATCCGAGCGACGAGATCGAGGACGATATCGAGTTTGAGAACGAGGACCGCGCCCGTCAGCGCGAGGCCGAGGCGGCAGAGCGCGCCCGCACCCATGAGGCGGCGGCGCGCGCCACCGAGGCGGCAACGCAGGCAAGTGACGCGGCAGCCAAGGCGGCGCAGGCGGCAAGCTGGAGTGCGCAGGCTGCCAATGCGGCGACGGCTCAGATGACGGGTACCGGTGCGGCTGGTCCGACTCCGGTGAAGGGCCCCTTCCAGTCGTTCCCGTATTGGGCCGTGTGCTGGCTGCTGTTCTTTTTGCTGATGTTCCTGGTTGGTGCCAGCCCTTTTCCCGCACTGATCTTCTTTACGATTCCCATCTATCACTGGGTGGCGCGTGCGCTCGATGGCGATTGGGCGCGCGGGGATATCCAGGTTGGTCCGGCGCCGGTGGCGGTCAAGGCCCAGGGGAAGGATACTTCTGCGGAGCCTGATGCTGACGTGGCTACCGCGACTACCGCTGAGCCGATTGCCAAAGAGGGTGATGAATGATGAAGCTTTCACATGAATCCAAGGTACGCTTGGGCGTTGGCATCGGAGCGTTTGTGCTCATCCTTGGGCTTGCCTTTGGCATTTCGCGGCTATTGGCTCATTCCGATATGGTGCGTACGACCGGTATTCTATCTGGCAATTTGTCTGATTTTGACGATATGTTTGACGACGATGATCTCTTGGATAGCGGTAACTATTCCGCTCGGCCTCAGCAGCTTTCGAGCACGACTTTTGATGCCGATGAGTTCCGCTACCTCGATTTCGATATCAATGCGGCTTCGGTGGACGTCAAGGTTGTTGATGGCAACAAGGCTCGCGTTATCGAGCGGGGGCGCGTTGCCGAGGGTATGGATGCCTCCAAGGCCGCGACGCAAAACATCGCATCCGTCGAGGACTCGACGCTCAAGGTTTCCCAGTTTGGAAGTGACGACGGTAAGGCAATCGATCGCTCAGTTACGGTCGAGCTGCCGCGCCGCGTTGCCGAACATCTGAAGGGAGTCAACGCGCACGTGGGTTCGGGTGATCTGCAGATTGCCGGTGTCATCTGTGATGGTTTCGATCTTTTCCTGGGTGCGGGAGATGTAGAGTTTACGGGCAGCGTGACTGATGCGCTCAGCGCTGAGGTCGGTTCGGGCGATGTGACGTTCGAGCTTTACCAGGCCCCCGCGAAGTCGATGGACGTGAGTGTGGGCTCGGGCGATGTGGAGATGACGGTTCCGAACTCGACGGGCTTTAAGGCGAGCCTCACCTTGGGCAGCGGCGACTTCGAGAGCGATTTCCTTCCGCTTGGCTACGACGGCGATACCATTTTGAATCTTGAATTCGATAACGGTGACAAGTCTGCCACGTATCGTTTTGAGGTCGGTTCGGGCGACATGTCGTTTGATTCGGAGTGACAGATGGCTATTGAAGACTTATAAACCATAGCTGCGCTGTTTGATGAAGGCGCCGAAGCCGAGATCGGCTCCGGCGCCTTTGCCTTTACAATGGGGACATGGAACAGATTATCTTGAACATACTCGAGGCCCTGCGTCACGGCGAAACCGTGGACGACAAGGCGCTCGTCAAACTGATACATGCCGAGGCGCGCCGTGAGGGTGCCGACAAGCGCGATTTGGCCAAGCGTCGCCTGCTGCCGTTTTACCAGCGGGTTAAACGTGAGGAGCCGGCTCGCTGGGCTGGGTGGAATGTCGACGCGGACCTGGAGCGTCAACTGCTGCAGGTGTTGCGCATGAAGCCGCGCCGCACGGCTTCGGGCGTGGCGACCATTACCGTTATCACCAAGCCCTGGCCATGCTCGGGCGATTGCCTGTTTTGCCCCAACGATCTGCGCATGCCCAAAAGCTATCTGCACGCCGAGCCGGCGTGCGCCCGTGCGGAGCAAAACTGCTTCGACCCGTATTTGCAGGTGAGCGCTCGCCTGACGGCACTTTCGCAGATGGGACATGCGACCGACAAGATTGAGCTCATCGTGCTCGGTGGCACCTGGAGTGACTATCCGCAAGGTTATCAGACGTGGTTTATGTCGGAGCTTTTCCGTGCGCTCAATGACGATGCCGTCGCCGGCGTGGCGGCCAACCCCATGCTGGCGCGTCCGGGCATCAGTCGTGCCGAGGCAGGGCGCCTGCTCGATGACGCTCCCGCCGATGCCCTGCCGCCGGTGGTGGCGGAGCGACGCGAACGCTATCGCGCTGCCGGTATTGCGACCGATGAGGTTGAGCTTGCGAGCGGCGTTGCCGACGAGCAGGGACGTGTGGATGCTGCCGTGGGTGGCTATAACCGCGCGGTGCGTCGTCTGTACGGTCCCGGTACGCCGTGGGGCGAGGTCGCCGAGTGGCAGACGGCTACGTTGGAGGAGCTCGAACGTCAGCAGCGCATCAACGAGACGGCGAAGCATCGCGTGGTGGGGCTCGTTATCGAGACCCGGCCTGATGCCGTAACGCCGCAAGCGCTCACGCTCATCCGTCGTTTGGGCTGTACCAAGATTCAGATGGGCATCCAAAGCCTTGACCAGCACCTGCTCGACATCAACGAGCGCCGTATTACGGTGGCACAGATCGCGCGAGCGTTTTCGCTCGCGCGCCTATTTGGCTTTAAGATCCACGCGCACTTTATGCTCAACTTGCTGGGCGCCACGCCCGAGGGAGACAAGCGCGACTACGAACGCTTTATGACCGAAGGGGCCTTTATGCCCGACGAGGTCAAGGTCTACCCGTGTGCGCTCATCGAGGGCTCGCGTCTGGTGGGCTGCTATGAGCGTGGCGAGTGGCGCCCCTATACCGAGGACGAGCTGCTCGATGTGTTGGCCGATGACATCGTGGTGACGCCGGCGTTCTGCCGCATCAGTCGCATGATTCGCGACTTTAGCTCCGACGACATCATGGTGGGCAACAAGAAGCCTAACCTGCGCCAGCTCGTCGAAAACCGCTTGGCGGCTCGGGGTGACGGTGCGACGGTGCGTGAGATTCGCTATCGCGAGATCAGCACGGCGGGTGCCGACCTGGATGAGCTATCTCTTGATGAGGAAGTGGCGTACGAGACGCCGGTAACACACGAGCGCTTTTTGCAGTGGGTGACGCCGCAGGGTAAGATCGCGGGCTTTTTGCGGTTGTCTCTGCCCGACCATTCGTTTGTTGCCGCGCATGCGGACGAGTTGCCGACGACGCCGGACGAGGCGATGATTCGCGAGGTACATGTGTATGGCATGGCGGCACGCGTGGGGGATCAAGGCCAGGCGGCGCAGCATCACGGGTTGGGGCGTTTGCTCGTAGAGCGTGCGTGCGAGATTGCCCGGGATGCGGGTTATGCGCGTATCAACGTGATTAGCGCGATTGGCACACGCGAGTACTATCGCCATCTTGGATTTTATGACCACGGACTCTATCTGCAAAAGGAGCTCTAGATGAACAAGCCAAGTGTTTCTGCTGGCGTCGTTGCCGGCGTTGCCCTGGGAGCCGCGGCACTTGGTGCGGCCGCCGTCGCTGTTCGTGCTGCCTGTCTGCAGGTTGCGAGGACCCGCAATGGGTTGGCGCGTGTGAAGCGCGTGCATGGTGAGAGCGGTGACGAGGTCCGTGTGCTCGTGCAAGGCGGCGTCTACCAAAGCGCAAGCTACGTTGGCGAGCGTTGGGCAGAGCCCGTCTTTGCGTACTATCGTGCGTTTGACGATGTGTTTGAGGCCGAGGACGCAATGCGTGATGCTTACGGGCATGGTATCGACCGTATGCTCATGCTGGGCGGCGGCGGGTTTGCCTATCCCAAGTTTGCGCTGTTGTCGCACGAGGGCATGCGCATGGACGTTATCGAGTATGACGGAGAGATTACGCGCCTGGCGCGCCGCTGGTTCTACCTGGACGAGCTGGAGCGCGCGGTGGGCGACCGCTTGCGGGTGATTACCGCTGAGGCTCGCTCGTATCTGGGTGTGACGAGCGTGGGTCATCGTCGCTACGACGTGGTCGTGAGCGATTGCTTTGGCGGTGCCGAGCCCGTACGCGAGCTGGCGACGGTTGAGGCATTGCGTTTGGTGCGAGGCGGCCTGAACCCCGGGGGTATCTACGTTGCCAATATCGTGAGCGCAAACGAGGGGAGTGACGTGACGTTCCTGCGCGACTGCGCTGCCACGGCACTCGAGGTATTCGCCCATGCCTGGGTGGTCCCATGTGGCGATGCGGAGTTCGGCGGCGAGGAGAACTACCTGCTTATCGCCAGCGACGGCGACTACGCCTTTGCCGAAGCCGTGCCCTTCGACACCGACTTCCTCGGCACCGTCCTTCACGACAAGTAAGTCTCTCCGTCCCAAAAAGACTGGTCTTAGGCGTGGTCGCGCCAGCTGAGGACGCGCTGCTTCATGCCCTCGATGTCGAGCACGCCTTCGGCGAAGCCTTTGCGCACGAGCTCCTCGGGAACGTACTCGTC
>CABUZI010000104.1 GCA_902496005.1 uncultured Collinsella sp.
CGCTCCCGTCGCTGCCCCTCAGCCTGCTGCCCCCGCCTATGTCGGCCGTCACAGCGCCGTGTTCCCTGAGGATACCGCCCGTATCTCGCGCGAGAGCATCGAGCGGGCTGAGGCTATTGCCGCCGGCATTATGGAAAATCGTCGTCACGAGCGCGTCAATCAGATCCTCGAGGAAGAGATCGAGCGCCTGCAGTCCTCTACCGCCAAGCGTACGGGCCGTGCCTATTTGAGCGTTATCGAGGGCGGTACCGCCAGCTTCGCGCCGCTCCGCGCGGAGGCATAACTTCTGCATGGTTAAGATCAATCGAAAATGGGCGGTCGTGACCTGCCTGATGGCGCTCTTGATCTGGGGCAATTCGCTGGTTCCCGGCTCGGGGTCGGGCTCGCTGAGCCTAACGGTCATGGAGGCTATCCGCGGTTTTCTGCACGGCGTGGGACTTCCATATGAATGGGTGACCAACTTTGCTGTTCGCAAGTGCGCGCATTTTACCGAGTATATGGTGCTCGGCATCCTGGCAACGCACGCCTTTGATTTTGAGGGCCGGCGCACCTTTGACGTGCTGCTGCCCACGGCGGTGTTCCTGCTGCTGATTCCCTCGATCGACGAAACGATTCAGCTTTTTGTGCCGGGACGCGCCGGCATGATCACCGATGTGATGATCGACTGCTGTGGAGCGGCAACGGGCGTTGTGCTCCGATATCTCTTACGGTCGCTGATGTGCGCCAAAAAGGCCGCCTAGGACGTATTGTTTGGTCCTAGGCGGCCTTTTTTGTTTGAGGGCTTATTTGAGGCGTGGTGGCGTCGTTCCGTAGATCGGATTTGCCGGGCGCGCCACGCCCCGTGGGTGCGTCTGCTACTGAAGCGCCTGTGCGCCCAGGGCCAGGCAGCCCATGATGCCCTGCTTGCCCTCGAGGCTGTTGTTGACGATGTAGGTGTCGATATCGTTGACCTCGGGCGTGACGATGTAGCCGTTGAGCATCTCGGCACACTTTTTGCGTGCGAGCGGCACGATGGGGGTGTGGTCGGCCACGCCGCCGCCGATGATGATCTTTTGCGGCGCGTAGCACAGCGTGTAGGTCATGAGCGCCTGTGCCAGATAGCCCGCGAGCAGATCCATGGCCTCCGGGTCATCGGCCATGTCTCCGGCGCTCTTGCCATCCCAGCGCTTTTTAACGCCGGGACCGGCGATGAGGCCCTCGAGGCAGTTGTCGTGGAAGGGGCAGGCGCTATGCTCGCCGATGGTGTCACGCGGGTCGCGTGTGACCAGGATGTGACCGGCCTCGGGGTGCATCATGCCGTGGACGAGCTGACCGCCCGAGAGCACGCCGGCACCCACGCCGGTACCGATTGTCAGGTACACCACGTCGGTAAGGCCCTGCGCGCAGCCAAAGGTGACCTCGCCCAAGCAGGCGACGTTGACGTCGGTATCGTAGCCGCAGGGGACGTTGAGCTCGTTTTGGATGGTGCCCAGCAGGTCAAAGTAACGCCATGCGGTCTTGGGCGTCTCCAAGATCTTGCCGTACTGGGGCGAGGCAGGGTTGACCGCGGTGGGGCCAAAGGCGCCGATGCCCAGGGCGGCGATGCCCTTGTCTGCAAACCATGCGTTGACGGCCTCGACGGTCTCCTGCGGGGTCGTGGTCGCAATCTGCTCGCGCTCCAGGACCGTGCCGTCCGCATAGCCCGTGGCGCACACCATCTTGGTGCCGCCGGCCTCGAGCGCTCCGATAAGCTGTTGCTCTGCCATAGCGTCCCTCTCTCTTGGGCGAGTTGCTCCGTGACTAAAATATAGCGCTCCAAATAAATTAAGAAAGCGCTGTAAAAAGAAGCCCCGCAACGCGGTGGGCGATGCGGGGCTTCTTTGGTTGCTTTAGTTGCCGGGCCGCCCTTACCCGCGCGGTTTGATTTTATCACGCAGGGACTTGAGGTTCTCCAGCGCGGCGTTGAGTGTTTCGTCTCGCTTGGCAAAGTGGAAGCGGATCAGATGGTTGACGGGCTCGCGGAAGAAGCTTGATCCCGGCACGGCGCCCACGCCAACCTTGGAGGCGAGGTCCTCGCAGAAGTCGAGGTCGCTGTCGTAGCCAAACTCCGAGATGTCCATCATGACGTAGTAGGCGCCCTGCGGTACGTTGTGCTCAAGACCGATGCTATCGAGCCCTTGGCAGAACAGGTCGCGCTTGGCGGTATAGAGGTCGAGCACCTCATCGTAATAGCTGTCGTCGAAGTTGAGGGCGGTAACGACGGCTTCCTGCAGGGGAGCGGCGGCACCCACCGTGAGGAAGTCGTGGACCTTCTTGATGCGCTCGGTGATCTCGGCCGGGGCGATGGTGTAGCCCAGACGCCAACCGGTGATGGAGTAGGTCTTGGACAGCGAGCTGCAGCTGATGGTGCGCTCGAACATGTTGGGCAGCGTGGCCATATAGAGATGCTCATGGGGCGCATAGACGATGTGCTCGTAGACCTCGTCGGTAATGCAGTAGGCGTCGTACTTTTTGCACAGGTCGGCAATAAAAGTGAGCTCCTCGCGCGTAAAGACCTTGCCGCAGGGGTTGGACGGGTTGCACAGGACGATGGCCTTGGGGTCGTTGTCGCGGAAGGCCGCCTCGAGGACCTCGCGATCGAAGTCGAACGTGGGCGGGTTGAGCGGCACATAGATGGGCTCAGCGCCCGAAAGAATCGTGTCGGCGCCGTAGTTCTCGTAGAACGGCGAGAAGATGACGACCTTGTCGCCGGGGTTCGTGACCGTCATCATGGCGGCCATCATGGCCTCGGTGGAGCCGCATGTGACCACGATGTTCTCGCTGGGATTGATCGGCATGCCCATAAAGTGCTCCTGCTTGGCGGCAAGCGCCTCGCGCATGGCCTGGGAGCCCCAAGTGATGGAGTACTGGTGGTAGAGCGGATTGGGATCGGTAGCGATGGTGCTCAGGCTCTTGAGCAGTTGCGCCGGGGGATCAAAGTCGGGGAAGCCCTGCGAGAGGTTGACGGCACCGTACTTATTGGAGATGCGCGTCATGCGGCGGATGACCGAATCGGTAAATGTTGCCGTACGGTTGGAGAGTTCTTTCATGCTTGTCCTTTCGAGCATTTGCAGTGGGGCAAGTTTACTCCTATGAAACCGGTGGGAATTGCTCGAAACGCGTTCGAAAAACTCTTTTCAAAATTCTTGAAAATTGGGGCTTGCATCGCGTGGCGTTCCTTGCAATAATAGTCGAGCGCGAAGCGCACAGGACACGGTGGGTGTAGCTCAGTTGGCTAGAGCGACGGGTTGTGGTCCCGTAGGTCGAGGGTTCGAGTCCCTTTACCCACCCCAGTTCTTGCTTCGTGTTGATATCGGGTCGTTAGCTCAGTTGGTAGAGCAGGGGACTCTTAATCCCAAGGTCCAGGGTTCGACCCCCTGACGGCCCACCAAAGCATGTTAAGACGGTCAACTTCGGTTGGCCGTCTTTTTTGTTGACCTCGCATGGGGTCGAACCCGTCGGGGCGCGGAGCTGAGGAAATGCGTAAGCATTTACCAGCGCAGCGCGCAAGGCGCTATAGCGCCGCAGCGGCCGCCTGCGAAGCAGGCTGACCCCCTGACGGCCCACCAAAGCATGTTAAGACGGTCAACTTCGGTTGGCCGTCTTTTTTTTGTTGACCTCGCATGGGGTCGAACCCGAAAGGGCGCGGAGCTGAGCTATCTGCACTGTGATTCCCTTAGGGAAAACACGGCTAAAGCCCCGTAAGCGTGTTCTCCTTAGGGGAATCCTGCTTTCGGGGCTCGATGTATGTTGAGAAATTGTGATCAAACTCAAAGTGAAAATCGAATTAGTCCGCTCGATAGTGCGAACCCAGGCTTTCGGCTCGCTTGCGCATGGCTTTGACCATCTCGGTTGCCAGCTTAATTTGCGATTGCAGGCGGGCGAGGGCTGCGACTTCGCTGTCCTGGGCTTTCTGCGTGCTCAAGGTCGTTGCCTCCGTCTTCAAGCCCTCAAGCTCGTGCAGTGCCTTGGATAGACCCGTCTCGGTGCGGTTGATCATGCAATAGGTGCTCATCGTGTGTTTGAGGCCGTGCGTCAGGCGTTCGGCATCTGTTGTGGCAATGCCGTACTGGGGGAGGGCGATATCCGCCTTCAGAGCTGCCTCAGGCTCTTTCTGCGCTGCAAGGGCTGCCGATGCGCCAGCGATGCGCCCAAACACGATGCCGTTGGCGCTTGACAGGCCGCCGATGCGGTCGGCGCCGTGCATGCCGCCTGTTGCCTCGCCACAGGCGTAGAGGCCCTCAACGCCCGTGTACGCGGTCTTGTCGATCTTGATACCGCCGTTGGCGGCGTGGGCATACATCGCCACGCGCATCTCGTCAGTTGGCGCGATGCCGTGCTCCTCTTGTAGCCAGGTGGCAAAGGTCTGCACAAACTCGGGGACGTCCTCGCGGGGGAAATCGTAGTGGAGCGCGAGGCCTTCGGCACCCGCTTGATCGATGGCAAGATCGATGGCGCGGGAGGCCAAGCGTGACGTGAAGGGACCATATCCGGAGCGCTGATCGAGCAGGTCGTCCAGCTTGCCGTCGGCAATATCGACCGGTTGGTCAAATGTGACGTAGCGCCAGGTCTTCTCGTTAAAGACAAGGTTGCGCTTGGGCTCGATGAAGCCCGGCATCATCTGCATGAACTCTATATTAGTAAGGGACGCACCGTGCACCAGTGCGATGGCCTGCGAGGAGCTGAGCACATCGGCGGAAGTGAGGCTTCGCTCGAACAGGCCACCCGTGCCGCCCGCAGCAATGATAGTGGCCTTGGCTGCCATAGGCACGAGATGCTCGTTTGCGCGGTCGTAGAGCACGGCGCCGGTAATCTTTCCGGTTGTGTCCTCAACAAGGTCGATAAGCTCGTGGCGGGGGAGCGGGCGAATGCCGAGAGACTCGATCTGGGTCGCACACGCGTCCTCAAGCGGCTTGCGGGTGAGGCCGCGCCACATACGCGTCTTATGGTCAAAGCAGGGGATAAACTGCTTCTGCTGGGCGCTCTCGGCACTTTGCGGACGCTGGAGCTCAACACCTAGATCCTGCTCGAGCCATTGGATGGCCTGAGGAATACCGTGGACAAACGTCTGGACGAGTTCGGGGTCGGCAACGCCGCCGCCCACGGCCTGGATGGTGTCGATGAGGTCCTGTTCGTCGTCTTCGTCGACGGGGCCAATAAGGCCGAGGCCCCAGGTGCCCGGGAAGAAGCTCGATCCGCTCATGGTCTTGCCGGCGCTTGCCACAGCGACGGTTGCACCCGTGCGTGCCGCTTCGATGGCGGCGCAAAGGCCCGCAATGCCAGATCCAATTACCAGTACATCAGTCGATTCCATCGGATTCCTTTCTCGTCCGGCGCATTGTCGCATGGCTGATCGGCAAATGTCTTGCAAAGGACTCACGTTTCGGTAAAGGGCAAATATGGCAGGTGGGCGTCAAGAGTGTCCGATCGCTCTGCCCCCATCCCCTCAATAAGTTGCGGTGAAATAGGGACTGTTTTGGCATGTGAAGGCGTTATTCAGTCCGTATATCACCGCAACTGATATACCGGTGATGGACTACTTTATGGCAGCGTGAATAAAAAAGAGCCGCCACCTCGAAAGGTAGCGGCTCTAGAGCTCAACTATATGAGCATCGCGCGGGCGCGATTAGGCCTTGAGGGCCTCCTCGACGGCGACAGCGCAGGCGACGGTGGCACCGACCATGGGGTTGTTGCC
>CABUZI010000105.1 GCA_902496005.1 uncultured Collinsella sp.
GTGAGGAGGCCCTTCGCCGTCTGGGAATTCGGACGGTGGGGGACCTCCTTCTCCATATCCCTCATCGATACCTCGACTTTACCCGTTCTTGGTCTATCGAGATGGCACCCATCGGTACCGTGTGCACCATCATCGCCACGGTCGACCGTATCGTCCAAAAGCAGCCGCGTCCGCGCATGCAGGTGACCGAGGTCTCACTCGTTGACGAGACGGGCGTGCTGCAGGTCGCCTTTTTCCGCCAGCCCTGGATTGCCCAGCAGCTTAAGCAGGGCGACCGCCTGGCCGTGATGGGCAAGGTCGAGTTTGCCTACGGTTTTAAGCAGATGGCCTCGCCCCACTTTGAAAAGCTCGAGGACGGGCGCGCCGCAGGCACCATTCTGCCGGTCCATTACGTGAGCGATGGCGTGAGCCAGGCGTGGATGCGCCGCATCGTAAGCGGCGCGCTCGAGGTCGTCGGCAATCCGTTCGATCCGATTCCCGCGCCGTTGCGCGCAAAGCGGAAGCTCATGAGCAATGCCCGCGCGTTGCGTTCGATCCATTTTCCATCGAGTATGGCCGAGTGCGATATCGCGCGCGCACGGCTTGCCTACGAGGAGTGCCTCTACCTGCAGCTGGCGTTGCGTCTGCGCAACGACGGCGGCCTGGTCGATGTGGTGCCCTATGCCCACACCGCGGGCGAGCACCTGGCCGCGCTCAAGCAAGCCCTGCCGTTTTCGCTGAGCGACGAGCAGGAGGCCGCGTTCCAAGACATCCTGCATGACATGTGCGATGGCGGGCGCGTGATGAACCGTCTGCTGCTGGGCGATGTCGGTACCGGTAAGACCGCCGTTGCCGCCTGCGCGCTGGCTGTGGCTGCCGATAGCGGCACGCAGGCCTGCGTTATGGCGCCCACGGGCGTGCTGGCGCGCCAATATGCCGATAAGACCGGCCCTCTGCTCTCGCAGGCCGGCATGTCCTGGGCGCTTCTGACGGGCGCCACGCCGGCCGCAGAGCGCGAGCGCATCCATGCCCAGCTGGAATCGGGCGAGCTTGACGTGCTCTTTGGCACCCATGCGGTGCTTTCGGATAACGTTGCGTTCAAGCATCTGTCGCTTGTTGTCATCGACGAGCAGCACCGCTTTGGCGTTGGCCAGCGCAACGCCCTACGCGCGAAGGGCCCCGGTGCCGATCTGCTCGTTATGACGGCAACGCCCATCCCGCGTACGCTGGCGCTTTCGGTCTACGGCGATCTGGATTCGAGCATCATCCGCCATCGGCCCGTCCCTGGCGCTGGCGTGTCGACACGCGTGCTCACCGAGTCGAGCCGCGACCTCGCCTATGGCGCCATCCGCGAAGCGCATGAAAAAGGTCAGCAGGCATACGTGATTTGCCCGCTCGTGGAGCCGAGTGACTCGGCCGATGAGTTGGAGGACGTGCCCGGTATCGCCCGCGACGAGGAGGGCCGCGTGACGGTCCCCGTGCCGCTGCATGATACGGCGACCGAGCTCGACCGACTGCGCCTGGCGTTGCCGGGTCTTGCCATCGAGCGCCTTCACGGCCGCATGCCAGCGGGGGAGAAGGACCAGGTTATCGATGCCTTCAAGCGTGGCGAGATCGACGTTCTCGTCTCGACTACGGTGGTCGAGGTGGGCGTCGACGTGCCCAACGCCACCGTCATGGTCATCGAGAATGGCGAGCGCTTTGGGTTGGCGGCCTTGCACCAGCTGCGCGGGCGCGTGGGCCGCGGCAGCGTGTCGGGTACGTGCCTGGTCATGACGCACTCCAAGGGCAATGGCGGCGCGTCGACGGCACAAGACCGCCTCCAGTCACTCGAGAAGACCTCGGACGGCTTTACGCTCGCCCAGATGGACCTGCGTCTGCGCCACGAGGGCGAGATTCTTGGCTACCGTCAGCATGGCGGCGTGACCCTGCACTTTGTGGACCTGGACGCCGACGAGGAATTGATCGAATGGGCCCATTTGGACGCGGTCGAGCTCTTGCGGTATGCTTGCAACCTTGACTCTGTGGCGACGCGCCCCCTACGCGATGCGGTCGCCATGCGTTATCGACATATCTTTAAGGAGGTCAGCGGAGGATGAGAATCATCGGCGGCGAATGGCGCGGTCGTAAGATCGAGGAGCCCCGTGGTCGCGATGTCACCCGCCCCACGACCGATCGTGTGCGCGAGGCATGCGCATCTATGGTCATGTCGGCATTCGACTTCGATCTTGACGAGGTCCGCGTGCTGGACGCCTTTGGCGGTTCCGGCGCTTTGGGTATCGAGATGCTCTCACGTGGTGCCCGCTCGCTCACGACGTTCGAGATCGATCGCAACGCTGCGCGGCTCATTACCAAGAATATCGAGTCGCTCTGCCGTGACCGTGCGCGTTGGCGCGTGGTCACGGGCGACATGCTGGCGAGTGCCTCGCGCGGTCGTGTACCGGGAGGTCCCTTTGATTTGGTCCTGCTCGACCCGCCCTATGCTTTTGGTGCCGAGCCGGTCGAGGAACTGCTGCAGAAACTGGTTCAGCAGGGTCTGCTTGCACCTGGCGCTTTTGCCCTGTTTGAGCATGCCGCCGCCGATGCGGGCGCGCATCCGGTAGGCTTTGAGACTGTACGTGAGAAGCGCTACGGCATCACCTCGGTCGACCTGCTGCGCTGGGCCGGCGATAGCAAGGACGGCGGCACTGATGCTAACGAAAATGACGAGGCAGTATCCCCGGAGGACGCCCATGAGTGACACCATCAACCGCGTGATCGTCCCGGGCACCTTCGATCCCATCACGTTTGGCCATATCGATGTGATCCGCCGCGCCCGCCGCATCTTTCCCAGCGTGATCGTCGCTGTTGCCGAGTCGCAGGGTAAAAACGGTGTGGGCACCACGTTTACGCTCGATGAGCGCGTGGCGCTGGCCCGCGAGGCGCTCGGTGATATCGACGGCGTCGAGGTCCTGCCCTTTACCGGCCTCTTGGTCGACTTCGCTCGCGAGCAGGGGGCGGGGGCCGTGGTCAAGGGCCTGCGCGCCATGACCGACTTTGAATATGAGCTGCAGCAGGCCGACCTTAACTATCGCCTGGATAGCGAGCTGGAGTCCATCTTTGTCATGAGTGCGCCGCAGTACGGCTATATCTCGAGCTCGGTTGTTCGCCAGATCGCCTCGCTCGGCAGCGACGTATCGACGTTTGTCCCGTCCAACGTGGTCGAAGCGCTCAAACATCGCTTTTCGTGACGTTTCTTATTGCCTGGTGGCATGTGGTAAACTAGCACGATGATATGTTACCTATGAAAGGAGACCGGATGCCGGGCGAGAATTTTCCTGGCGATAGGATCGTCAGCTTGGTCGATGAGCTCGAAGGGCTGATCGAGGAAGCCAAGCCGCCTTTCGGCAAGAACGCTCAGTTCAAGGTCATCGACGCCGACGTGTTCTTCAACATCCTCGACGAGATCCGCATGAGCTATCCCGAGGAGTGGCAGAAGTCCCGCCGTATCCTTAAGGAGCGCGAGGAGCTTATGGCTTCCGCCGCCGCTCAGGCCGATTCCATCATCGCCGACGCTCAGCAGCAGGCCCTCACCATTGCCGGTGAGCAGGAGATCGTCCGCCTTGCGCAGCAGCAGGCCGACGACATCCGCGATCGTGCCCAGCAGTACGAGCGCGAGACGCGTTATGCTGCCGAGGACTACGCAGAGCAGGTCTTTACGCACCTGGAGGAGAACCTCAAGAGCCTGACCGGCACCGTTACCCGTTGCCGTCAGCAGCTCAACGAGGGTGCCGCCCAACAGAACGGTCAGTGGTAATGGCTGAGTTCCCGAGCGTTACCGTCGATCTTTCCGAGCAGCTCGAGTTTCCTGGAGATTCGTATCCGCTGACCGGTAAGGTCGATGTCGCCACCTACACGGTGGGCGAGAAGGAGTACCAGCTTCAGGACGGCATCGACTACGACGTTGTCTTTACCAATGCCGGTACCGGTGTCTTGCTCACGGGCATGGTCCGCGCGCACGCCACCGGCGAGTGCGACCGTTGCCTGGAGCCCGCCTCGTTTGATATCGCTGGCGAGATCGAGGAGTTCTACCTCTTTGGGGAGCCCGAGGATCCCGAGGCCTACGAGGATGGCTACGAGCTCCTGGGTGAGGACCGCATTGTCGATCTGGGCGAGCCCATCAATGACGCGGTCGTTATGGACACGCCGTTTGTGGTGCTCTGCAAGCCTGATTGCCGCGGTCTGTGTCCCACCTGCGGTTGTAATCTCAACGTCGAGCAATGCGATTGCGCCGCCCAGGCAGAGGCAGAATGGGCCGCTGCCACGGAAAATCCATTTGCAGCATTGAAGAATCTCAAGCTCGATGAGTAAAACTGTGGTAGTATCGCTACTTGCGCGTAATCGCCACACTGGATAGTTCATAAGGAAGGTCACTATGCCCGTACCTAAACAAAAGCAGGGTCGTATCCGCACTCACACCCGTCGTTCCGCCAACATGAAGATTTCGGCTGCGGCTCAGTCCACGTGCCCCCGTTGCGGCGCTGTCAAGCTTCCGCACCACGTGTGCCCCAGCTGCGGTTTCTACAAGGACCGCGAGGTTATCGTTACCGAGTAACGGTATACTCTGGATGCGATGCCGTTCCAAATGGAACCACAATGGCCGGCTCAATGAGTCGGCCATTTTTGTATAAGGAGCATGTATATGAGTAACGTTCGCGTTTGTGTAGACGTTGTGGGTGGAGACGAGAAACCTCAGGTTGTTCTCGATGGTATCGAGGCTGCACTTGCCGCCGATCCCGATATCGAGGTCTTGGCAGCTGGCCCCGCCGAAATCGTCAATCCCTTTGCCGCTTCCCATGCGCGCGTCGAGGCCCTGGAGGCACCCGACGTTATCGCCATGGATGACGATCCCATTCGCGCCGTGATGACTAAGCGCAAGTCCTCGATTGTGCTTTCTTGCCGCGCCATTAAGAAGGGCAACGCGGACGCGTTTTTCTCTGCCGGCTCCACCGGCGCCATGACCGCCGCTGCCACCGCCTACGTGACGCCGTTTAGGTATCAGGCCGAAGGCAAGAAGCAGCCGGTGCGCCCCTGTCTGACCAATGCGCTGCCCAATCGCGCCGGCGGTCTGACGGTGCTGTGCGATATGGGCGCCAACCCCGATGTCGAGGTCGATGACATGGTACGTTTTGCCCAGATGGGTAGCGCTTATGCCCGCGTCGTCCTGGGCATCGAGCATCCCCGCGTGGGCCTGCTTGCCAACGGCACCGAGGACGAGAAGGGCTCCAACTTTACCAAGGCCTGCTTCCCGGCCATGAAAGCCGCCGTTCCCGGCTTTGTTGGTAACTGCGAGGGAACGGACATCACCTCGGGTAACTTCGATGTCGTTGTTGCCGATGGCATGTCGGGCAATATTGCGCTCAAGGCCACCGAGGGCGCCGCCAAGTTTTTGCTGCAGGAGCTCAAGGGTGTCTTTATGTCTTCGCTCGGCACCAAGATTGCCGCGCTGCTCATCAAAAAGCAGATGCGCGAGATTAAAGCCAAGCTCTCTGGCGACGCCAAGGGCGGCGCGATTCTTTTGGGCCTGCGCGGCGTGGTCCTGATCGGCCATGGTGCCACCTCGGTCGAGGCTGTCAAAAACGGTACGCTCGCGGCGGCCGAAGCTGTGCGCGCCGGGCTGGTCGAGAATGTCGCCAACTCTATGGA
>CABUZI010000106.1 GCA_902496005.1 uncultured Collinsella sp.
CCATGGCGGCAAAATAGCAACGAGCATAGGCCACGCCCTCGGCCAATAGTTCATGCGGCGTGTTCATAAGTACCAGCATAGGCTCAACGAACACTATGCCAAGAATCGAGAAAACGATACCGCCCACCAGCGCGAGCGTCATGGCCGTATGGACCGAACGACTCAGCCGCTCGTCATCGTGCTGGCCAAAATACTGACCGGTAATGACCGCGCAGCCGGCGCCAACGCCAACGCAAAAGCCAATGCAGAGCTCGGTGAGCACCATCGTAGCTTGAATGCCACCTAGCGCGAGCTTGCCGCCAAACTGGCCGACGATATAGGTACCGATAAGCGTGTAGGCCTGCTGAAAAAACGAACTAAAAAAGATGGGAACGCACAGCGAAAGCAGCTGCTGCCAAATTACACCCTGCGTTACATCGATAGCCGTAGATTTCTTAGCCACACGCCCTCCCCAAAAGCGCACGTCAACCGACAAAACAGCTGATAATAGTTACACCCATGACCAGCCTAGCACCAAGCGAAGATTATAGAAACACCCCCGTGGCACGACTCGGTCACACCCGGCTAGTGATACAAACCTGGCTGGTAGTGATACTCATTGCTCACGTGCGGGCACAGCTGCCAAAAGGCGACGGCACTCGCCGCGGCCACGTTGAGCGAATCGACCCCGTGCGCCATCGGAATGCGCACGGCCCGGTCACAGCCCGAGATGGTCTTGGCGCCCAGGCCGGCACCCTCGGTGCCCATAAAGATTGCCAGGCGGTCAATCTCCTGTAGCGCGGGATCGTCCAGCGACACCGAATCGTCCGTCAGCGCCATGGCGGCACACGAAAAACCGGCATCGTGCAGCGCCGCCAACCCGTCATGCGGCCACACGCGCGCCTCACTGCCAATACGCGTCCACGGCACCTGAAAAACCGTGCCCATGCTCACGCGGGCAGAGCGACGATACAGAGGGTCGCAACACGTAGGGCTGACCAAAATACCGTCAACGTTCAGCGCAGCCGCCGAGCGGAAAATCGCGCCGACATTGGTATGGTCGACAATGCCCTCGAGCACGCACACACGCACCGGGCGCTCCCCTGCGGCTGCAACGACGCCGTCGAGAAACTCATCAACCGGAATCTGACGAGGGCGACGAAACGCCGCGAGCGCACCGCGCGTCACGTTAAAGCCCGTCAGCTGCTCCATAAGCTCCATGGAGGCCACGAACACAGGAACCGGGCCGGCGCCCTCGCGCACAACCAGGCGCTCAAACAGCGGCATCATCTGATCGAGCCAGCGCTCACCCAAAAGAAAGCTCACCGGCTGGTAACCGGCACGCACCGCGCGCTCGATAACCTTGGCACTCTCGGCGATAAAGATGCCCTTTTGCGGCTCCAGCACGCAGCGCAGCTCGCGCTCGGTCAGTCGCACGTAGGCATCGAGCCGCTCGTCCTCGAGCGAATCAATTCGCAGAACCTCAACGGCATCAGTCATGGCAGCCAGCCCGCACCCTTCTTTACAGCACATCTATACCAAACGAGGCGACGCCAAGCGCCGCCCCATGCATTCAATCATCCCGATGATACCGTTCACGCCAGGCGATTTACGCCTCAACGCGACGATACGTCACGAACTCATAATCAGCGCCCTCATCGCCCTCGCCCGAGGCAATCGTGGCAACCCCTTCGCGCCGCGCAACTTCCCACGCAGGATCAGCGTCCAAGTCAGGAAAGTACGTGTCCACGGCATGGGTGCAATGGTTATGCGTGACCTCGGCCTCGACGCAGTACGGCAAAAATTGCCGATAGACATCGCCACCGCCAATCACCCAGGCAACGGGCTCTTCGGCAACCGCGGCGAGAGCCTCGTCGATGCTATGCACCACGTCGACGCCCTCGACCACAAGATCCTCGTCGCGGGTGAGCACGATATTGCGGCGGTTCTTGAGCGGACGCCCTCCGGGAAAACTCAGCAGCGTCTTGCGCCCCATAATGACCGGGTAACCCTTGGTGCACGCCACAAAATGACGCATATCGGCACGATTAGACACCACCATGTCGCCCTCGCACCCAATGCCCCAATCGTCACACACGGCAACGATGGCAGATAGCTTACACGTCATAAGCACCACCTACACCGCAATGGGAATATTCTTGACCTGCGGACCATGTTCGTAGCCCTCCACAATCAGGTCGTCGGTCGTAAACGCATAGAAATCGTGCACGTCGGGGTTAAGCGTTACCTTGGGCGCCGCAAACTGCGGACGCTCGATAAGCTCGCGGACGATATCGACATGACGGTCGTAAATGTGGGCATCGGCAATCACATGCAGCAGCTCACCGGGAATCATATCGACCGACTGCGCGACCATCATCAGCAAGATGGCGTACTGGCACACGTTCCAGTTGTTCGCGGCCAAAATGTCCTGGCTGCGCTGGTTGAGAATCATGTTGAGCGTGGGCTTGTCGTCCTGCGGGCGCTGCGTGACGTTATAGGTCACGCTGTAGGCGCACGGATACAGGTGCATCTCGGACAGGTCGCTAAACACGTACGTGTTGGTCATGATGCGGCGGCTGTACGGCATATGCTTAAGGTCGTACAGCACACGGTCCATCTGATCGAAATCGCCCTCGGCATAATGGCTTTTCTGGCCAATCTGGTAGCCGTAGGCCTTGCCGATAGAGCCGGTCTCGTCGGCCCACTCGTCCCAAATATGGCTGTTGAGGTCATGCACGTTATTAGATTTCTTTTGATAGATCCACAGGATCTCGTCCATGGCAGACTTGAGCGCCGTACGACGCAGCGTAAGCGCGGGGAACTCCTCGCGCAGGTCGTAGCGCGCCGTGACGCCAAAGTTTTTAATGGTATAGGCAGGGGTGCCATCCTCCCACACCGGGCGGACCTTTTGGCCCTCGGTGGTGGTGCCATGGTCCAAGATATCGCGGCACATGGTTACAAACTGTTGATCAGCCTTGCTCATTGACCCTCCTGTCAGTCGCCTACAAGCGAGATTCATTGTAGCCCAGGCGCACAGCGTCGGATTGAACAGTTGGGTCGGCACACGCAATGCACGGCAGCACGGCTCCGCATTCGCAAGCGGAAAACCTTAGCCTTTTTCTGACATATGCCAAAAATAGCTTTTGCGCTTCCGCATGCGCGCTATCCTATTACTGACATATGTCAGATTTGGAGAGTGTATGGCGGGAAGACGCGAAAAATTACGCCGCGTAGGGATCATCCCCGAATATCGCGGCTTTACCCCTGACGGCCTCGCCAGTGGAGACGCCATCGACATGACGGTCGACGAACTCGAGGTGCTGCGCCTGTGCGACCTGGAAGGCCTTAACCAAGAGGCAGTCGCACAGCAGATGGGCATCGCGCGCGCCACGGTGGCGGCTATTTGCAGCCGAGCGCATCGCAAGGTGGCAAACGCGCTGGTAAATGGTCGGGCGCTCATCATCGAGGGCGGCAATATCGCATACTCCCCCACCACCACGACGACGGCCGCATGGCCAGCAAAGGAGGTCGGCACCATGAGGGTGGCAACGACGTACGACAACGGCAACATCTTTATGCACTTTGGCCGCAGCGAGCAGTTCAAGATCTATGACATCCAGGATGGCAAGGTGCTCAACGAGCAGGTCGTAGGCACCGGCGGCACCGGTCACGGCGCCCTGGCGGGTCTGCTTGCCAACGGTGGCGTTGACACGCTCATCTGCGGCGGTATCGGCGGCGGCGCCATCAACGCGCTCGCCCAGGCCTGCATCACGGTCTATGCCGGCGCCCAGGGCAGCTGCGACGCCTGCGTCGAGGCCCTCATTGCCGGCACGCTCGCACAGAACGGCGAGGCCACGTGCGGCTGCCACGGCCATGACCACGGCCACGCCCGTGAACATGGCGAGTCCTGCAGCTGCCACGGCCATCACGAGCACGACGGGCACGAGGGCTGCTGCTGCCATTAGCGGCAAGCACTTCGACGTCAGCATGCTTCCACACGCGCAACAAGCTTCGAGCGAACGGCGAAGGCCGCCCGGAATACGATCCAGGCGGCCTTCGCCATACACGACTCAACCAGTCGTTACTTCTTATTACGCATCTGCGCTTCCATCTGGCGCAGCAGATCCATATCGGACTTAGGGCCGCCCGTTCCCAGGCCGCCCAGGCCACCCATGCCGCCCAGGCCCATGGCATCCAGACCGGGAATATTGGGCATGCGCATCTTTTTGCCCTTCTTACCCTTCTTGCCCTTCTTGCCGCCGGCCTGTGCCTGATTGGCCATCGAGCGCATGCGGCCCATCATCTTGTTCATCTCGCCCCACTGCTTCATAAGGCTATTGACCTCGGTGGGGGTCACGCCGGCGCCCTTGGCGATACGCGCGCGGCGCTGGCCGTTGATGATAGAGGGACGCAGGCGCTCCTCCTTGGTCATCGACATGATGATGGCCTCGTTCTTGTCGAAGATGCCCTCGTCCAGGTTGCCGCCCATCTGGTTGAGCGCGCGTTGGCCACCGGGGAGCATACCCAGAATGCCCTTCATGCCGCCCATCTTCTTGACGGCCTTCATCTGGTCGAGCATGTCGTTCATGGTAAAGCCCTCGCGCAGCATGCGCTCGGCAGCCTCGAGCTGCTCTGCGTCGGCCGCCTCCTGGGCCTTCTCGATGATGCCGACAACGTCACCCATGCCCAGAATGCGCTTGGCCATACGATCGGGATAGAACGGCTCCAGAGAATCAGGTTTCTCGCCCATGCTCACGAACTTGATGGGCTTGCCGGTCACCTGGCGCACGGAAAGCGCGCCACCGCCACGGGCGTCACCGTCGAGCTTGGAGATGATCACGCCGTCAAAGTCGGTGCGCTCGGCGAAGGTCGAGACGACGTTGACGATATCCTGGCCGGTCATGGCGTCGACGACCATCAGCACCTGATCGGGCTTGACGGCCTTCTTGATGTCAACAGCCTCCTGCATCATCTGCTCGTCGATCTGCAGGCGACCGGCGGTATCGACGATGACCACGTCGCGCAGGTGGTCGACGGCCTCCTGGATGGCGCCCTTAGCGATATCGACCGGGTGCTCGCCGTCACCGCGAAAGACCGGCACGCCAATCTCGCCGCCAAGCGTGGCCAACTGGTCGGCAGCGGCGGGACGGTAGACGTCGCACGCGGCGAGCAGGGGTGAGCGGCCCTGCTTCTTGAGCTGGTAAGCCAGCTTTACGGCCGCCGTGGTCTTACCGGAGCCCTGCAGGCCCACAAGCATGATGACATTGGGAATGCGATTGCTAAAGACGAGCTTGCTCTCGGTTGAGCCGAGCATCTCGGTGAGCTCGTCGAGCACGATCTTGACGACGTTTTGCGCCGGCGACAGCGACTCCATGACCTCGGCGGTCATGCAGCGCTCCTTGGTCTTGGCGACGAACTCCTTGACGACCTTAAAGTTGACGTCGGCCTCGAGCAGCGCCATGCGAATATCGCGCATGGCCGAAGTAATATCGGCCTCGGTCAGCTTGCCCTTGCCGCGCAGGCGGTCAAATGTGTCGTTGAGGCGATCGCTCAGGGAATCAAACACTAGTCACTCCTTAATTGGACTCGCCCACCAGGGCGCGGCAGAAATCTTTGGC
>CABUZI010000107.1 GCA_902496005.1 uncultured Collinsella sp.
TATCCGTGGTGACCATGGCCAGCGATCTGGGCCGTGCGGACGATGCCGAGCTGGCATTGAAATCCGTGGATAAGGCCATCGTGGCCTTGAGCGACGAGGTGGATTATTGGGCCCCACTCGTCAACGCCGCTAAGATTCGCATGTACGCCCAGACGCGCAACCTGCAGGAGCTACCGCCGAGTACCCGCCAGATCGTCGAGGCCAAAATGCGCGAGAAGGACTTTAACGAGAAAGAGGCTGACGCCCTTTTGGCTGAGGCGGTGCTCCATGCACGATGCGCCGTCAACGGGCGCATGATTGAGATCCGTGCTGCCAAACCCGCCCAGGTCTTTGAGCAGGTGCTGGCGCAGCTGTGCGATGTGGTCTTTGAAAAGGCCGGCTATATCGGCGCGCCGGTCACGAGCGATTCCGATATCCGCTCCACTCTGGCGGGTAACGTTCAAGCGGGGCTCGCTGGCATGAACGCGGGTAACACGCGTGCGCTCAAGGAGGTCGAGGATTACCTCAAAGTGCAGCACCAGCGCCATCTGGATACCGCTATGGGCGATATCCAGCGCCAGTACCAGCAAAGGCCCTTTGGCTGGCGCGAGGTCGACATTGCAAATGTGGTGGCGCAGCTTGTGGTGGAGCAGCGCGCGCAGGTGCTGTTTGGCGGCCAGACGATTCAAGCTAACGATAGCCGCATGGTGGCGCTCCTGCGCAAGGATGCCGATAAGGCCCAGGTGCGCTTGCGCGTGCGCATGAGCGACCGGTTGCTGCGCGCCACGGGCGAGCTCATGCGTGATCTGTTTGATCTCAAGACCGTGCCCTCCAACGAGGATAAGCTCGTGGCCGAGCTCAAAGAGCGCCTTGAGGGCTTGCGCGAGGCGTGCCTCGCCATGGCACGCGACTACTACACGGGCATCAAGCCGCTCTATCCGTATCCTGGCGAGAGTGAGTGCGAGAAGATGCGCTCGGAGGTGGCCGACGTCCTTAAGGACCAGAACGAGTCCGAGGCGTTCTTGACCACGTTCACCAAGCATGAGGAGCGTTTGCTCGATGTCAAGGAAGACTTTGACAAGGTGGTTGAGTTCTTCGAGTCCAATCAACGAACAGCGTTTGACCACGCCAAGGATTTCTTGAGCCGCACCGAGGGTATCGAGTATGCCTCCGATGACATTCCCAGCGCGGTTGAGAATGTGGCAAAGGTGCGTGAGGTTCTCAAAGATCCCAAGCCCTACGGCCGCATTAAAGACCTGCAGCCGCTTATGGATCCCGTCGAGGACGACATGAAAAAGCTGCTGGGCATCCGCCGCAATGAGTTTTTGTGCCGAATCGAGAGCGATCTGCAAGACCTGCAGGCACAGGCTGAGAGTCAAAAGGGCTTTGTCAATCAAGCCAAGGATGCCATTGCAGACGCCGGCACCAAATACGAGTCGTTCAAAAACCGTGCCCACAGTGCTCAAAGCCTCAACGAGCTGAGTGTTGCCGCGACTAACTGGGCCAACTGGCTCAGCGCAGCAACCAACGGGATGTACGACGCTGTGGATGCGGCCCGCATGCGTATGGACAACGAGCGCCGCACCACCGAGGTCACGAGTATGGGTGAGGTGGTCAAGAAGATCTCCAACAAGGCCGTTGCGTCGTCAGCGCCCACGCCTGCACCCGTGCCCCAGCGCAAGATCAAGACTGTGCGCCGCGCCGATCTGGCCAAGCCGAGTCGTCTCTTGTCCGCAGAGGATGTGGAGCGCTACGTGGACGACCTGCGCTCCCGCCTTATGCAGGCGCTCGCTGCAAACAACGAGATCCGTATCAACTAACCCGCGGAGCCACCGGTGCCAAAGCGCGCACCGGTGGCTTATGGCGTTTAGAAAGGCTCATCAACCATGAACGATTCTGCTCTTAAGAGCTTCTGCACCTGGGCCCGTACGGAGCTCATCAAAGGCGTGGAGGCGCAGATGGTGCGCTACGGCATCACCGAACCTGCACCCGCGCCCGTTGGGTCCGAGACCGTCAACGGCCTGCCCCTAAGTCCGGCTGAGATTGAGCAACGCGACGAACTGCTGCGTATGCAGGCAGAGGTGGGTCACGAGGCGCTGCGCGACCGTGCGGCCTACACCTGGTTCAATCGCATCGTGGCCATTCGCTTTATGGATGCACGCGGATGGCTTCCCAGCCGTATGCGCATGCTGAGTCGTGCGGACGGCAGCCATGGCAGCGAGGCCGTGGAGAACGCACTGGACGTAGAGATAGCGACGGCCGATACCGATCGCATAGCCGAGCTCAAGATGGCGGGCTTGGATGAACCGTTGTGGCGCTACCTGTTTGTGGCCCAGTGCGAGGAGCTTGCCGATTGCCTGCCAGGCGTCTTTGATCGCGTGGGCGGAGCCATGGAGCTGCTGTTGCCCCAGGGTCTCATGATGGCCGACAGTGTGGTGGGCAAACTCAATGCCGTCCTCACTGACGAGGACTGGCGCGAGGGCGTGACCGTTCTGGGCTGGATGTATCAGTACTACAATGCCGACGTTAAAGACGAGTTCTTCAAGTCCAAGCGCAAGGCAGCGGCGGCGGACATCGCGCCCGCCACGCAGCTCTTCACCCCCGAGTGGATCGTGCGCTATATGGTCGAGAACTCGCTCGGCCGTCTGTGGATGCTCAACAATCCGGGGAGTTCGCTACGCGAGCGCATGGAGTATTACATCGAGCCCGATGCTGAGCACGAGGACTTCATCCGCATTTCGAGTCCCGAGGAGATAACCCTCTGCGACCCCGCATGCGGCTCGGGCCATATCTTGGTCTATGCGTTTGAGCTGCTCTTCCATATGTACGAGGAGCGCGGCTATCGTGAGCGCGAGATTCCCGAGCTCATTCTTACTAAAAACCTTGCAGGTATGGAAATCGATTCCCGCGCGGCACAGATCGCGGAGCTGGCGCTTGCCATGTGCGCCCGCGAGCATGACCGTCGCTTCTTTAGGCGTGGCGTTCGCGCCGACGTTACCGTGCTCTCGAGCATCCCGCTAGGGGAGGACGAGCTGCCGGGTAACAAGAAGCTCGCCGAGGAGCTGAGTCATTTGGGCGAGATCGGTTCGCTGCTCAATCCTTCAGAGGACGAGATCGACGAGCTCAAGGCTGCCGCCGCGAGTTGTTCCGATGACCTTTTTGCCGCTACGGCCAAAACTAAGCTCGAAAGCGCTGCCGCCATCTGCGAGAAGCTGTCCCATCGTTTTACCTGCACCGTTGCGAATCCTCCGTATATGGGCAGCAGCAGCTTTAATCCATTCATGAGCAAATGGGTCAAGAAGAACTACCCCGACGTGAAGAGCGACCTGTGCACGTGCTTTATCGAGCGCGGGTTCAGCCTTGCCAAGGACCGCGGCTACGCGGCCATGGTCACCATGCAGAGCTGGATGTTTCTGGGCAGCTTCGAGAAGATGCGCTCCTCGCTCATCGGCGGCAAGGCGATCGTTTCGATGGCGCATCTCGGCCCCCGCGCATTCGACGCTATCGGCGGCGAGGTCGTCAACGTAACCGCCGACGTCATCTACAACGGCCTCGCGGCATGCGAGGGCGCTTACGTGCGCCTTGTCGACATCAACGGAAGCGAGGCGAAGCGCCTCAAGCTGCTCGAGGCGATCCAGAACCCCGACTGCGGCTGGTTCTACCGCCGCGATGCCGATACCTTCAAACAAATCCCCGGCACCCCAATAGCCTACTGGCTTGGGAAAGGGGCGCGTCTTTCGTTCAAGGAAGGAGTGCCGTTGTCCGCGATCAGTTCACTGGCGCAGGGGTTAAAGTGCGGCGATACCGATCTTTTCGTTCGATGCTGGTTCGAGTGCTCGGATCGGGACATCCTAGGCATTATAGGAGACCCATCTCAGGCTAAATGGCACTTTATGCTTGATGGGGGTGACTATAGGAAGTGGTCAGGGAATCAGATAGATGTTGTTAATTGGCAGGATGATGGGTATGAGATTAAGACTAATAGGGACAACAATGGAAAAGTTAGAGCCCGTGTCCAAAATGAAAAATTTTACCATAAAAGCGGCGCTTTAACCTGGTCGGCGCTTACAAGTGGTCCGATTAGCGTTCGAAGCTGTTCGGATAATTCTCTTTGTGGCGGAGCGGGTTACTACATTGTTCCGACTAAACAGGAAGATAAGCTATTCATTCTTGGCCTGCTTAATAGCTCTACAGCGCAATATATCAAGCTGGCGTTGAGCCCGACTCTTAATAATGAAGTTGGAGACCTTAAACGTATCCCTGTCCACGGGATGGATTCCTCTAATGAGGAAGTTTTAGAATTGGTCCAGAAATCGCTCCAAGCATCCGAATTTGACTGGGATTCGTTTGAGACCTCTTGGGATTTCAAACGTCATCCTTTGGTGTAGGTGGCAAATGTCTACGGATCGGTTTAATAGGCTTAAAGACAATTTGTCTCGCGTTGACAGCCTTCTCGCTCTTTATGAAATTTTACAAAAGGAAGAAGCCAGACGTCTGGTTAGCACCAAGCAAGATGCACGTTCTGCTGACATATTGAGGGCTGCCGTTGTTCTGCTTCACGGATCTCAGGAAGATTATGTTCGGGGGATGCTATCCGACTGGTTATTCGATAGGGCGGACTCAAAAGAACTCGAAGGCATTTCGTTGCCTGGTTCTGCTCAAAAGAGAGCTCAGAAATTTACGCTTAGGGATCTGGCTCAATATAAGAATGAACAGGTTTCAGATTTGATTCAATCGTCAATCGAATCACAGCTTTCATTGGTCTCTTTTAACCAATACTCGGAGATATGCAGCTGGCTTTCCAAGATCGGGATTTCGCTAACTCAGTTTAAGAATCAATCATTAATTGAGAACCTGATTAAACGTCGACACAAAATAGTTCATGAAGTCGATTTAAACAAGAAGTCTGGTAAGACCGAGAGTATTAAGGCTAGTACGGTCAGATCGTGGCGAGAAGCGGTTGAGAACATGCTTCGAATTGTAGATGAACAAATTGAGGGATGGGACGCTTCCTGATGCGCGCCCTGAGTTCGTTTGTATATATCACAAGAGAGAGGCGCATAATACGCGATTTATTCGACTTCTATCTGCAATCAAGGCTTCAACGTTGCCTCTTGAGTGCGGTTTTCGGGTCAACATTAGAGAAGGACTACCATGGCCACTTTACTTCAAGAAAAATACGAGGCCCGCAAGGCCGAAGTCAACGAGCGGTTCGAGCAGCTTCGCGCTAACGAGGAGGAGCTCAACCGAATCTTTGCCAAGATCTACAACATGGAGGGGGAGGTGCCCATCGAGGTCGAGGATAAGTACGTTTCGGTGGCACGCATCTTCGACACCGCCGACGAGATTCCCGAGAGCTATAAGGGCAACAAATACGTGCGTACCAAGCGCGACGAGGCCACCTCGCTCATAAGCTATGCCGTCGGCTGCATGTTTGGCCGCTATTCGCTGGATGTGGACGGGCTGGTTCTGGCCGATCAAGGAGCCACGGTCGACGACTATCTGGCCAAGATGCCCGATCCCGATCACGTGACCTTTATGCCCGATAGCGACAACGTGCTGCCCATTACCGATGACGAGTACTTTGACGACGACA
>CABUZI010000108.1 GCA_902496005.1 uncultured Collinsella sp.
ACCCGTATCGTTGTAACGACGACCAGGTCATTCGTCGTATTGATCGCGCTGCCGACAAAGGCACGCTTATGCGTCCGGCGTTTATGCGCGATACCGAAAAGATACTTCATCTTCCGGCGTACACCCGTTATGCAGGCAAAACGCAGGTCTTTAGCTTCCGTAGCAATGACGATCTGTCACGCCGCGGTTTGCACGTGCAGCTTGTCTCGCGCATTGCGCGCGATATCGGTCGCGCCCTGGGGCTCAATTGCGATCTGATCGAGGCGATTGGCCTGGGTCATGACTTGGGACACACGCCTTTCGGCCATGCCGGCGAGCGCTTCCTCAACGATATCTATCATGAGCGCACGGGGCGTTATTTTTTCCATAATGTGCAGTCGGTCCGCGTGCTCGACGCGTTGTATGGCCGCAACGTGTCGCTCCAGACGCTCGACGGCGTGCTATGCCATAACGGCGAGTACGAGCAGCGTGTGTTTGAGCTCTCGGACATGAGCTCCTTTGACCAGTTTGACCTGACGGTTGAAGATTGCATTGCCACGGGCTATAGCGCAATTGAGCATCTGCGTCCCATGACGCTCGAGGGCTGCGTCGTTCGCATCTCGGATATTCTTGCCTACGTTGGGCGCGATCGCCAAGACGCCATTGCGGCGGGCCTGCTGTCACCCGACGCCTTTGATGATGGCCGGGGCGGTGCCTACAACAGTTGGATCCTCACGCATGCCTCCATCGATATCGTTGAGCACAGCTATGGTAAGCCGCGTATCGAGATGAGCGAGGACCTGTTTGAGGAAATCCGCCGGGCCAAGCGGGAGAACTACGAGAAGATCTATAGCAAGGGCGGTATCGAAGGCGATTCCGAGGCGGAGCTGCGCGAGGCATTCGAAAAACTCTACGACCGTTGCCTGCGGGATCTAAACAGTGGCGACGAGTCCTCTTACATCTTTAAGCACCATATTTCGCGCATTGAGCAGCAGCTTTCCTACTATGATCGCACCTATGCCTGGCAGGACGACAAGGATCAAGCCGTGGTGGATTATATCGCGAGCATGACGGACGGTTATTTCTGCGAGCTGACGAGCAAGCTGTTCCCTGGTCTGGAGTTTCCGCACCGTACCTATATTAACGAACGGTAGTTCGTATTAATTCGGTATACTGTTAGTGGAAAACGTTTTTGATTGATACACGGGATGGCTATGGACGACCTTTTTTCTGCTTCGACGCGCGAGCGTTCCTTTCAGAATGCGCCGCTTGCGGTGCGCATGCGCCCCAATTCGCTCGACGAGTATGTGGGCCAGCAAAAGGCCGTCGGTAAGGGCTCATGGTTGCGTGCCGCGATCGAGCACGACGTGCTTTCGAGCGTGATTCTGTACGGGCCGGCAGGTACGGGTAAGACGACGCTGGCCCACATTATCGCCAACCATACCAAGAGCGAGTTTGTCGAGGTCAGCGCCGTGACGGGTACCGTAAAGGATCTTCGCCGCGTGATTGACGAGGCCAAGACGCGCCTGAATACGTACGACCGCCGCACCATCCTGTTTATCGACGAGATTCACCGCTTCTCTAAGTCGCAGCAGGATGCCCTGCTGCATGCAGTTGAGAACCGTACTGTCATTATGATTGGCGCTACGACAGAGAATCCGTACTTCGAGGTCAACTCCGCACTGTTGTCGCGCGGGCGCGTGGTAGAGCTTGAGCACCTAAAGGACGAGGATATCGCCATGCTTATCGAGCGTGCGCTCGAGGCACCTCAGGGCCTGAACGGTAAATTCTCGGCCGATGTTGATACGGTCAAGACCATTTGTACGCTGGCTGCGGGTGATGCACGCTCGGCCCTGACAACACTCGAGCTGGCGAGCGAGATTGCCGTCACGCGTCCCGATACCGAGGGGACGCCGGCTCCGGCGGCGGGGGAGCGATATCCCATCACCGTCGACGATGTGAAGATCGCCAACCCGCGTCGCGGTTTTACGTATGACAAAAACGGCGACATGCACTACGACATCATCAGTGCGTTCATTAAGTCCATGCGCGGTAGCGACCCCGATGCCACGGTCTACTGGCTTGCGCGCATGATCGATGCAGGGGAGGATCCTAAGTTTATTGCACGCCGTATTATGATTCATGCTTCTGAGGACGTTGGCAACGCCGACCCGCAGGCGCTTTTGGTGGCACATGCCGCGTTTAAGTCTGCCGAGGTCATTGGCTATCCCGAGTGCCGCATTAACCTTGCTCAGGCTGCACTCTATGTGTGCTTGGCGCCTAAGTCAAACGCATGTGAGGCCTCGATTGACGCGGCGTTGGCCGATATTCATAGCAGCGGTTTACGTGAGGTGCCGAGTTATTTGCGCGATCGTCATCGCCCAGGTAGCGACGAATACGGTGTATACAAGTATCCGCATGATTATCCCGAAGGCTGGGTCGATCAGCGCTATTTGCCCGAGGGGCTGGAGCGTGGCGCGTTCTGGCAGCCTGCGGGCCGCGGCTGGGAAGAGTGGCGCGTAGAGCAAAGCGAACGCGACCGTAGCGGTAACGCGCCCAAGTAGGTCCTTGGCACCTCGCACATTCCCTTTGGGTATCTTCCCCCTTCTTTGGGGTACCATGAAAGGCGTCTGTATTTCGATTCCTTCGGGAGGCTTGTATGAGTCCCATTCAAATCGCCCTGCTGGTGCTTGCCATTGTCGGCGTGTGGGCTATTGTTGAGCTCGCGCTTACCCTGCGCAAGACCCGCAACGTTGTCGACTCGCTCGATAAGACCGTGAACGACCTCAATAACACCATCGCCGAGGCGCAGCCGGTGGTGGCAAAACTCGACGGCGCTGTCGACGAGCTTACGCCGGCACTTGCCCAGATGGAGCCGCTGCTTAAGTCGAGTAAGACGGCAGTTGATGCCCTTACCTCCAACCTCGTAGAAGTCGAGGCGGTCGTCCGCGATATTTCCGAGGTCACCGGCAGCATGGCCGAGGCCAGCAATGCCGTGTCGAGTGTGACCGACTCCGCTGCCGGTGCCGTGCAGAAACTCTTTAACAAGGTGAAGACTCCCGCGGCCGACGCCGAGCGCAAGCTTTCCGCTGCCGAAGAAGCCGAGCAGCCGACCGAGCGTGTCCTGATTGGCGAAGCCGGGGACGATGTCGCTGCTGGTGACAATGATGCACAGAAGCCTGCTGCTAAAGCAGCCCAGTATTACACCTACACGCCCGCCGAGACCACCGAGGAGTCCTGCGATGAGTAGCGAAGCAACTTGCCCCATTACGCTGACCGTTGCCGGCGATCCGCGTCTGGCGCGCCTTGTGCGCATGACGGCGGCAAATGTCGGTGCGCTCTGCTCCATGTCCGTCGATCGCATCGAGGACATTCGTATGGCTGCCGAGGAAGCATTTATTTTCGGCTGCACGGCTGTTGATTCCGATGACATCTCGATCAAATTCGATGTCGACGAATCTCACGTTGGCATGACCTTTACCTTCGGTGATCGGGCTACGGTCGATGAAGACGACCAGGCTGCGGTGTATGCCGAGCTCATTTTGGCGAGCGTGTGCGATTCCTACGAAAAGACTGCGGCGCCCCTGACGCTTTCCCTCGACCTCAAGGCGGATATCTAATATGACCGAACGTTCCCGGAGCGGTAAGACCGCTTGGGACAAGGAGAAAACCCGCGAGCTGTTTCGTCGCTATAAAGAGACCGGTGACCCGGACGCACGCGAGCAGCTCGTCATGTCCCACATGAACCTGGTAAGGTTTCTTGCCAACAAATTTAAGAACCGCGGCGAGCCGCTCGATGACCTTATGCAGGTTGGCTATTTGGGCCTGCTCAAGGCTATCGACCGCTTTGACCCTGAGCGCGGACTCGAGTTCACCACGTTTGCCACGCCTACCATCTTGGGCGAGATCAAGCGTCACTTCCGCGACAAGGGCTGGAGCGTGCGCGTGCCCCGTCGCTTGCAGGAGCTCTCGGCCAAGGTCAACCAGGCTACCGATAAGCTCACCAACGAGCTACAGCGCTCGCCCAAGGTTGAGGAGATCGCTGAGTATCTAGATGTGACTGTCGATGAGGTCCTCGAGGCTATGGAATCGTCTTCGGCTTATACCTCGGTGCCCATCGAGGCTCCTGGTGCTTCCGATTCCGACGATGCCCCCTCGATTCTCGACCGTTACGCCGACGACGACAACGAGCTCGACTTTACCGATGACCGCCTAGTGATCGAGGAAGCCATCCGTGATTTCTCGCCGCGCGAGCGCGAGGTGATCGAGCTGCGCTTTGTGAAGGGCATGACCCAGATCGAGATCGCCAAGAAGCTGGGTATTTCTCAGGTGCAGGTTTCGCGTCTGCTGCGCCGCACGCTTAAGAAGATTCAGGACAAGATCGACCCCGACGGAGTGATGATTCGTTCATGAGTGAGCACCCCCAACAAACCGATCGCGTGCTGCGCGATACCCGCATTCTGACGCTTCGCATTTGGGCTGTTGTCGGCTGCATTGTCATCGCCGCTGTCATCTTTAACCTTATGGGCATCCTGGCACCGGTTATTGAGTTTCTTGCCGTCGGCTCCATCATTGCTTTTGTGATGTCCCCGATCACCAATTGGCTCGAGCACCATGGCGTGAATCGTGGCATCGGTTCGCTTATCGCGCTTATTGTTGTTGTTGCCGTGCTCGTCGGTGTCGTTTGCATCTTGTCGCCGATTCTCTTTGGTCAGATCATGGAAGTCCTGAGCCGCCTGCCCGAGCAGCTTCGTGTTGCGGGTGGCGATCTCAATGAGATGATCTCGCATGCCAAGACGCTCAACAACACGCCGCTCAAGGAGTATTTGGACGATAATCTTTCGTCCCTGGTTGCCGTGGCATCGAAGTATGTGTCTCAGATCGCTGCCGAGCTTGGCCGCGGCGTGTTCCCGCTCATCACCAATACGGCCTCGCAGTTGTTCGTGATCTTCCTTGGTCTGGTGCTTGCATACTGGATGGCCTGCGACTACCCTCGCATGCACCACGAGATTTGCACCATCATCGGTCAGGAGAAGGAGACCTCGTACCGCTTTATGGTCGCCATCCTTTCTCGCTCTGTCGGCGGCTATATGCGCGGTATGGTCGTGACGTCCATCTGCGGTGGTTTCCTCGCCTATATCGGTTTTATGATCATCGGCCATCCGTATGCGGCGCTCATGGCTATCTTTACCGGCATCATGCATTTGGTTCCGGTCGTCGGTCCTTGGGTGAGCGCAGCAATCGCCACAGTGCTCGGTTTCATGTTCAGCCCCATGTTGGCGTTATGGACGCTCATCGTGACGATGGTCGCGCAAAACGTCACCGATAACGTGATTTCCCCTAAGGTTATGCAGAGCTCGGTGCAGGTGCATCCCATCATGAGTCTCACGGCTCTCGTTATTGGGTCGGCACTCATGGGCCCCATCGGTATGATTATTGCCATCCCGCTTTGTGCGGCCCTCAAGGGTATCTTCGTGTACTACTTCGAGAATGAGACCGGCCGCCAGCTTGTGGCCTATGACGGCGCCGTGTTTAAGGGCACGCCGTATCGCGATGCCGAGGGCAATCCGGTCGCCGCCTA
>CABUZI010000109.1 GCA_902496005.1 uncultured Collinsella sp.
GAGCGGCCTTCTGATTCTTCTCGAAGTCGTACTTCTTGAAGGCCACGAACAGGATGCCACCGACCACAGCGCCGATGAGGATCGCGAGGACCCACAGCGGACCGTTCTCGACAACGGGCAGGACCAGGAAGCCACCGTGAGGCGCCGGATCGTGAACGTTGAACATAATGGTCAGGATCGAAGCGATAGAGGAACCGAGCATCATGATGGGCATGACGGGCCAAATGTTCTTGGTCATGAACGGAATGGCGCCCTCGGTGATGTGGGTGCAACCAAGGATGAGGTTGACGACACCGGCGTCGTGATCCTCCTGGCTGAAGTACTTCTTGCCGACAACGACGGCAAAGGTGGTGATCAGCGGCGGAACGATGCAGGCGGCGGAGACGGCAGCCATGAAGTTGGTGCCGAAGTTGTAGGTATCGGTGCCAACACCGGCGGCCAGAGCCTCGGTGAGCATAGCGGTACCGGTGACATAAGCAGCCTTGTTGACCGGGCCGCCCATGTCAAAGGCGCACATGCAGCCGATAGCAAGACCCAGGACAACGGCGCCAGAGGCGGACAGGCCCTTGAGGAAGTCCATCATGGCGGTGTTAATGGCAGCCATGGGGCCGGAAATGCCGAGCATGACCAGGCCGACAATAGCCGTCGAGAACAGCGGGTACAGGAAGATAGCCTTGAGGCCGTCCAGGTTCTTGGGCAGGCCGGCAAAGACCTTCTCGAGCAGCAGGATGACATAGCCGGCGAGGAAGCCGCCAACGATGCCGCCCAGGAAGCCGAAGCCCACGCCGGCGCCACCGGCGTCGATCATGCCGGTCTCGGCGTTAACAGGCAGGCCCTGGATGGCGATCATACCGGCAACAAAGCCGGGGACGAGCGCCGGGCGCTTGCCGATGGATTCGGCGATGTAGGCGGAAAGCACCGGAACCATGAGGTTCATGGCGATGCCGCCGATGATCTTGAGCATCGCAGCAAAGCTGTTGTAGTCAGACGCCGTCGAATCGAAGGACGTAATGCCCCACAGGAACGAGACGGCGGTCAGAACACCACCGGCAACGACGAAGACCAGCATGTGGCTGACGCCGTTCATGAGGTGCTTGTAGATGATGTGACCGATGGACTCCTTCTCCTCGACCTCATCCTCGACATCGGCAGCAGCCGCAACGGTGTCGTCGCCCTTGGCGGCGAGGGCGCGGTCGATCAGCTTACCGGCAGCCTCGACGGACAGGGCCTTGGAAACACCAACGGAAACCATGGGCTTGCCGGCGAAACGCTCAGCCTGGACATCCTTGTCGGCTGCGACGACGACGGCCTTGGCGCCAGCGATCTCACTCTTGGTGAGCTCGTTCTCGACACCGACCTGGCCATGAGTCTCGACCTTAATGGTCAGACCGCGCTCGGCAGCTGCCTTCTCCAGCGCCTCCTTCGCCATGAAGGTGTGCGCAATGCCGGTCGGGCAACCGGTCGCGGCGATGATGTCAAACTTAGCCATGTGTCCCTCCTTCTTGAGTACAGCGCCCGCGAGCGCTCCCCTACACGCGCTTTGATGCGCGTTTTTCCACAACTGAAAGATACCAACCTACCGTCCGCGTGAGAAGAGCTAAGGTGCAAATCTCCGGTGAAAGGTTCTTTCATAACCGTAAACGGTAAGTGAAAGTTTACCATCAACACTTGAAACGGCAAGGTGTATCTTGTAATTGAAAATGCCCGTATACTATGGCATTGCGAATCAAATTAGATTTTCATGCCAACCAGGAGCCATCCATGACCGATAGTAGCAAGAGCGCACTTTCCCTCATTAGCACCCATCAGGGATACAGCGAATCCGAGCAGCGCATTGTCGACTATATATTGGAGCACCAGTCCGAGGCTCCACGCCTCACGGCGGCTCAGCTCTCACGCGCCGCCACCACGTCCGAAGCGACCGTTTCGCGCTTCTGCCGCAAGCTGGGCTTTGGTAGCTTCCGCAGCTTTCAGTTTTCGTTGGCGAGGGATTTGGAAAGCCAGCGCAACGAGGGCCTGACCGACGAGGTCTCGCTCGACAATATGGAGCAGAGCCTCAAGAACATCCTGGCTGCCAAGGTGAGCGAGCTTAATGCGACCATCGACGGGATCGACCACGATACGCTGGCGGCTGTTGTGCATGCCCTTAAGCATGCAGGGGTTATTGAGTTTGCAGCTGTGGGCAATACGAACGCGGTCGCACTCGATGCGACGTTTAAGTTTTCGCAGCTAGGCCTGCGCTGCATGGCGAGCACCATTAGCGAGACATCAATCGGCTTTGCGCTCACGTTGCGCCCGGGTGACGTCATCGTGCTAATCTCAAACTCCGGCAAATCGCGCCGACTGAATCGCATGGCAAAAGCGGCTCGCGACTGCGGCGCAACCGTAGTCGTCATCAGCAGCGACAGCAAATCCCCGCTCGCGCGCCTGGCAGACTACACCTTTAACACCGTGAACCACGAGGCGCTGCTCACCACGGGCGACTTTGCGTTCTCCAAGATCAGCGCCACGATGATCATCGAAGTCATCTACAACTTCCTGCTGCCCGAGATTGAAGACGCGCGTGAGCATATCAGCTATTACGAGGAGCTCATCCAGCCGGACAAGGTCGTTGAGTAAAACGCGTAGTGGGACAAAAATTTCAGTCTATTTTGTCCCACCAACACCGCTGTTACGACCTAACCTCGAGCTTCTTCGAGCATCTGCTTTGCGTGGGCCAAGCTTGCCTCGGACTGATCGCCGCTCAACATGCGGGCGATCTCGGCGATACGCGCTTCGCCGGTCACCTCGTCCAAATGCGTCTGGGGAACATCGCCCGGTTCCTTACTGACAACATAATGCTTGTCGGCCATGACGGCGACCTGCGCCAAGTGGGTTACGACAATCACCTGATGCGTAGCGGCGAGATCTGCCAGCACGCCCGCGAGCGCACGCGCCGTGGAGCCACCGACACCAGCATCGACCTCGTCAAACACCAGCGTATCGACACCGTCCGCGTTACCGAGGACAACCTTGCTTGCCAGCATGACGCGGCTGAGCTCGCCGCCCGACGCAATGCGGCGCAGGGGGCGTGGCGTCAAGCCGGCACCGCTGCGGTATAGCAGCTCGTAACTCGAAGGACCAACGGGCGTCCACTCAGCACGGGGAAGATCGCGCGACTCCCAGACGAGCTCGGCACTACCCATCTCCAGGCGAGCCATCTGGCGGCCAACCTCGTGACAGAAGCGCGGGGCCGCCGTATTGCGAGCGCGCTTAAGCGCCTTGGCGGCAGCAAACAGTTCGTGCTCCGCCGCGCCAAGCGCTTCACGCGCCATTTTGATCTGTTCATCGCCATCATCAACCAGCGAAAGCAGCTCTTGCGAGCGATCACGCATGGCAAAAACATCGTCCATGGTCGGACCCCACTGACGCAGCAGGCCCTTGAGGTCGGAATACCGCTCACGCATGCGAGCGAGCTCGCGCGGGTCGAAGGCGATGCCATCGCGATAGGCACGAAGCTCGTTCGCGCAATCCTCAAGGGAGATACAGGCATCCGAAAGTGCATCGGCGATGTCACCCAGCTTGCGATCGACGGTCGCCATGCGTGAAAGCTCGGCCACGGCGCCATTCACGGCATCGAGCGCTCCCCCTTCGGCGGCAAGCGATGCATGGGCATCGTTAGCCGTGGCAACCAGTACCTCGGCATGTTCGGAGCGCGGCAGCAGCTCCTCGAGTTCCTCATACTCACCCGGCTTGGGGTCGACCTCGCCGATGCGCTCGAGGGCAAAGCGCGCCTCCTCGACGCGGCTCCCCTGCGCACGCGAGGCCTCTTCGACACGTCGAACCTCCTTGGCGGCAGCGCGCGATGCTTTAAAGCAGACGCGGTACGCATCCAGCGCCTCGAGTGCCGGGCGCCCTGCCCATGCATCGACCATCGCAACGTGATGCGCCGGATCGAGCAAGCGCTGGTGCTCGTGCTGGCCGCACAGATCCATCATCACGCCAACGCGCTCCGAAAGCTCGCGCACACTGGCGATGCGGCCGTCAATCTTCACGCGGCTGCGGCCCTCGGCAGAAAGGCTGCGCTGGACCGTGAAGCCTTCCGTGTCGTGCGGGCCGTCAAACAGCCGCGCCTCGACGCTCGCCAGCGCCTCGCCCTCGCGCACCGTCGACGAATCCGCGCGCTCACCCAAAATAAGCTTGAGGGCCGAGAGCAGCGCGGTCTTGCCGGCGCCGGTCTCGCCGGTCAGGACAGTCAGACCGGCACTCGGCACCAGCGTCGCCTCGCGAATGAGTGCAATGTTAGAAACCTGCAGCTCATCGATCATGACGGACTCCGTAGAAAACGCGGCTCACCGAGTTATAGAAGCTCTCGGGGCCGTAATCGAGGAGCAGCACATCTCCGGGCCCGCGGCGCACAGCCACGCTCTCAACGGTGCCATCGCAGGTAATAAACTGTCCATCGATAGCAATCGCCGGAACACTCGGGCGATCATCGGACATAAAGATTTCGACGACATCACTCGGCGAAGTCAAGAAGGCACGGGCCTGAATGGTGTGCGGCGCAATGGGTACGCAGACCATGCCCGTATAGTCGGGGCTCACGATGGGGCCACCGGCACTGAGCGCGTAACCCGTAGAACCAGTCGCCGTCGAAACGACGACACCGTCACCGCGTAGGCGGTCGATATGATGGCCGGACACCGTGATGTCGAACTCGACCATATCGGACAGCGGACCGCGGGTAAGCGCCATGTCGTTGAGGGCGAAGGTGCGCACGACATCCTTCGTACCGTCTTCGCGCACGGACACGATATCCGCGGCGATGGTAGCGCGACGGCTCACATGCAGCTCGCCGGACAGGGCGTCGCTCACGACCTGCAGAATGTCGCGCTCCTCGGGACTCGCAGCAGTTAAAAAGCCCAGGTGACCATAGGAAAGACCGAGGATAGGAATCTCGCGATGGTTGAGGATGCGGGCAGCGCGCAGCAACGTACCGTCGCCGCCGAGCGTAATGACCAGATCGGAGCCGTCGATATCAGGCGTGCTTTGAATCTTCGATCGCTGGTCGGCAGCCCATGCGACCTCATAGCCCTGGCGCGTCAGCCAAAGCTCGAGCATCAGGCCGCTCTCGACCGCCTCTTGCTTGTAGTAATTGGGAACCAGAAAGACCTTCATAGCGTTGCAGCTTTCTCGCTCAAAACCGATACCTGGGATTGCAGCACGTCTTGCGAGCGGTCGCCAGATTCAAATCTCGTGCCGTACAGGAAAAACTCAACGTTGCCCTTTGCACCATGAATGGGTGACACGCACACATCGACCGGGAAGAGACCCTTGGCAGCAAAGAGTTCAACCGCCGCCACGAGTGTATCGCGGCGCACGGCGGGATCGGTCACAATGCCGCCCTCGCCCACCAGCGCCGCCGGAGCCTCAAAC
>CABUZI010000110.1 GCA_902496005.1 uncultured Collinsella sp.
AGTCCTGCGCAAGACGAAGGCCACATTAAGTGGCCTTCTTTGCGTGCGGAACTCGCGATCAATCAAATATATTGCGGGCGGGCACGCGGTCCTCTCGGGTCCTGAGCACGACTCACCGGACTGGTTGTCTGAATAAAAGAAAGTGAAGGCCCCTTTCGGGGCCTTCTTTGTTAAAGGAATTCGCCGATTCGGTGGACTTCGGGTTGTAGGTCTACTCCGAATTGGTCCTTGACGGTTGCTTGAATGTGGCGGATGAGTTCGTCGACGTCGGCGGCGGTGGCGTGGTCGGCGTTGACGATGAAGCCGCAGTGCTTCTCGCTCACCTGGGCACCGCCGACAGCGCGGCCGCGCAGGCCGGCGTCCATGATGAGCTTGCCGGCAAAGTGGCCCTCGGGGCGCTTGAAAGTGGAGCCGGCGCTCGGCATGTCGAGCGGCTGCTTGTCCTCGCGGCGTTGACGGTAGTCGTCCATGTCGGCCTTGATCATCGCGGCGTTGCCCGGGGCAAGGTTAAAGGTGGCAGAGAGCACGATAAGGCCGTCGTCGGCGATACGGCTCTTGCGATAGCCCAGGTTAAGCTCATCGACATCGAACTCAATGATATTGCCGCTGCCGCGGGCACCGTCGTCGAGCACGCGGGCGGGCTTATAGACGCGCACGGACTCCAAAACATCGGCTATGCAGGCGCCATAGGCACCGGCGTTCATATAGCAGGCGCCGCCGACCGAGCCGGGGATGCCCGAGAGGGGTTCCATGCCGGTAAGACCGGTCTCGGCTGCCGCGGCCGCTACGTCCGAGAGCAGCGCGCCGGCTGCTGCCGTAACATGCGTGCCGTCGACGGTGATGTTAGAGAGGCCTTCGCCCAGTGCCACGACGACACCGCGGATACCCTTGTCACCGACGAGCAGGTCGGAGCCGTTGCCCACGATGGTGAGCGGCAGATC
The DNA here is from genome assembly GCA_902496005.1 of uncultured Collinsella sp. Taxonomy (GTDB): domain Bacteria; phylum Actinomycetota; class Coriobacteriia; order Coriobacteriales; family Coriobacteriaceae; genus Collinsella. Next base: position 942 of record CABUZI010000110.1, read on the forward strand.
GCAGCGGTAGCAGGTGTCAAGCGTGGCGACGAGTCCCTGCTCGGTGTCGGGCGTGACAAAGACATCGGCCGGGCCGCCGATCTTAAACGTGGTGTGCTCGCGCATGGGCTCGCTCATGAGCACGTTGTCCTCGCCGGCAACACCGGCGAGCGCGCAGAGCAGGTCCTCGTTAAAAAAGTCATTTTCGTGCATACGAATATCCGCCTTATGGTGGTTGTTTTCATCAATCGAATGCAATATACCCCACCCGGATGGATTTGGTGCAAAGTAACCTGACCCCAATGCATCACATGGTGCAAAGGGGTCAGGTTGCTTTGCACCAATCGCGGCGATAAAACAGCCGTCTACCGGATTGGTAAAGTGTTTATCATCAAGGTAGAGGGACGGTCGCTATACTTTCAAGAGATTGCGCGAATACTCGGAAGGAGCGAGATGGGCAACAAAGTTACTCTTAAGCAGATTGCCCGGGAGGTGGGGCTTTCCCCCTCATCGGTCTCGCTTGTCCTTAACAATCGGCCTTGTCGCATCTCGGAAGAAAACCGCAAGCGCATCAAAGAGGTCGCGGCGCGCAACCACTATGTTCCTAACCAGATCGCGCGCAGCCTGGTCATGCGCGAGTCGCGCACCCTGGGCCTTATCGTTCCCAATATCGAGAGCCGCTTTTTTGCCTCGCTTGCCGGCAGCCTGGAAAAGCGCTGCCGCGAGGACGGCTACGCGCTCTTTATTACGAGCTCGGGCGGAAGTGCCGAGGACGATCTGGAGCTCCTGCGCCAGCTGGTGACGCGCGGCGTCGACGGTGTGTTCTTGGTCGTGGGCGACGAGTTCTCGGACGACCGCGCTTTGCGCGAAGAAGTCAGCCATCTGCCTATCCCGGCTGTTATGGTCGACCGTGCCATTGAGGGGCTCGAGTGCGACAAGGTGATGTTTGACCACGAGATGGGTGGCTACATGGCTACCCGTTATCTGATCGAGCAGGGTCACCGTCGCATTGCCTGCTTGGTTAATGCGCGTCGTTCCAATACGGGTCGCAAGCGACTTGCCGGCTATGAGCGCGCGCTGCGCGAGGTTGGTCTTCCGATCGACGCGCGCTTGGAGTTTGAGAGTGAGTACTACATTCCGAGCGCCTACGAGGCCTCGGAGGCGGTGCTCGCAACCGACGCCACCGCCGTGTTCGCAAGCTCGGATAACATTGCCCTCGGTTTGCTCAAGCGCCTGCACGAGATGGGTGAGAGCATCCCGGACGATATCTCGGTGGTGAGCTATGACAACTCGGCGGCCGACGTTCTCTTTGAGCCGGCGCTGACCGCGATCGAGCAGGATCCTGGTGTCCTTGCGAAGCATGCTTTTGGCTGCATGTCCAAGCGTCTTGCCGGCAGGGGCGGTAGACGTGCCGAAGAGGTCGTTCTGGAGCCGGCGCTTATCGTTAAGGACAGCGTGCTCGAGCTTACTAAACATAACTAAACACGTTTATCAATTTTCAGAGGCTGAATGTGGAGTACCTGTGGCAGGCAATGTCGCAGGTGAATGTCTGCTTCTGCCTGTCAGCATGGCAAATCAGGATGATAAAACGTTTTTTCATATAGATAAAACGTTTTAGCAAATATACTTGTCCCAACGAAAGGTTGCCATATCGGAGGGTGACCATACAGCGAAGGGACATAAACAATGGCTAAAACTCTGGGAACGCCGTGGCAAAAGCTGGGCCACGAGGTGCCGGCCTCCGAGCTCGAGGGCGTCGACCTGTATTGGCGCGCATCGAACTACCTGTCCGTCGGCCAGATTTACCTTCGCTCCAACCCGCTGATGCACCCCGACTTTGTTGACGAGAAAACTGGTGAGGTGCGCGACTTTGGTCGTCCGGACGTTAAGCACCGCCTGGTCGGTCACTGGGGCACCACGCCCGGCATCAACTTCCTGTTCGGCCACGTCAACCGCCTTATTGCCGATCACAACCAGAACGCCATTTTCTTGATGGGCCCGGGCCACGGTGGCCCCGCCGGCACCGCCCAGTCGCTGCTCGATGGCACCTACCGTGAGATCCGCCCTGACATCACCAATGACGAGGCTGGCCTGCAGAAGTTCTTCCGCCAGTTCTCTTATCCCGGCGGCATCCCGAGCCACTTTGCGCCCGAGACGCCCGGCTCCATCCACGAGGGCGGAGAGCTCGGCTACACGCTCAGCCACGCCTACGGCGCCGTCATGGACAACCCGAGCCTGTTGGCCGTGGCCGTGGTGGGCGACGGCGAGTCCGAGACCGGTCCGCTCGCGACTTCTTGGCAGTCCAACAAGCTCGTGAACCCGGCAACCGACGGTATCGTCCTGCCGATCCTGCACCTCAACGGCTACAAGATCGCCAATCCCACCATCCTCGCCCGCGTGTCCGACGAAGAGCTCACCAAGTTCTTTGAGGGCATGGGCTACAAGCCGCACTTCTTTGTCGCCGGTTTTGACGACGAGAGCCACGCGAGCATTCATGCGCGTTTTGCCGCCCTGTTTGAGCAGGTCTTCGATGAGATTTGCGACATCAAGGCCACCGCACAGGCCCAGGCCGCCGCAGGCGAGACCGTGGTCCGCCCGGCCTATCCCATGATCGTGTTCCGTACGCCCAAGGGCTGGACTTGCCCCAAGCAGATCGACGGCAAGAAGACCGAGGACTCCTGGCGCGCGCATCAGGTGCCGCTGGCGAGTGCCAAGGACACCCACGAGCACTTCCGCGTGCTGCGCGAGTGGCTGCGCTCCTACAGGCCCGAGGAACTCTTTACGCCCGAGGGCCAGGTGCGCCCCGAGGTAACGGCCTTTATGCCGACCGGTGAGCTGCGTATCGGCGCCAACCCCAACGCAAACGGCGGCAAGGTCCGTCGCGAGCTCGAGCTCCCCGATATTCACGCCCACGAGATTCCCGTCGCAAGTAAGGGTCACGGCTGGGGCTCCACCGAGGCCGCCCGCGTCTTTGGCGAGTACACTGCCGACGTTCTGGCCAAGAACATGGATGACTTCCGCATCTTCGGTCCCGACGAGACCGCGTCCAACCGCCTGCAGGCTGCCTACAAGGTGACCAAAAAGCAGTGGGATGCCGGCTTTTACGGGGACGAGGCCAACGACGAGCTGCTGGCCGGTTCCGGTAAGGTTGTCGAGCAGCTGTCCGAGCACCAGTGCGAGGGCTTCCTCGAGGCCTACGTGCTCACCGGCCGCTCCGGCGTGTGGAGCTCCTACGAGAGCTTTGTCCACGTCGTCGATTCCATGGTCAACCAGCACTGCAAGTGGCTCGAGGCCACCAAGCGTGAGATTCCGTGGCGTGCTCCCATCAGCGGCCTCAACATTTTGCTGTCGAGCCACGTGTGGCGTCAGGACCACAACGGCTTCTCGCACCAGGATCCCGGCTTTATCGACCTGCTGCTCAACAAGGCCAACGATACGCATATCGTGAATGCCTACTATCCGGCTGACGCCAACATGGCACTTGCTGTTGCCGAGCGTGTCTACCAGTCCACCGACTGCGTCAACGCCATCTTCTGCGGCAAGCAGCCCGCCCCCACCTTCCAGACGGTCGACGAGGCCAAGTTCGAGCTCGCCGAGGGCGTTGCGGCCTGGGAGTGGGCATCGACTGCCGACTCGCTCGCCGAGGCCGACGTCGTGGTCGCCACGTGCGGTGACGTACCGACGCTCGAGGCTCTGGCTGCAACCGATATGCTGCGCGAGCTAGGCATTAAGGTGTGGTTCGTCAACGTGGTCGACCTGCTCAAGATCCAGAACGTCTGCGAGAACGACCAGGCCATCAGCGATGAGCGCTGGGCTGAGCTGTTTGGCTGCGGTGAGAAGCCCGTGCTCTTCGCATTCCATGCCTATGCCGGCACGATTCGCCGTCTGATTTGGAACCGCCCCGGCCACGATGCCTTCCGCGTCCACGGCTACGAGGAGAAGGGCTCCACGACTACGCCGTTCGACATGCTGCGCCTGAACAACATGGACCGCTGGGCCCTGGCCGCCGACGTGCTGCGCATGGTCGACGCCGGCAAGTTTGCCGAGCAGATTGACGAGTGGGAGGCATTCCGCACCGAGGCCTTTGAGTTCGCGTGTGGCGAGGGCTTCGATCACCCGGCCTTTACCGACTGGGTCTGGCCCGACGCCGCAGCCGCAACCGCGGCCGACGGCGCACTCTCCGCAACGCAAATGACCGCGGGCGACAACGAGTAGGTAGGCATCCGGGACGGTTTCGCGCTGGGGCTGCCTCCGGGCTGGTGCGCTTCCTCGGAGAAGTGGGCTTCGCGAACTTCTCAAAACAAAGCAGGCGCCCCGGCCCCGGCAATGTAATCTTGGCTGACCAAAGATAGGCCTGCAGCCTCCAAGGCCACAACAGCAAAGTCCCCATTACATTAAAAAAGATCAGCCCCCGCATATCGAAACGGTCGAGAAGGCTGCCTCCGGGCTGGTGCCCTTCCTCGTAGAAGTTCGC
>CABUZI010000111.1 GCA_902496005.1 uncultured Collinsella sp.
AAGCCGGTTGAGGCCCCCAAGGCCGCTGCCGTCGAGGCCCCCAAGGCCGAGGCTGCCGACTTCGTGAAGGTCGAGAATGTCTTTGTCGCCGAGTACTTCGCTTCTCGTGACGAGGCTCTGAGCTTCGTTTCCAACCAGGCCGTCAAGGCCGGTATCGCCAGCGACGCCGACGCCGTGATGAACGCCTTCCTGGCCCGCGAGGCCGAGGGCACCACGCGCATGATGGAGGGCTTCGCCATCCCGCATGCCAAGTCCGACGCCATTACCGAGGCTGCCGTCATCGTCGTCAAGGACGAGTCCGGCGTGACCGGTTGGGACACCATGGACGGCGCTCCCGTCAACGTTGCCATTGCCCTGCTCATCCCGGGCGCTCAAGCTGGCACCACGCACCTCAAGATCCTGTCCAAGGTCGCCGAGGCGCTCATGGACGAGGACTTCCGTGCCACCGTCAAGGGTTCCACCGACGCCGCCGAGATCGCCAAGACGATCAACGCCCGCCTGGTCTAATTCCACGGTACGTGAATAACATCGCCCCCTGTAACTAAGGCGAAGGCCCTGGAGAGGGCCTTCGCCCTTTTTCTATCCCTCCCATAAGTTGCGGTGAAATAGGGACTGTTTAAACGATTCAACCCCAAATTCAGTCCCTATTTCACCGCAACCTATAAAAGGGCATAGAGGGGGCCGCCTGTCGAGTCCTTGTCGCGAACAGATCATCAGCCAGAATTCCTTTCAGCCGACATTACTTTGGACCGACCGAGTTTCCGCAGCTCGCCCGCCGGGCGGGGCGATTAAGTTTGTCGCGAGTTCCGCACGCAAAGGAAAGCACTTAATGTGCTTTCCGTCTTGCGCAGGACTGTAGAGCAGCAAACTTAACCGCCCCGCCCGGCGGGCGAGCGCAGGGATACGACATATGTCCAACAATTCGTGTGAAACACAATGAAAAACCGTTTGATGTGAGTTAATATAAACAACGTCGTGAATCTGACTCCTGCCACATGCATGACAGGGGTTAAACACAAAAAGGAGTCAACTATGGTTTCTGAGAAGGCTACCCTCGTTAATCCTCAGGGTCTGCACATGCGTCCGGCTGGTCTGTTCGCCTCCACCATGGGCAAGTATGCCTGTGACGTGACGGTCGTCACCCCCGAGAAGGAGGTCAACGGCAAGTCCCCGATGGCACTTATGGCTGCTGGTATCCCCTGCGGTACCGAGGTCGAGGTCAAGTGCGACGGCGCTGACGAGGCCGAGGCTCTGGCTGCTGCCATCGAGCTCATCAAGAGCGGTCTTGGCGAGTAGAACTCAAACGGGTCGCATGTTGAACAACTAAGTTCATATTTGGGGGCGCAGTGACCTGTTGTAAGGTAGCTGCGCTCTTTTGTCATGGATATGGCAAAACGCTTTATCACATGACACGGAGAGAGGAATGGGAATGTATCAGGGAGTCAACGCTTCCGAGGGCATCGGTATCGGCACCGTCATGGTCGCCGTCGATCCCGACTTGACGTTTGAGCCGCACGAGGTTGCTGATTCGGCAGCAGAGAAGGAGCGCTATCAGTCCGCTCTTTCGGTCTTCTGCGAGAAGACCCAGGCTCAGGCCGACCACATGAAAGAGACGGTGGGCGAGGCCGAGGCCGAGATCATGAGCGGACACATTGTCCTGGCTCAGGACCCGGGCATGACCGACGCCATCAACGCTGCCATTGACGGCGGTACCTGCGCCGAGCAGGCGCTCATGGACACCTCGACCATGTTCGAGAACATGTTCCTGTCCATGGACGACGAGATGTTCCGTCTGCGCGCGGCCGACATCGCCGACATCCGCACCGGTATTCTGGCCGAGCTGCTGGGCAAGGAGGTCGTCGACCTCTCCGTCCTGCCCGAGAACACCGTCGTTGTCGTGCATGACCTCACGCCGTCCATGACCGCCACGATCGATAAGGCCCACGTTGCCGGTATCGTCACCGAGACCGGTGGCCGCACGTCGCACTCCGCGATCATCGCGCGTGCCCTCGAGATCCCGGCTGTCCTTTCGGTTTCCAACAGCTGCACCGCGCTGCGCAACGGTATGACCGTTGTCGTCGACGGTGGCAAGGGTATCGTCGAGGCCGATCCCGACGAGGAGACGCTCGCTGCCTACACCGCCAAGGCCGAGGCCTTCGCTGCCGAGAAGGCAGCCCTCGAGGCCTTCCGTGGCAAGCCGTCCGTGACTGCCGATGGCATCAAGAAGATCATCGCCTGCAACATCGGTAACCCCGATGACGTGCCCAACGCGCTCGATCACGACGCCGAGGCTATCGGTCTGTTCCGCTCCGAGTTCCTGTTCATGGACTCTGCTGAGCTTCCTTCCGAGGAGGAGCAGTTCAACGCCTACCGTAAGGTCGCCAGCGCGCTCAAGGGTGCTCCTGTCATCATCCGCACGCTCGATGTGGGCGGCGACAAGGAGATTCCGTATCTGCACATGGTCAAGGAAGATAACCCCTTCATGGGCTTCCGCGCCGTGCGTTACTGCCTGGCCAATCCCGACCAGTACAAGGTCCAGCTCCGCGCTCTGCTGCGCGCTAGCGCCTTCGGTGATGTCAAGATCATGATCCCGCTCGTCACCTGCGTCGAGGAGGTCTTGGCTGTCAAGGAGCTCGTCGAGCAGTGCAAGGCCGAGCTGACCGAAGAGGGTCGCAAGTTCAACGAGAACATCGAGGTCGGCATCATGGTCGAGACGCCCGCCGCTTCGCTGCTCGCAGACCGTCTTGCCGAGGTCGCCGACTTCTTCTCCATCGGCACCAACGACCTGATCGGCTACACCATGTGCGCCGACCGTGGTAACGACACCATCTCCAACCTGTACCAGGTTTACTATCCCGCCGTGCTCCGCTCGCTCAAGAACATCATCGAGAGCGGCGTGAAGGCCGGTATCATGGTCGGTATGTGCGGCGAGGCCGCTGCCGATCCGCTGCTCGAGCCGCTGCTGATCAGCTGGGGCCTGGAGGAGTTCTCGATGAGCGCTCCTTCGATCCTGCGCGCCCGCAAGACCATCAGCCAGTGGACCAAGGTCGAGTGCGACGAGCTCGCCGAGAAGGCGCTCGCCTGCAACACCGCAGCCGAGGTCAAGGCACTGCTCGAGTCCGCAGCTCGCTAATTTGGTATCAGAGGTAACCGCGTGGTTGGAATGGGCCGGCCACGCGGCCCTCACATATACAGGGGGTACTGTAAATGTTCTACACGCTAACCGCTAACCCGGCTGTCGACATGACGGTTTCGAGCTCTCCGCTCGAGCCCGATGAGAACGTCCGCACCGGCTCGGCCAGCTACACGGCTAACGGCAAGGGCCTTGACGTGTCCTTCGCCTTTAAGAAGATGGGCGTTGACACCGTCGCACTCGGCTTCTTTGCTGGCTTCACGGGCAAGTTCATCGTCGAGGAGGTCATGAACCTGGGTTGCCTCTGCCGCCCGGTCTGGACCGACGGTATCACGCGCATTAACACCTACGTCAACGATGGCCAGCACGAGTACGGCATCCTGAACCCGGGTGCTCCGATCACGCCGCAGCACCAGGAGGAGCTCTACAACATCCTGGACACCGCGGGCGATCTCGAGTGCCTGATCGTTTCCGGCTCCGTGCCTCCCAAAGCTACGCCCGACTTCCTGGCTCAGGTCATGGAGCACGCTCAGGCTCGTGGCGCCGACGTCGTCCTGGACCTGTCCTCCGACAAGCTCAAGGAGCTCGCTCACAAGAAGCCGCTGCTCATCAAGCCGAACCATCACGAGATGAAGGCCATCTTCGGCGTGCCGGTCGACACCGACGACGAGGTCCGCGTTGCCATGAAGATGGCTCACGACGCTGGCGTTCAGAACGTGCTGCTCACCCGTGGTAGCCGCGGCGACGCTTACTTCTCCAACGGCGAGGACATCTGGTACGCCAAGCGTGAGTTCAACATCAAGCTGGTTTCTTCCGTCTGCGCCGGCGACTGCACCCTCGCTGCGTTCCTGCACAAGTGGTACAGGGATCGCGACAACGTCGAGGAGGCCATGAAGCTCGCTATGGCCACCGGCGCCAACGTTGCTGAGTCCGTCGGCATCGGCGACTTCGGTCACGTCGACGAGTACAGCAAGCGCGTTGCTGTCCGCAAGCTCGATCGTCAGTAATCGAAACGCGACATATTCGTGCGCATGTGGCGCCCCGGTTTCGGCTGGGGCGCCTTTTTGTTCCGCCACGGGGGAGAGGTGTTCCGCCGTACTTCATCGCTTCCACACCGTTCACCGAGTTGTCCTAGCCTTTTACCGATGCGTGGAATATACTTTCATTAACACGTTGCTTCGTGAAAGGAACATTCATGATTTACACGCTCACTGCAAATCCCGCCATTGACTACAACATCGCCTGCGACGGTCTTGCTGCCAACACCGTCACGCGTACCCGCAACGCCGTCTACACGCCCAACGGCAAGGGCCTCAACGTCTCGTTTACGCTTGACCACTACGGCGTCGACACCACGATCCTGGGCTTTTTCGCCGGTTTCTCGGGCGAGTTTATCGTTAAGGGCGCCGAGGCCCTGGGCGTGCCCGTCAAGCCCGTGTGGACCGACGGCATTACGCGCGTCAACGTGTTCCTCAACGCCGGCCCCGATACCGAGTACAACATGGTCAACGCCGGTGCCGCCATCAACGAGGCCAACGAGCAGGAGATGTTTGAGCTCATCGATTCGCTCGATGACATGACCTGCCTAGTCATCAGCGGCTCGCTGCCTCCCAACACTTCCGAGGGCTTCTTGGCCGAGGTCCTGCGCCGCGTCAAGGCCAAGGGGGCCGAGTTCGTCCTCGACATCTCGAGCCATCAGCTGGCAGACCTCATTGCCATGGAGCCGCTGCTGATCAAGCCCAATGACGATGAGCTGCTCGACATCTTTGGCATTAAGGTGAGCGGTGGCGACGACGAGTCCGTCAAGGGCGCGATGGTCGAGCTGCACGCCAAGGGCGCCAAGAACGTGCTGCTGACCCTCGGTGGCGCCGGTGCGTACTTCTCCAACGGCGAGCATATCTGGTTTGCCAACCGCACCTTCGACGTCAAGCTGCTGTCGACCGTCTGCGCCGGCGATTCCTCGCTGGCCGCCTTCCTGTCCGTGTGGCACGACGCCCCCGAGCGAGTCGAGGATGCCTTGCGTCTTTCGATGGCCACCGGCGCCAACGTGGTCGAGTGCCCCGGTCTGGGCGATTTTGCCAAGGTGGACGAATATAAGAAGCACATCGAGGTTCGCCAGGTCTGCTAACCGCATCGAAAAATCGTTGCCGAACACCCGCTTTGGATCTCCGAGGCGGGTGTTTTTTGCTCGCTGAACGTATGTGGCGTCTGCTGTCTCGTTTTATCTAATCGACGACGCGATTGCGT
>CABUZI010000112.1 GCA_902496005.1 uncultured Collinsella sp.
GCTGTGTAGGTTCCGCCGTTCTACCGAACGGCGGACCAGCCGACGCTGCGTGGGCCGCATTTGGACAATCTGACGTTCAACTTCAAGGGCGCGACCAGAAGGTCAGCGCCCTTTCGTTTCACGTCACCTTGTCTCAAATGCGGCCCGCTCGCTGTCCGTCCTCTACCTGCGGCGCCGCCTTGCTCCGGATGCGGTATGCTCAACCTGCGGCGCCTTAGAGGTAGTCATTGGGGACGTTCTTAAATGACTAGGTTGGGCACATTGCTTTGAGATGTTATTCAATCAGCTGTGATGGCATTTGAGCTGTCTACCTGCTCAAAGTAATTAATAGCATGCATCTCCTATTGAAAATATTGCTCAAAATATCGTTCAAGAAGTCGCGGAGCGATTTTTGATGCGTCGTGCGTCAAGTGATTTGGCATGTTCTTGGTTAGATATTGGTCAGTTTTGGGGCGACCTTGCCAAAAGCTTGACGGATGTAGATTTAGACGTCGACGAATGAACACTTCAGGTGGGCTCCAAGCAAAATTCTGGGCTGATTCTCGATAATCGCCTTCAATCGTCCCTTGCCAAGTGCTGGTCTCGCGTACAATCTGCTCCGACATTCGCGCGCCGTCCGGCGCTTAAGAGGGGAGGGCCCCATGGCAAACGAGATTTGGACCATCAAGCGTTGTCTCGAGTGGACCAAGGAGTACCTGGCCGAGCGCGGCGAGGAGCACCCCCGTCTTTCTGCCGAGTGGCTGCTCTGCGCTGCCACGGGCCTGGCGCGTATTGACCTATATATGCGTATGGACGAGACGCTTAACGCGTCCCAGCTCGAGACCATGCATGCGGCCGTTGTCCGCCGCGCTAAGGGCGAGCCGCTGCAATACATCACGGGCAGCACGCAGTTTCGCATGATTGACGTCGCGTGCGCCCCCGGCGTGCTCATTCCGCGTCCCGAGACCGAGATGCTCGTCGAGGAAGTCCTCAATTATCTGGATGCCGAGGTGCTGAGCCCCGAGGCTGCCGCCCGTCAGCGTGTTGAGCTGCCTTGGAACGATGAGGTCGAGGAGGCACGCAAGGCCGAGGCCGCGCTGGCAGACGAACGGGCGACCGCCGAGCGCCGCGCCGCTAACCTGACGGCCGCCGACGAGGCGGCGCTGGGCGGCGATGTGCTGGGCAGTCGCGCCTATGCCGAGGAACTGGCCGACCGCGAGGCCGAGGAAGCCGCCGCGCAGGCAGCAGAAGCCGAAGCGGCAGAAGCAGAGGCCATGGAAACCCCCGAGCCCGAGCTCGACGAATACGGCATCGCCATTGAGGACAACGACCAACAGGCGACTCCCGCGCAAGATGCCGCCGAGGCTAACGTATCTGCCCCAGCCGAGCCCCGCACTGCCCGCGTTCTCGAGGTCGGCTGCGGCACGGGCTGCATTTCGCTCTCCCTTGCCTGGGAGCGCCGCGGGCACGTTACCTGCACTGCTACCGATATCGAGCCGCGCGCCATCGACCTTGCTACCAAAAACCGCGATGCGCTTGGCCTCACGTCCGACGAGGTCGCCTTCAGCCTCACAAACCTGGTGAGCTCCATTCCCCGCGAAGAGTGGGGCACCTTTGACGTACTCGTCTCCAACCCGCCCTACATCCCCACCGATGTCATGCGCTCGCTGCCGCATGAGGTCAAGGACTTTGAGCCCGATCTGGCGCTCGAGGGCGGTGCCGACGGTCTCGATATCTTCCGCCGCCTGCTCAACGCGGCGCCCTACATGCTGCGTGCCGGCGGCCTGTTTGCCTGCGAGCTCTACGAGGGCGCGCTCGACGCCGCGGCCGAGCTCTGTCGTCAAGCAGGCCTTTCGGACGTGCGTATCGTCCACGACCTCACCGATCGTCCCCGCATCGTTCGAGCCATCGTCACCGAGCCCAAACAGCGTATTTAAGCTGAATAAATAGACATTTGCGCAAGTTTGTCCTTGCAATATACCGTAAAACTTCTACTATAGAAGGAGAAAGGTATGTCAAATCAGCTGCATCGGTACCGTATCGTGCTTGATTACATTGAACCTTGGCTTGATGAGCAGGATGAAGCTACGCTGAAGCAGATTTATGCAGACCTTTTGGTGCTCGAGAAGGAAGGTCCCAGCCTTGGTCGTCCGCTGGTTGACCGCGTAAAGGGCTCGAAGCTTCATCATTTAAAGGAGCTGAGAGTGACGTCGTGTGGTGGGCAGGTGATTCGCATCCTCTTCGCCTTTGACCCCAAGCGCCAGGCGGTATTGCTATTGGCGGGTGATAAGTCGCGAGCGGGATCGTCAAGGGCAAAATGGAACGGTTGGTATGCGATCAACATTCCAAGGGCCGAGCAAATATACCGTCGCCACGTAAGGAGGCTCGATCGAGATGGAACTGCATGAGTATATGGAATCTCGCGGGATAACACGCGACTCCATTACCGCCGAGCAGGAGAGGACTCGCGATCGTATCGAAGCCTATAAGCTTGCTCAGATTCGCAGGTTAAAAGATCTAACACAGGCGTCGGTCGCCCAGTCGATGGGCGTTTCTCAAAAACGTGTATCCGAGCTCGAGCGTGGGGAGTTGGGTTCGATGAGGCTCGACACGCTGAGCAGGTACGCAGAGAGCCTCGGCGGAAAACTGGTTGCAAGCATCGAGTTTCCCGATCGTACCGTTACGCTTGCGCGCTAAAAATCTTCAATTAACCCCCTCACTTTCACCGACTACTAGAGCCGCTCACCAAACCAACATGCGCTCTGGGCAAATAGGTTGAACGTTTCGTGCGAGAATGCCCCACAGTAAACAAACTTGCACCAGAGCGTAAGGGGCTGGCATACACATGCAGACGGTCTATCGGGTATACGAGGGAGCGCGCGAGCCGCATCGGCTTGCAGTCGAGCGCACGGCCGAGCTACTCGGTCGCGGTGGCCTGGCGCTTATTCCAACCGAGACGGTCTACGGTGTCGCCGTGGCGGTCAACGCCTTCTCGGATGCCGTTCCACAAGATACAAGTGAACCTCTGCCGTGGCCGCGCGATCCGCAGGCCACCGTCAACGGCGCCGCGGCCCCCGCCCTCGGTACCGGATATCGTCGCATCTTTACCCTCAAGCAGCGCGAGCTCACCCAAACGGTTGCCTGGCTGGTCGATGATGCCGAGGCACTCGACCGCTATGGCGTTGATATCCCTAACGAGGCCCGCGTGCTCGCCCGACGATGCTGGCCGGGCGCCCTGACTATCGTGGTCAAGGCGGCCCCCTGCGTGCCGACCTTTATGCGCGCCGCCGACGACACGGTGGCACTTCGCGCTTCGGCCTCGCCCGTGGTTCAGGCGCTCATCCGCGCCTGCGGCAGCCCTCTTGCCTGCACCAGCGCCAACACGCACGGCGCGCCCGCGCCGGCAAGTTTTGTCACGGTGGAGGAGCGCATCCTGGAGGGGGTCGATGTGGCTGTCGATGCAGGTGAGACCCCGTGTCGCGACGCCTCAACCATCGTGTCGTTTCAGCGCGGCGAGCTCCAGATCCTGCGCCAAGGCGCGCTCCCCGCATCAGAGATCGAGCGGGTCCTGTCCGACCCGATGCAATAGAAAGGTGTAAGCGATGTCGTTGAATCTGGGCAGCCTGGGCATGGAAGATGCCTCGTTTAACTTTGGCGGTTCCTACATCATGGCGCTCGACTGCGGCACCACCTCGGTACTTGCGACCATCGTCGACGAGTATGGATGCATCGTCGCGCAGGCACGTCGCAGCGTCAAAACGAGTTTTCCGCGTCCCGGTTGGGTAGAGCAAGACCCCATGACGGTCCTTGCCAGCCAGATTGCCGTCATGATGGAGGTTCAGTTTAAGAGCGGCATCCATTCTGACCGCATCGCCGCCATCGGCATCTCCAACCAGCGCGAGACCACGGTGGTCTGGGACCGCGTGAGCGGCCAGCCCATCTATAACGCCATCGTATGGCAGTGCCGCCGTACCGCGCCGGCGATCGACGCGTTGGTTGAACAGGGTTGCGAGGAGCTGGTGCGCTCCCGCACGGGACTCACGCTTGACCCGTATTTCTCGGCCTCCAAGGTGCAGTGGATTCTCGACAACGTCGACGGCGCACGCGAGAGCGCGGCGGCGGGCGACCTCATGTTTGGCACCATCGACACCTGGCTCATCTACAACCTCACCGGCGGCCAGGTCTTTGCCACCGACTACACCAATGCCAGCCGCACGGCACTCTTTAATATCCATACGCTCGATTGGGACGACGACCTGCTGGCGCTCTTTGACGTCCCACGTTCCATGATGCCCGAGGTTCGCTGGAGCTCGGGCGACTACGGCCGCGTCGCGAGCGACATCATGACCAACATGCCGCCCATCATGGGCGTGGCGGGTGACCAACAGGCGTCGCTGTTCGGCCACTGCTGTTTCCGTCCCGGCCAGACCAAAAACACCTATGGCACGGGCTGCTTTATGCTCATGAACACCGGCGACGAGATCGTCGAATCCAAGAATGGCCTGGTCTCCACCATCGGTATCGCTGCGGACGGCAAAGTCAGCTATGCGCTCGAGGGCTCTATTTTTGCCGCCGGCTCAACGATGAATTGGCTTCGCAACAACATGGGCATCATCTCGAGCGTGAGCGAGTCGGCACAACTCGCCGCTTCGATTAGCGACAACGAGGGCTGCTACTTCGTTCCCGCCTTTGCGGGTTTGGGTGCTCCCTGGTGGGACCCGCATGCCCGCGGTATCGTGTGCGGTCTGACCGGCGCCTCGAGCCGTGCGACCATCGTACGTGCCGCCTGCGAATCCATGGCATATCAGAGCTACGACGTGCTGCGCGCCATGGAGCAGGACGTGGGGCTTTCGATTGAGCGCCTGTCTGTCGATGGCGGTGCCTCGCGTAACGAGTTCATCATGCAATTCCAGGCCGACCTGCTGGATATCCCCGTGCTGCAATGCGAGACGGTGGAGACCACGGCAATCGGTGCCGCGTACTTGGCGGGTCTTGCCGTCGGCTATTGGGAAGACCTGGAAGAGCTGGAGCAAAATGCCCAGATCGTTAGGACCTTCCTTCCCCACATGTCCGCCGAGCGCCGCGAGCAAAACCTTGCGGGCTGGCGTGATGCGGTCAGGCGCTCGCTCAGCACCGCACAGTAGGGCTGCGATGGGCTGCTCGATACAACAAACCGCTAAACTAATGCATGGCGTGCGGCGGCAACATTGCTGCGCGCCTTGTCAGCAAGGCCGTTTTGCGGCCGCAACGAAAGGGGCAATCAATCCATGACCGTCACCTACGATGCGTCCCGTGTGACGCTTGTCGATCACCCGCTCGTCCAGCACAAGCTGTCGATCC
>CABUZI010000113.1 GCA_902496005.1 uncultured Collinsella sp.
ATTTCCTCGGCTTCCTCGATCTGAACTTCGAGTGGCACCTGGGTGCGTACGAGTTTGACTGCCGGACGCATACGAGCAAAGAGGGGCACGTACTCGATGATGATGGCCGAGTTCTCAAGACCGTACCAGCGTGCCGGGCTTCCGCAGGCGCGGCGGACGGCGTACTTGATGGCCATGACGCGATGGTCGTTGCGGTTGATGTCCGTCTCGGGGGCAAGCATCTTGCGCAGCATGCAAAAACGGAAGTCGCCCACGTTGCCGCGCGTCTCGTAGATGGAGTAGGTGTGATGTTGCGGCGGCAACTCGCCCGATGTCATCAGGTCGCCAACGATCTGGCGCAGATAGGCGTTGACGCGCTGATTGACCTTAAAGCCCAGGTTCAGGCGCACGCGGAACAGGAAGTCCGTGCCAAAGGTCTCAACGGAGTATTCGTGCGTATAGGGTTCATCGGTGACGTGCACGTTGATGAACCAGTATGCCTTGGCGCGCTTGGGGTGCTTGTCCAGGATGGAATAGAGCACGTCGCGGTCGAGCGTGAGCGGGTCGGGACTGTTGGTGAGGAATACCAGATTGTCGGCGAGCACGGGATAGGTCTCGTCATTGCGCAGGCGATTGAGCTGGTCGATGTACTTGGAGACGGGCAGCAGAATCGTCTGCGTGCGCTCGATGGCGGTGCCGCGGCGCCACACATACATAAGGCCAAACAGCAGCGAGGCCAGGAAGATCATGACGTAGCCGCCGTCAAAGAACATGGTGAGGCACGAAGAGAAGAAGCACAGCTCAATGGCACCAAAGAGCAGGGCGAAGACGCAGGCACCCAGCTTGTGCTTGAGGATGCCGGCGATGTAGCTCGTCAAAAGTGTCGTGGTCATGAGCATGGTCACGGTAATGGCGAGGCCGTAGGCGCTCTCCATGCGCTCGGAGTTCTGGAACAGCAGAACGATGAAGATGCAACCGACCCACATGATGTTGTTGACGAGCGGAATATAGAGCTGGCCCTTGGTGTCGCTGGGGTAGTGGATGCGCAGGTGCGGCATAAGGTTGAGGCGCGTTGCCTCGGATACCAGCGAGAACGAGCCGGTGATGAGCGCCTGCGAGGCAATGATCGCCGCTACGGCCGAGAGCACGATGGCAAAGGGGCGCAGGGGATCGGGAAGCATCATATAGAACGGGTTGACGATATCCATCGCGAGCATCTGAGGATTGGAGTTGTTGGCGAGCAGCCAAGCGCCCTGACCCAGATAGTTAAGGATGAGGGCCACCTTTACGAACGGCCAGGATGCGTAGATGTTGGCCTTGCCCACATGACCCATGTCCGAGTAGAGCGCCTCGGCGCCGGTCGTTGACAGGAAGACAAAGCCGAGCACCATAATGCCCGAGCGGTTGATGGGCGAGAACAGGAACATGATGCCGCGGATGGGGTTGAGTGCACGCAAGATGGACAGGTTGCCGAGCATGTTGAACAGACCGGCACCAGCCAAGAACAGGAACCACAGCGTCATGAGCGGGCCGAACAGCTTGCCGATCGACGAGGTACCGGCACGCTGCATGGCAAATAGGCCGCAGATAATGATGATGGTAAGAATGATGACGTTGGTTTGCCCGTCACCCAAAAGCGCGTGGCCCCACTCGATGGTACGCAGGCCCTCAATGGCCGTGGTGACCGTGACCGCGGGGGTGAGGATGCCGTCGGCGAGCAGCGCCGCGCCGCCGATCATGGCGGGGAGAATCAGCCACGGCGCCACCTTGCGCACGAGACTGAACAGAGCGAAGATTCCGCCTTCATTATGGTTGTCGGCCTTCATGGCGATTACCACGTACTTGACCGTGGTCACGAGCGTCATGGTCCAGATGACGAGCGAAAGTGCGCCCAGAATCATATCCTCGCTGACGGTGCCGATGCCGCCGTTGTTGGCGACGATTGATTTCATGGTGTACATAGGGCTCGTGCCGATGTCGCCATAGACGACGCCGAGCGTTACGAGCAGCATGCCAGCGGAGAGGGGAATGGCTCCGTGCCCGCCCTGCCCATGCCGGCCTTGGAGGTTTGCCTCCAGTTTGGTGTGCGCCACGTGGACTCCCTTAGACATCCGGTTATCTGTCCAAGACAGATAACTTTTATGCCGTCTTTACACATACAAGAGCAGTTTGGCACATCAGGTTACTTTAGACAATAATCCTCAGCTGGGGATTATTCATGTACGCAGGTAGCATTTCGAAGCAGGGGCGCATCCGCTGAATGGCGTGCTGCAATGTGATAACCGCGGACGCGCCCCGGCTTTGAAACTGAATGAAGAGGGGGCTTTTAGGCGCGTGCTGTTTGGGCGATGCCGGCCTTGGCGCCTGCGCGTTTGTCGGCGAGTTCGCAAAAGAGCGCGCCGCCGATGATAAGTGCGGCGCCCATCAGGCGGACCGGTGTCATGGCTTCGCCCAAAAGGACGGCCGAGAACACGACCGCCGAAAGTGGCTCGAGGTAGCCGACGACCGCGACGGTCTGTACGGGCAGTTTGGCGACGGCGCTAAAGTAGAGCAGGCAACCGATGCCGGTATTGACGACACCGAGCATGACGACGGCGCGCCAATCAATGCTGGCGGCGACACCGGCGGACAGGAATGAGGGGGCGCACTGCGTGATGAGTGTGAGGGTCAGCGCGGTCACAAAGGCGGCGCTCACCTGGAGCGTGGAGTTTTCGAGGCCTTCGATGTGTGGCGCGCCCTTGCTGGCGATGACCATCAGCGCGTAGCAGAAGGCCGAGGCGATGCCGCAAGCGATACCTGCAATGGGCATATTGCCGCCGAGGCCTTGGGCCGCAATGAGAAAAGCACCGCACGCAACGGCGATAAAGCCGGCGATTTTGCCGCTGGTCAGCTTTTCGCCAAAGATGAGCGGGGAGAGCGCCATGACAATGATGGGGCCGCAGTAGTACAGCAGCGAGGATACGCCGACGCCGATCGTCTGGTAGGCGCGGAACAGAAAAATCCAGCTGGCGCCCAGCGCGGCTCCCGAGAGGAGGAGGGCTGCGGCTTCGCGGGGGCGAGATGGCGCCTGCAACGTATGGCGTTGGGTGATGATGAGGATGGCGACAAGCGAGAGTGCGCCCAAAAACGTGCGGAGTAGCACGATATCGGAGCTCGGCAGCGCGATGGCAGCGGCGATGACGCCGTTGGAGCCAAACAATAGCAATGCTGCTAAGTACGTAAACAGTCCGTTGTTCATGCGCTGACATCCCCTCTATATCCGAGCATGTTCACTATGGGTGAGGTGGCTTTAGAAGAAAAGAGAATATAATGCATGGATAACATGACAAAAACTCATGCAAAGGTGGAGGCGTGTCGTGGAAACGAATATTCAAAAGATGCAGGTGCTGCTGGAGACGGTGCGCGCCGGAAGCTTTACGCGCGCCGCCGAGCGCCTGAGCTATTCGCAGTCGGGCGTGAGCCGTATGGTGGCCGATCTTGAGGCCGACTGGGGCTTTAAAGTGCTCGATAGAAGCCACGAGGGCGTAGTGCTTTCTGCCGATGGGCGGCAAGTCATGCCGGCGGTCGAGGCGTTATGCGAGGAATTTGTTCGTTTGCAGCGTCGGGTGGATGAGATGCGTGGGCTCATGCGCGGCAAAATCTGCATCGGTACGTTTTCGAGCGTGGCGACCCACGTGCTGCCGCCGGTGATCGCGCGCTTTCGCGCCGATCACCCGGACGTCGATTATGAGTTGCTGATGGGCGATTACTCAGAGATCGAACAATGGGTGGGAGAGGGCCGCTGCGATCTGGGCTTTATCCCGCGTGAGCCACGCGGCGCCGGCATGGCGTCGCGGCCGTTGGTGCAAGACGAGCTGATGGCCGTGGTGCCAGCGGACTCCTCGCTTGCCACCGCAGAGGTCGTTTCCCTTGCCGATTTGGCCAACGAGCAGTTTATTCTGCTGGAACGCGGCACCGATGACGAGATTACGCCGCTGTTTCGTCGGGCGGGACTGACAGTGCGCTCAAAACTGTCGACCTGGGATGACTATGCGATTATGGCCATGGTCGAGGACGGCCTGGGCGTGAGTATTCTTCCCGCGCTCATCTTGCGCCGCTGTCAGTTCGATGTTGCCGTGCGTTCGCTCGAGGGATATCCCCATCGGCAAATCAATGCGATATATCGCGCGACTGATGTTTCGCTTGCCGCCGCCCGATTCCTTGAATACCTCTAAACGTGTACACGTCATTGTCCGCCTTGGGCAAATCTTGGAGTTCGGTACATTTTCTTATGAAATTGAACTTTCGAATGAGGTGCCGCGCTATACTGCTGCCTAAATTGAACCTTGGTTCAATTCGTGTTCTATAAATTGAACTTTGCCAGCAAGGAGGTTCCTGTGGCCCAAGAGACGTTTAGCGATCGCCTGCGACAGGCTATGTCCGATCGCGACGTTCGACAGTCGGACGTGATTCGTGCATCGGAGATGTTCGGCAAAAAACTCGGTAAGAGTCAGATGAGCCAATATGTGAGCGGCAAGACGATCCCGCGGCGCGATGTGGCAGAGCTGCTTGCCCGCATTTTGGAGGTCGATGTTACCTGGCTGCTCGCCGGTGACGCCGATCAAAGCGAGGCATCATCGCCCCGCAACGTTTCTAGGCCCGAACCCCATCCCTCAGCTCAAATTCCAAGGAGCACCACCATGCGTACTTTTTCTAAATCCACCAAGCTCGATAACGTCCTGTATGACGTGCGCGGTCCTGTCGTCGACGAGGCCGCCCGTATGGAGGACGAGGGCGAGCGTATTCTCAAGCTCAACATTGGCAACCCGGCGCCCTTTGGTTTCCGCACGCCCGATGAGGTCATTAAGGATATGCGCCAGCAGCTGCCCGACTGCGAAGGCTATTCCAACTCGCGCGGACTGTTCTCTGCGCGCAAGGCGATCATGCAGTATTCGCAGATCAAGGGCTTGCCCAACGTTCAGATGGAGCACATCTACACGGGCAACGGCGTGTCCGAGCTCATTCAGCTTTCGATGAACGCGCTGCTCGACAATGGCGACGAGATTCTGATCCCCAGCCCCGACTATCCGCTCTGGACGGCGTGCGCAACCCTTGCCGGCGGTCATCCCGTACATTATTTGTGTGATGAGCAGGCGGATTGGTATCCCGACCTGGAGGATATGGAGTCCAAGATCACGAGCGCGACCAAAGCCCTCGTCATCATCAACCCTAACAACCCCACGGGTTCCGTCTATCCGCGTGAGGTGCTCGAGGGCATCGTTGAGGTTGCGCGCAGGCACCAGCTCATGATTTTTGCAGACGAGATTTACGACCGCCTGTG
>CABUZI010000114.1 GCA_902496005.1 uncultured Collinsella sp.
CATGAATGCGGCGTGGCCGCCACGGTTGGATTAGACACTCACCATTGTCGGCCTAATCCGCGGTCTTTCATGCAGCAGGGGCTCTCAATGTTTTTATGTCCTGCTCATATCGTCTCTGCTGGCAGTTGGGGATACTCCTTGGCAATCGACGCATGGGTGTTCCAACATACAGTTTTTCGATTCCGTATGTATATATGCGCGCTAATGGGTTATAAAATCTAAGTCTGAACATAGCAGGTCTGCAATGCGGCTCGGGCAACCGGGCCGTTTTTGTGGGCAGGGGTAGCGCGAAAGGACTGCACATGCGTCAATTTAAGACCGAGAGCAAAAAACTGCTCGACCTTATGATCAACTCCATCTACACCAATAAGGAAATCTTCCTGCGCGAGCTTATCTCTAACGCGAGCGACGCCGTCGACAAGCTCAACTTTAAGAGCCTGCAGGATCCGAGCGTCAAGATCGACCAGGGCGACCTGGCCATTCGCGTCTCCTTTGATAAAGACGCCCGCACCATTACCATCTCGGATAACGGCATTGGCATGACCGCCGAGGAGCTCGAGCGCAATCTGGGCACCATCGCCCATTCCGGCTCCGAGGAGTTTAAGACCGAGAACGCCGAGCAGCAGGGTTCGGATGTCGACATCATCGGCCAGTTTGGCGTGGGCTTCTACTCGGCTTTTATGGTCGCCAGCCACGTGAAGGTCGTCAGCCGCGCCTATGGCGAGGACACCGCTCACGTGTGGGAGTCTGATGGTCTTGAGGGTTACACCATCGAAGATGGCGAGCGCGCCGAGCACGGTACCGATGTCATCCTGACGCTGCGCGAGAACGAGAAGCTCGATGCCGACGGCGAGGCCGAGACCTACGATCGCTTCCTGACCGAGTGGGGTCTCAAGAGCCTGATTCAGCAGTACAGCAACTATGTGCGCTACCCGATTCAGATGATGGTGTCCAAGAGCCGCCAGAAACCCAAGCCCGAGGACGCCGGCGACGATTACAAGCCCGAGTACGAGGACTACCAGGAGCTCGAGACCGTCAACTCCATGACGCCGATCTGGAAGAAGCGCAGCTCCGATGTCGAGCAGAAGGACTACGACGAGTTCTACAAGTCTACGTTCCACGACTTTGACGATCCTTCGCGCACCATCAGCTTCCACGCCGAGGGCACGCTCGAGTACGACGCCCTGCTGTTTGTGCCGGGCCGCGCGCCGTTCGATCTGTACAGTAAGGACTACGAGAAGGGCCTGGCGCTCTACAGCTCCAACGTCCTGATCATGGAGAAGTGCGACGACCTGCTGCCCGACTACTACAACTTTGTCCGCGGCGTCGTGGATTCCGCCGACGTGTCGCTCAACATCTCGCGCGAGACGCTGCAGCAGAACCGTCAGCTCAAGGCCATCGCCAAGCGTGTGGAAAAGAAGATTACCGCCGACCTTGAGGATATGCGTGACAACGACCGCGAGGCCTACGAGAAGTTCTTTGAGAACTTTGGCCGCGGTCTTAAGTACGGCATCTACTCGAGCTATGGCATGAAGGCCGATGAGCTCGCCGACCTGTTGCTGTTCTGGTCTGCCAAGGAACAGAAGATGATTACCCTGGCCGAGTATGCCAAGGGCATGCCCGAGGATCAGAAGGCCATCTACTACGCCGCCGGCGACTCGCGCGAGCGCTTGGCCAAGATGCCCGTGGTAAAGGGCGTGCTCGACCGCGGCTATGACGTGCTGCTGCTAACGCAGGATGTGGATGAGTTCACGTTCCAGGCTATGCGTGAGTACGTTGCCGCCGATATGCCCAAGATCTACGAGGACGATGCTGCCCGCGAGGCTGCCGAGAAGGCTGTGGCCGACGGTGCCGAGCCCGAGGTCGAGGATCGTCATCTGGAGCTCAAGAACGTCGCGACCGGTGATCTTGACCTGGCGACCGAGGACGAGAAAAAGGAGGCCGAGGACGCCACCAAGGAAAACGAGGACCTCTTCAGCGCTATGAAGGAGGCGCTCGGTGACAAGGTCGAGAAAGTTGCCGTCTCCGCGCGCCTGACCGATGCCCCCGTTTGCATCACCACCGAGGGCCCACTTTCGCTCGAGATGGAGAAGGTGCTCCAGAAGGGACCCGAGGGCGCGCCCGACGGCATGCCCAAGAGTCAGCGCGTGCTCGAGCTCAACGCCAAGCACCCGGTCTTTGCCAAGCTCGTCGCTGCCCAGAAGGCAGGCGACGCCGACAAGATCAAGCAGTACTCCGGCCTGCTCTATGACCAGGCCCTGCTGGTCGAGGGTATTCTGCCCGAGGACCCCGTGGCCTTCGCGGCATCTGTTTGCAACTTGATGTAGTTAGGTAGTTACGGGGTTTTCCCAAACCGCGTAACGGCTCGACGCTGCCCTCAGGTCCGCCGTTCTAACGAACGGCGGACCAGTCGACGCTGCGCGGGCGCCAGAGCGACAACTTGTCATTCAAAGAGGACGGCATGACCAGAAGGTCTATGCCGTCCTCTTTTCATGCCAATTTGTTCGCTCTGGCGCCCGCTCGCTGGCATTGCCAAAACATCGACGTTGCCGTGGTCCTAAGTAGTCATTGGGGACGTTCTTGTTTGACTAGTCGTTTAAGAACGTCCCCGATGACTATTTGAATTGCTAATTTGTGCGGGTTGTGGTTTTGTGACCTGCTGAAATTTAGGATACTGTACAACTGTACGTTAATTTGTCTTCGTAGTATATTGCTACCCGCAAAACTCAATACCATTGTGCTTTGAGACGCTAAAGCGCCTACGTACAATGGTTGTCGATAGTACGATTCGATTTAACGACAGGATGGATGGTCCAAGCGTGAGTCTCGGCAGCAAACTATCCAATGCAAAGGTGTCCTTTGCGATATTTAAGCGCGACATTAAGCGACTGCTTGTGAACCCCGTCGCCTTGGTGGTTACCCTTGGCGTGTGCGTTATTCCCTCGCTGTATGCCTGGTACAACATCGTGGCCAACTGGGATCCGTACGGAAACACCCAGGGTATCAAGATTGCCATCGCCAACAACGATCGGGGCACCCAAAACGACTTGGTGGGCGAGCTCAACGCGGGCGACCAGGTTGTCGATCAGCTCAAGGAGAACGATCAGCTGGGCTGGACCTTCGTCGATTCGGCGTTCGATGCCAAGGAGGGCGTCGAGAGCGGTGAGTACTATGCCGCTATCGTGATTCCCAAGAACTTCTCGGATAACCTGGTTTCGATGCTCGACGGCAACTACCATCAGCCCAAGCTCACGTACTACGTCAATGAGAAGAAGAGCGCCATTGCGCCCAAGGTTACCGATACCGGTGCAAACACCATCGAGGAGCAGATCAACTCGGAATTTGTCTCTACGGTAGGCAAGACTGTTGCCGGTATCGCCAAGGATGCCGGTGTCGATTTAAAGGACAAGGCAACCCAGACTCAGGACTCGCTGGCAAGTTCGGTGTCCGAGGCGTCCGACACCTTGGGCAAGGTGCGCGATTCGATTGGCGATATGAATGCCGCCATCGATAAGACGAGTGGCGCTATCGCCTCGGCTGATGCGGCACTTGCCGGCTTGCAAGGCCAGGCACCGTCGCTGACGCAGGCGATCTCCCAGGGCAACGACCTGCTGAGCGAAGCTCGCACCACGGCGGGCAACTCCATCACCTCGCTCTCCAAGGCGCTCTCGGAAGGCAGCCTTGCGCTCACCAAGACATCGGCCTCTGCGAACGCTGCCATCGGCAAGCTGACGGGCGCGGTCACATCTACGACCACCCGTATCGACAACTCGCTCGAGTCTCTTCAAGCGACGATCGACCACAATAAGGCCGTTATCGGGCACTTGGAGATTCTCGCCAATGACACGTCGACAGGTTCCGAGGAAATTGACGCGCGCATTGTATCGACCATCGATTTGCTTCGAGAGCAGAATGAAAAGCTTCAGAGCATCAAGGACGGTCTGTCCGCGCAGTCGAGCGCCATGGCGAATGACGCAGCGGCTGTTTCGGGTGCCAGTGACGCTATCAATAACGCAATTCATACCGGTGCGACCAACCTTGGCCAAGCCCAGACGGACTTGGGCCAAAACGCGCTGCCGAAGGCCTCGAGCGCGCTCGACTCTTTTGCTGCCGTTTCGGGCGACCTGACCGGTATCGTCTCGGGTATGACACCTACACTTGCAAATGCGCGCGGCACGTTGGCGCAGCTTAGCGCTACGCTCGGCCAGGCCAAGACCACGCTGTCCCAGACCGATTCCTCGCTTGCCAAGGTCCAGGACAAGCTTGCAACCGCCGCCAATGACATCGCGGCGCTGCAGACCTCCGAGTCCATGGGCGAGCTGGCCGATCTGATGGGCGTCGATGTCAATGACGTGGCAGATTTCATGGCGTCTCCGGTTGAGTTGACGTCCAAGTCAATCTATCCGGTCAAGAGCTTTGGCTCGGGCATCGCTCCCTTCTACACCAATCTGGCGCTTTGGGTGGGCGGCTATGTGCTCATCGCCATTTACAAGCTCGAGGTCGACCGTGAAGGTGTTGGCAGCTTTACGGCGCGCCAAGGCTACTTTGGCCGCTGGTTGCTCATGGTGATCCTGGGCGCGTTGCAGGCCATCATCGTTACGGTAGGCGATCTGGTGATTGGCGTGCAGTGCGTCAGCCCGCTGCTGTTCGTGCTGGGCGGCATCGCCATTTCGTTCACCTACGTCAATATCATCTATGCGCTGTCCACCACGTTTAAGCATATCGGCAAGGCTATCGGCGTCATTCTCGTCATCGTGCAGATCCCGGGTTCGTCGGGCATGTACCCCATCGAGATGATGCCCGGCTTCTTC
Organism: uncultured Collinsella sp.; assembly: GCA_902496005.1. Taxonomy (GTDB): domain Bacteria; phylum Actinomycetota; class Coriobacteriia; order Coriobacteriales; family Coriobacteriaceae; genus Collinsella. The sequence continues at coordinate 4,812 of CABUZI010000114.1, forward strand.
CAGTGGCTGCACCCGCTGCTGCCCTTTACCTACGGCATCAATCTGCTGCGCGAGACGGTCGGCGGCATGTATTCGTTCAACTACCTGTTTAACCTGTGCATTCTGGGCGTGTTCTTGATCGTGGCGCTCTTTATCGGCCTGCAGCTGCGTCCGCTGCTGCTCAACCTTAACCTGCTCTTTGATAAACAGCTCTCCACGACCGGTATGATGATTTGCGAGTCCAACGACCTGCCGCGCCAGCGCTACTCGCTGCGCACGGCCATGCGCGTCATGCTCGATTCCGATTCGTACCGTCGCGAACTGCTCGATCATGCGGTCGCCTTTGAACATCGCTACCCGTACTACATCAAGGGCGGTTTTGCCGCCGTGGTGGGCGTTCAGGTCCTGCTCTTTGTCCTGTCGACGGTTCTCGATATCGACAATAACGGCAAGATCATCCTGCTTGTCATTTGGATCATCTCGGTTATTGCCATCTGCG
>CABUZI010000115.1 GCA_902496005.1 uncultured Collinsella sp.
CGCCGTCCTTTGCATACGCCTGCCCGTCGCCCTTGGTGGCGGCATACAGCGGAGCGGTCACGTCGAAGGTGACGTCCCCCGCGTCGTCGACATCAAAGGTCTGAACGCCGGTCTTGCCGTTACGCTCGGCGTAGGCGGAGCTGTAGACGAAGGTCTCGTGGCCCGTCTTGTCGAGGACCGCGAGGGCTTGGATTTCAAACGAGCCCATCGAGAGCGACGTGGGGAACTCGATTTCGATATAGCCCCTTGCCGCATCGTAGCTGCAGCTCAACGTTTTGCGGGTCTTTAAAGAGTTCGGGTCCTCGACATAGCCGGGGTCGCCGAGGATCGGGGAGACAGACTTTACGCCGTCCGCGTCGCCTACATTGCAATAGATACGGAGGATCCCGCCGACGGGGACCCTCTTCGCGGAGATGGAAACGTTCGAGACCGTGGGCGGGTTCCGGTCGATCGCGCTGCCGGTCACCTCGAAGCACAGCTCGCTCGGGTCGCCAACCGAGAAAGTCGCGCCCGAAATGCCGTTGGCCCTGGCGTAGGAACTCTCGTACACATCGGTCTCGAACCCTAGGCCATCGGTGACCGAAAGGCCGATCAGCCTGTGCCTTCCGATCCTATTGCTGTCGAATGTGAGGTCAAACCCGTCGATAGACGAGCCTCCGTGATAATAGGCTGACGAAACAGAGCAGCCGTCGTCCGAATTCTCCCAGCCCTGCCGCAGTATGGGGGAAACGGAGCGAACGCCGTCGGCATCGGAGACGGTCCAAGAGATGTGGAGGTCGGCACCGGTTGCGACCTCCCTGCTCGAGAGCGACACGGAGGACACGGTCGGCGGGTTTTGGTCCTCGGGTCCCTCGGTCACCTCATACTCGAGGGGGTCGGTGGTGAAGGTCGGACAGTCGAGCCCCTTCTCCTCGGCATACGTCGTGTCGTAGACATCGGTAACCCATCCAAGACTATCGGTCACGCCGAGGCCGATGATCCGGTACCTGCAGGGCCGGTCGCTCGGGGAGGTGGAGATATCGAAGCCCGCGGTCGTGTTGCCGGTCGACGAGAAGGCGAGACGGGAACTGATTCCATGGTCTCCGGTATCGTTTTCGACAAGGACTTCGACTATGGGCGTGACGGACCGTACCCCGTCAGGGTCATCGACGCTATAGCCGACATGCAGCGTGGAGCCGGCCGTGACTGTCGTCGCGGATATCGTCACGTTGGAGATGCTGGGCGGGTTCGGGTCCGACGCGGCTAGGGCGGTTGAGGGCAAAGCAAGCGCTACGGTGGCGGACAGCGAGGCGAGCAGGCTAAGCGCGAAGCGCCTGGAGAATTTCAAGGAGGTCATTGGTGGTGCCGATCTTCCATAATTGTTGCAGCGATACCAGTATATCTTTGGCCCATGCTAGCCAGATGTTCTTTCCGCGAACGGCTCGTTAGTTTAGAGACGGCATATGGACGCCTGTCTCGTCCACGTTTCTCGTAAGGGCGATTATAAGGACATGAAGAGACTTTCTCGGAACAATCAATTGGGGATATCAAAGAAATGCTGGACGCCTCCTGATCGCTCAATGCCTTTGAGGTGAAATGCGGCGCATCGGCTACGTTGTTGAGATCATTTATCGAGCGATACGTCATTCCAGCTGAGGCCACCGTCATGAGGCTTCTGTTCCTACACCCCCCCGCAATCCCGCGCGCGGCACCCAACAGCTCGTACTCCCTCTCGCTCCACTGGCACAGCTCGGCAGTCTCGACGGCGTCGCGACACAGGTCCAGAAACACCTCAGCTCCCTCGCAGAAGCACTCGCGGGCAAAGTCACCCGAACCGCTTGCGACGCACGTGCCGTCGGCAAACAGCTTCCAGCTAGACAGCTCGCGCGAGTCGTCTCCAAGCAGCTTGATCTGCAGTACGTGCGGGTCGCCGGCGGTGTAGAGCTCTTTCTCGAGCGCCTGCACGGTAAAGCACATCTGGTGGGGGAGACTGCTCTTGAGCATGGCCGAGGCATAGCCGTTCGGCTTGTCCAGAAGATGCATTCGTTTTGGCTTGGCTGCCAGGTTGTGGAAGTTGCGCTCACTGCGCACGGAGAAATTGTCCATACGGACTCCTTTCATCGATATTGGCAGGGCCACCGTGCCTCTTGGCCGGTTGGCGTCGGGATCGTGGAGCCAACTCTCTACCCCGACTCTGGATAAAACGCGCCCGCTCCTTGCGGGCACGATGGGGTCTATCAACGTGTACGGACAGAAATCAAGCGCCATCCGCGAAATGACGCGCGGATGGCGTTGGTTTCCCAAGTGATTATTCGGCTTCCATCCGGAAAAGTGTCGAAATCAGCCGTGTAAAAGTACGGAAAAGTGTCGAGATAGGCACCTTAAAACTTCGGAAAAGTGTGGCTGGATGACAAAACAGCACTTAGAAGTCGGTGCTGGATGCGGGATCCTGTGGTCGCCTTCAGCCCTCGCTACTCGTCGTCCTCGTCGTTGGGGTCGCCCTTGAGGGTGTTGATGTCCAGGTACTGGTTGTCGTCCTCTTTTTGCTGGGTCTCCGACTCCGCTTGGGTGGGGCCGCGGAACAGCTGGAACCCCTCAAACGCAATGACACCGAGCAGGGCAATGATAATGGCGATAAAGGCAACCTTGACTGCCTGCGGAAATTCCGAGAAACGCAGCGCCTTTTCCTCGGCGTAATAATCGGCGAAGCGCTCTTCGCCCGTGCTTTTGGTATACGCCGGCGCGGACGCGGCCTCCGGGTCATATTCCGGTGCAGGCGTGGCGGCGTACGGATCGTTGAGATAATCGCTCGATGCGGTGCCATAATCCTCGGTCTCGATGCGACCGGTGCCAGCATAGCCATCGGAATAACCGGAATATGCCGCACCGCCCTCATAGTCCGCGGCGCTCGTGTTGGCGGCAAAAAGCGGGTTAACTGGAACATCGAGCGCCGGCATGCCGGTAGAGGTCTCATCCAGATCGGTTGCAGCCCAGGAATCGTAGGCAACCTGATGGGCAACGGGCTCATCGAGCCTTGCGACCGGAGGCTTGCGTGCCGCAGGAACAGGCAACTGCTGGGCGCTGTACATAACGGTGCTGTCGGCCGATTTGCCCTGCGTCGCTGCTGCGAGAAATGCCGCCGTCTCGGACGGGTCGCTTGCGGGGCGGGGAGCGGGCGTGGGCGCCGAAGTGGGTGCGGGCGTAGGCGCGGGCGTCGAAACAGGCGACTGCGCAGGAGTCGGCGCAGATACGGGCTCAGGCGCAAGTGCGGGATTGGGGCTTGACGGGCGAGCCCCGCCGCCGCCCATGAGTTCGTCGGCGGTCCACGGGCGATCATCCATCACGTCGTCAAGGTTCAGCGAAAACAGGTCGTCTTCACCCTCATCGAACATGCGGTGCACATGTCCACCAATTGCCGGAATCAATCCGCGACCGGTGCATGATGCCTTGCTCAACGCCATTCTGTCCCATCCTTTCGAAATACTAATGACATCGATTATATGGAACTTCCCAAGCGGCTCGGTCTCGGATTCGTGGTTTCCTGAACTCGCGCCCAAAAAGGGAGGGGCAATCCAGGCGAGTGCCTACTTGTCGCCGGCCGCCGCCTTGGCCTCATTGAGGTAGCTATAGAAGCTGTACTTGGAGATGCCAAAGAACTCGCAGGCGCGCTCGCTCGACTTGGAAATGAGGAAGGCACCGCGACGGTCGAGGTAGCCAATGGCACGAATGCGCTCGTCTTTGGTCATGAGTGCCGCGGGCTTGCCCACAAACTGCTCGCACTCGTGCAGCAGGTCCTCGAGCAGGTCGCCGATGTTCTTGGTAATGGGCTCGGGCTCAGTGTAGCCCGTGCCGCCGGTGCCGGTAAAGGCATCGAGCGAGCGCTCAAAAGCCTTCATAAGCGTAATGTCAAAGTTGATGCCCAAAATGCCGACGGGCTTGCCCTCGTCGTTGCGGATAAAGATCGTCGAGGACTTGAGCAGCTTGCCGTCGGTGGTTTTAGTGAGGTACGGCTCGCGGTCGTGTACATCGGTGGCGCCCTCGTGCATGGACTCAAATACGATATGGCTGGGGCCGTCACCCAGTTTGCGCCCGCTGACGTGGCCGTTTTCGATCACCACGATGGAGTGGTCCACGTCATCGGTCTCCAGATCGTGGACGACGACTTCGCAGTTGGGGCCAAATTGGAGCGCCAGACCGTGTGCGAGGCGCTTGTAAAACTCAATCTGTGCGGGGGTCATGGGTACCTTCCTAAAAATTAGTTTGGGCACACTTTGCCATAAACCACACCTGTTCGCAAATAACGAAAGCGTCGCTGCGTTGTGTGACCGTTCGGCGGCGAAAAAGTACCGATTACGGCAACAAACAATTCGTTAGGTATGCCAATCAAAAAGTGTGATAGAACATTACTAACAAACTTTTTGTTTGGCATCCACATAAAAGTTCAGCCGTGTGAATGGGATCGGGCTGAAACGCGTATGCGGGGGCCGGCAAGAGAGGACTTAAGGAGTTCACCGTATGGCCGATAAGATCCAGTGGGCGAGCAACACGATGCCCAAGAGCGATGACAAGCACTTGGGAATCATGAGCCTCGACCATGTGAAGAAGGCCCGTGCCTTCCACCAGTCGTTCCCCCAGTACACCGTCACTCCGCTTGCCCGCCTGGACGGTCAGGCTGCGCGCCTGGGCCTGTCCAACCTGTGCGTTAAGGACGAGAGCTATCGCTTTGGCCTCAACGCCTTTAAGGTCCTGGGCGGCTCGTTTGCCATGGCCAACTATATTGCCGACGAGACCGGCAAGGACGTTGCCGACTGCACCTTCGATTACCTGACCTCCGATCAGCTTGCCAAGGACTTTGGCCAGGCCACCTTCTTTACCGCCACCGACGGCAACCATGGCCGTGGCGTGGCATGGGCTGCCAACAAGCTGGGCCAGAAGGCCGTCGTGCACATGCCCAAAGGTTCCACCAAGCCCCGCTTCGATAACATCGCCGCCGAGGGCGCCACGGTGACCATCGAAGAGGTCAACTACGACGAGTGCGTGCGCATGGCCGCCGCCGAGGCCGATGCCTGCGAGCGCGGCGTCATCGTTCAGGACACCGCCTGGGAGGGCTACGAGAAGATCCCGTCCTGGATCATGGAGGGCTACGGCACCATGGCTTCCGAGGCTGCCGAGCAGCTGCGCGAGATGGCCATCAACCGCCCGACGCACGTCTTTGTCCAGGCTGGCGTAGGCTCGCTCGCCGGCGCCGTGGTGGGCTACTTCACCAACCTGTATCCCGA
>CABUZI010000116.1 GCA_902496005.1 uncultured Collinsella sp.
CCCCTTTGTGGTGGTCGTTTCGGTCGCAGAGCAAAAAGGCGGGCCATCTCACGCAAGAGATGACCCGCCTCTCCAATCAGTCCCGCGGCAACCGTGGCCGCCGCGGGCCTCGAGCATGTCCCGGACTAGGAGAACATGCCGGTGAGGTAATCATTCAGCCGCTTATCCTTGGGCCGTTGGAAAATCTCGTCGGTCTCGTCGTACTCGACCATATCGCCCATGTAGAAGAACGCCGTGCGGTTGGACACACGCGACGCCTGCTCCATGTTGTGCGTCACGATGACGATGGCACGGTCGGCAACGATCGATGACATCAGGTCCTCGATCGCCAGCGTCGAGATGGGGTCGAGGGCCGAGCAGGGCTCGTCAAACAGAATCACATCGGGGTTGAGCGCCAACGTGCGCGCAATGCACAGACGCTGCTGCTGGCCGCCCGAAAGCGCGTAGGCGCTCTTGTCGAGCTTGTCCTTGACCTCGTCCCACAGCGCCGCACCACGCAGGCTATCCTCGACCATGCGATCGAGTTCGTCGCGGTCGGTGACACCGTGACGCTTGGGCGCAAACGTGATGTTGTCGCGAATGGACTTGCGGAAAGGATTGGGCTGCTGGAACACCATGCCAATGGAGCGGCGCAGCTCGTAGGTGTTCTCGGTCTTGGTGTTCACGTTGCGCCCGCGGTAGTTGATCTCGCCCTCCACGCAGCAGCCGCGAATCTCGCGATTCATCAGGTTAAGGCTGCGCAAAAAGGTCGACTTGCCGCAGCCCGAAGGCCCGATGAGCGCCGTGATCTCGCCCTTGTGGAAGTCGAGAGACGTATTGTGCAGCGCATGGTGGTCGCCATAGTACACGTTGACGTCCTTGGCGGAGAGCACGACCTCGTCGCTCACGGACTTGCCGCTCACGCGCACGCGCTTTTCGCTCTCCCCCACACTCGACAGGAAGTCCTGGGTCTCGGACGATGCCGCTTCGGTTGCGGGCGTTACATTCATCTCGCTCATTCGGCCGTCATCCTCCTTGCCAGTTGCTTGCCCACGATACGGGCGACTACGTTAAACAGCAGCACGCAAATCATCAGCAGTGCCGCGGTGCCCCAAACGATCTGCTGAGCCTCGGGGCTGCCCTCGCCATAGATCTTGTAGATGTGCACGGCGAGCGACTCGCCGGGACGGAACACGTTCCAAGCGCACGTGGGGCTCGACAGGTTAAAGCTCAAGAAGTTCAGACGCACCGGCGAGCTCATGCCCGAGGTAAAGAGCAGTGCCGCGGCCTCGCCAAACACGCGGCCGGCCGAAAGCACGATGCCGGTCACGATGGCGGGCATGGCCTCGGGGATCAGGATGTGCAGCGTGGCTTCCCAACGAGTAAGGCCCATGGCCAGGCACGCATCGCGCTGGGTCTGCGGCACGTCCTCGAGCGCCTGCTGGATCACGCGCACCAGGATGGGGATGTTGAACATGGTGAGCGCGACGGCGCCGGAGATGATGGAGTACTTCCAGCCCAGCTGAACCGAGAACACCAGAAATCCGAACATGCCGACGACGATGGAAGGCAGCGAGGACAGCGTCTCGATGGCGGTGGAGGCGATGTCGCGGATGGGCCCGTCCGGCGCGTACTCGACCAGGAAGACCGCGCCGCCCAGGCTGATGGGCACCGAGATGATCAGGGTGATCAGCAGCAGATAGAACGAGTCGAACAGCTGATAGAGCACGCCGCCCTGGGTTCCGTTGGCACGCGCGGGCTGCGTGAGGAAGCCCGGTTGGAACAGCGTCGAGATGCCCTCGAACAGGATATAGGCCACCATGGAAATGACGACGAGCATGACGATGGCGACGATCGCCGTCAACACGCCCGTGGCGATGCGGTCCTGTTTTTGGACACGCCCGAGTCTCGCCTCGTCGATATGGATGCGCGTGCTAGCCACGAGCCTTCGCCCCCTTGCGGCCAATGAGATGGATAATCAGGATGAAGATGAGGCTCATGCCCATCAGCAGCAGACCGAGCGCCCACAGAACGTCGTCCTGGGCTGAGCCCTCGGCATAGACAGCCATAGACGTGGTGAGCGTGGTGGTGATGGTGGACGCCGGCGACAGCAGCGACGTCGGCATGGCCTCGATGCCGCCGATAACCATGCGCACGGCGAGCGTCTCGCCAAAGGCGCGGGTCATGCCAAGGATGACCGCGGTCATGAGCGAGGGCATGGCGCTCTTGAGCACCACGTGCCAGATGGTCTGCCAGCGGGTATAGCCCAGCGCGAGCGAGCCCTGGCGGTAGCTGTCGGGCACGGCGCGCAGGCCATCGACCGAAAGCGTGGTCATCGTAGGCAGGATCATAACGGCCAGCACGATGGCGCCGGGCAGGATACCCAGGCCCGTGCTCACGTGGAAAACGCTCTTCATAAGGCCGACGACAACGTGAAAGCCGATCAGGCCAAAGACGACCGAGGGAATACCGGTCAAAAGCTCAATAAGCGGCTGAAAGATCTTAGAGCCAAACTTAGGCTGGATCTCGACCGCGAAGATGGAAGAGCCGATGGCGATGGGCAGCGCGATGAGCGTGGAGAGCACCATGACCGCAAACGAGGTGACGATCAGGGGCAGGGCGCCGGTGTAGGGCAGCCCGCTTTCGGCCGTGTTGGCCAGGTCCCACTTGGTGCCGGTGAAGAACTCAACGACCGAAACGCCGTCCTTGACAAAAGCCGAGAGACCCTTTTGGGCGACCATAAAGATGAGTGCGGCAACGACAAGCGTCACGAGCGCTACGCACGCACCCGTGACGCCCAGGCCCACGTTCTCAAGGTCGCGCTTTGGCAGCTGTTTTGCCATTGCAAACCTTTCCGGGGGCGATTACCTATTTAGCGGAGACCTTGCCGCTGGCGTCCTTGACGACCTTCATGGCAGAGACGGGGATAAAGCCCTGCTCCTCGACAAGTTTGCCCTGGACGTCGTCGGAAAGCATAAAGTCTAGGAAGGCCTTGGTGGCCTCGTCGGCGTCCTTGGCGCAGTACATGTGCTCGGTAGCCCAGATCTTGAAGGAGTCGTCGGTGACATTCTTGCTCTTGGGCTCGACACCCTCGACCTTGACGGCGTTGAACTTGGAATCGTCAAAGTGCGAGAAGTCGAGGTAGGAGATGGCGTTGTCGGTGCTGCCCATCTGAGTCTGAACGTCGCCGGACTTGTCGAGCTCGGCGTCGCCCTTAAAGTCGACAGCCTCGTCGCCAAAGACGGCAGCCTCGAAGGTGGCGCGGGTACCGGAGCCGGCCTTGCGGTTGAGAACGACGATAGTAGCGTCGTCGCCGCCGACCTCCTTCCAGTTGGTGATCTGGCCGGAGAAGATGCCCTTGAGCTGCTCGAGGGACAGGTCGTCGACCGTCACGTTCTTGGAGACGACGGGGCCCATGCCCACGACGGCGACCTCGTGGTCGACGAGGTTCTTGACCTGGTCGGCCTCGAGTTTGGTCTCGGCGAAGACGTCGGAGTTACCGATGGTGACGGTGCCGGCGGCGACAGCGGTCAGGCCCTTGCCCGAACCGTTGCCCGAACCGGAGACGGAGACATCGGGGTTGGCGTCCATGAACTTCTCGGCAGCAGCCTCGACGAGAGCCTGGAACGAGGAGGCGCCGTCGTAGGTCACCTCGCCGGAGACGGACTCGGCAGCAGCGGCGCTACCCTTGTCGGCGGCGTCGGATGCGCCGGAGCCGCCGCAACCAACGAGGCCGAGACCGACGATGCTGGCAAGACCACCAGCGAGGCCGAGGAACTGACGACGAGAATAAGCCTGATCGAGCATGATCTTCCTTTCATACATGCGAATCGCGGGCACCCTGCCCGCTTTGCTGTTTGGAAAGATACGGCCCCCGATCGGGCAGCGCCCGCGCCAACTGCGGTTTCTTACGGGCTATTGATAGACCCTTACCGCAAGCGCGGCTCGGCTTTACAAACGAATAACAAACCCGCCCCCAAGCATGACCCGCCTTTTACACCAATAAAAACAAAGTTGCGGTGAAATAGTTCCTGTTTGGCTGTCAGGCAGCCGATTCTAGGAACTATTCCACCGCAACTTGCTAGAAGCCTGGGCGAAAGTACCGCCGGCTCGGTATTCGAACTTGTATCCAAGCAAATTGTTGGGGTTTCCCAGGTGCCCGAGATTGCCCCGAAAGAGGAGCGCCGCGTACTTTGGTACGCAAGCGACGGTTTGAGGGGCAAGGTCGGGTGCCTGGGGAAGCCCTACAGCTCTAGCTCATTCAAGCGCAGGATTGCCACGATATAGATCTTGAGTGCTTGCTTGAGCTGCTCCTCGTTGGCGCACTCGTTGGGGCCGTGCATCTGGCCGCCCCATGCGGGCAGCTCCAGGCCGGTCTCCTCGGGGCCAAACGAGACGGCGCGGGCAAAGTTGCGCGCATACGTGCCGCCGCCCATGGCAAAGGGCTCGGCATGCTTGCCCGTAAACTCGTTATAGGTATCGATAAGCGCCTTCACGGCCGGATCGTCGGCAGACACCGAGAACGGCACCTTTGCGCGACCCACGCGATACGTCACGCCAAAGCGGCCCACGAGCGGCTCGAGCTGCTCGCAGATGGTATCGGCACTGGTGCTATCGGGGAAGCGCACGTCGATGACCTGCTCAATGTAGCCATCCACCACGCGGATGACGCCGGGGTTGCACGTGAGCGGGCCAAACGCCGCGCTCGTCGCATCGATACCCAGGCCGCGACCATAGGCGTCCGCATGCACAAAGGCCAGAAACTTGACAAACTCGTGCTCGGCAGGCGTCAGCAGGCGCTCGTCGCGCGCACCAAACGCGTCCTCGGCCTCACGCAGATACGCCACGATGAGGCCGACGGCATTGATCGTTCCCTCGGGCATCGAGGCATGACCGCCAATGCCGTGGGCGAAAATCTGCGCATGCCCGTTATCGAGTGCGGTGATCTCCAGGCGGTCGGCATTCTCAGCGGGTGCCGGCAGCTCATCGGCGGCAATCGCAAGCTCGCAGATAGACTGCGACGGAATGGCGTTGCTCGCCTCGGCACCGCTCCAGGACACAATGCGCCCGCCGTCGATCTTGGGGCTCACAAACATCGCCCCAAACTGGCCCTTCTCGGCATTACAGACCGGGAACTCGGCATCGGGCGTA
>CABUZI010000117.1 GCA_902496005.1 uncultured Collinsella sp.
ATGGCACGCATATCGTCAATCGGAGCGTCCTGAACTTCATCGATGGCAATAAAAAGACCCTTGGATGACTTCGCTGCCGAACTCAGTAACTTTCTAAGGCTCGGCTCTTTGGGCGCAACGTCAACTTTCGCGGAAACAAAGCCGGCGTTTACGCCGACCGAAGCATTGGCCGCAAGGGAAGAATCAGCAACCTGATCCCACAAGTCCAGCAATAAGTTAGGGCCAGCAGAGACAATAGCGGTCTTCCATCCAAGCTCTCGAGCACGATCCCTAAGATCGCAGAGCAAAACAGTTTTTCCGGAGCCCCTCGGTCCAGCAATGCGCATGAGCCTCGCAGGTGCACCAATTCCCGCATTCAAGCTCTCGGTAAACTCAAGGGCAATATCATCACGACCAATTATGCGCGGAGGCTCAGCGCCGGCAGTGGGACGAAACGGATTATGGAATGCTGTGGCGCTCACTTGTTTGCCTTTCTAGGGAATCGATTAACAGCCAATCATCGGTTAAATAATTATCGCAGACTATATCGAATAATATCGAGTTATATAAGGCTGTATAAACTTATCGCGGAAGTATCGAGCTTTCGTAATATGACTTAGTTAATAGTCCACCATTGCTTTCTTCCAAGCTCATAGCGAAAGAAAGTTCAGGACTTCCTAAACCCATTGCCTTAATACGAGAAATACTCGCTCTCGGCAGATAGGTTTGGCCCCAACCACGGATCGCCGCTGAGGAAGAACTCCGGCCAGCGCTGCATGAACAGTGCTTGCTCACGCTTCCAGCGGCGCAGCTTTTCCTCGTTGGCCTCTTCCCTGCCGCGCGAGGTGAACTCGTAGTGATACAGCTCGGCATAGGGCGTAAAGATGGCGCGGTAGCCCGCCCCCCACACGCGTAGGCAAAAGTCCGCGTCGTTAAAGCCGACGGCGAACTCCTCGTTGTAGCCTCCGACCTGCTCAAACACGTCGCGACGAACCATCTGGCAGGCGCCCGTTACGGCGCTAAAGTTGCCGGAACGCACAGCGCGGGCAAGGTATCCCTCGCGCTTTGCCGAGAAGTCCTGGTTGGCATGGGCAAGCGCACCGCGCACGCCAACCAAAATGCCGGCATGCTGTACCAAATGATCGGCAAAATAGAGCTTGGCCCCCACCACGCCCGCATCGGGACGCTGCAGATAGCCCATCATCTCTTCAATAAAGCCGGGGCTTATGACCTCGGTATCGTTGTTCAACAGCAGCAGATAGTCGCCCTTGGAATGCTCAACGCCAAAGTTGATGATCTGGGAGTAATTAAACTCGCCCGGCCACCACTCAACGCGCGCTGCACCCTTGCCATCAGACGCAGCGGCTACGCGCGCCGGCAGGGTTTCATAATACGCAAACGTCTCCGGGTCTTCGCTGTTGTTCTCCACCAAGACGATCTCGTAGTTGGCATACGTGGCCTTCCGTGCGATCGACATCACGCAGGCGTCGAGCGTCTCGACGTGGTCCTTGGTGGGAATCACAATGCTCACCAACGGCGCAGGCTCTGGCAGCGAATAGCGCATGCGGTAGACAAACGGTGTCTCGGACTCCTCGACCGTTCCATGAACACCCAGTGAGTCAAAGTGGCGCTGCAGAGCCAGACGTCCGGCCTCGATAGCATATGGCTTGCTATCGGCAGAACCGTCGGCGGTAGAGCCAGGGTGCACGCGCCAGTGATACAGCACGTGCGCAACGTGCTCAAAACGCGCACCTGCCGCAAGGCAGCGGAGCGTCAGGTCGTAATCCTGGGCACCCGCAACATCTTCTGGCGACATGCCAATGCGATCGATGAGCGCCTTCTCCACCATTAGAAAATGCGTCACGCAGTTATGGCTATAGAGCAGGTCGACGTTGAGCCTGGTCTTAAAGACCGGCTGGCCCCACTCCCCCGTTTTCTGGAACATGTCCTCGTCGCAGAACAGGACCTGGGGGCGCTCGCCCTCGGCCGCCTTGTTCAGTGCGGAAACATACTGGAATAACGCGTCCGGTTCCAGAATGTCATCGTGGTCCAAGAAAGCGATGTAGTCGCCTGTCGCTTGCTCAATACCTGCGTTGGTGTTGACCACAATGCCGCCGTTGCCGGGCAGCCCAATGCGACGAACGCGCTCGTCGTTGGCACTTGCCGCAAGATTGGCCACCGCATCCCATTCGGGCGAGGCGTCCATGAACAGCAATTCCCAGTTGTCATAGCTCTGGGCTATCACCGAGTCCAGCAGCTCGCGCAGGTAAACCCGATCAGTCTTGTAACACGGCACCACAATGCTCACGAGCGGCCTATAGGCAAAGGCCGCCGAAGCGACACGCTGGCACGCCAAATCGCCCGGCTTTGCGCGATGTTGCTCAAACCAACGTCGATAAGCTGCGTCATCAGCGCGTGCATCCTTCATGCGGTTCCAGCTGTCGTCGACCATGCCGTTGTACAGGCGACCATCCATGGCGCAAAACCCGCTCTGGATCTGCTCTGTGGAATCGCTCACAATCGCGACAAAATCTCGTATATCTTGAGGCATCTCAACGCTCAGATACGTTTTATTGACACGGCATCCATTCTGCTGCGGCACATCGACCTGCGATTCAAACACATGCACGGTAGCATCGATGGCATTCATATGCGTATCGAAGATCTGAAGCTCAGGCACGCACTGGGAGTCTCCCGCCCAGGTAACCTCATAGCGCCACACCGCGCCGGCGTCTGCCGGCAAATAGCGAATGGCATCGATCTCGTAGCGACCGCAGTGTTCACCACGCTGCGCATCGCGGATAAGTGCGCACAGCGCAGGCTTTGCTTTGTAGTTAATCTTGGATTCCAGCTTGGCCACGCGGCTATCGAGGCGAATGGAGCCCAACCTTTGGCCACCGGATGCAAAAACGACATTCATCGACGAGCCATCCAAAAACGGAAGCACCAAGACGGCGAGCTCGCGCTCGTAATCGGAAACGGAAGGGCAAAGCGCCAGCACGCGGCCGTGATCGACCGGGAGCACCAGCGACGGCACACAAGAGCCGCTCGTCGTCGCATGGGCAAACGCTTGAGAACCCTCCCGCTCAATAAGCGCGGCGACATCCTGACCGGCAAAACGAAGCAGCACAAAAAGACGGCCCTGGCTGCGGCAAAGTGCCAAACGCTTGATACTCATCTACACTTCTCGCTTTCCCAGGGCGTTCGCTGCCATGCGTTTGCAGGCGCCCAAGCGCCCAAACCTCAAGACGTCGTAATCGAACATGAGCTTTTTGCACTCACGGGCATTGGGGGTCTTGCTGGTAAGCGCTGCACGCACCATAGCAGCAACAGAAGGAGCGCATTGTGCGAGCGCAGCATCGCTGCCCACGGCAGAACCGGAAAGGGCCGCGGCGACGGCAGCAAACACCCTGCCACAGTCCGTCCCCAACAACCTGAGCGCATCGTACAGCACCAGATCGCATAGGAAGTAATCCAGGTCATCGGCATGCTGGACATCGAGACCGTCGCGCTGCCAGTCAGCCAGCACCGCGGAGTAAATCTTCACGTGCTCCAGCAGACGTGTCTCGTCGTCGTAGCGCATGGTGTCCATGAGCGAACCCTTGCGCGCCACGCGGTAGTCATACAGCTTGTTTGAGATAAGCGCAGTCTTGCGCGAACGACCGTACACGGCAAAATCGAAGACCTGATCCTCGCCATACTTAACGGTTTCATCGAACACGATCCCGTTGCCCAGCAAAAAAGCGCGCTTGCAAGCGGTGCGCCATGCAAAGGGGCGAGACGCTTCCTTAAACAGCAGGTCGGAGCTATAGCCCACAAACGACACATCGCGCGGGCTCAGCACATAGTTAAGCCACGGATACCCCGCCTCCAACGGATACGGGTTTGCGCCAAAGGTCAAAACGTCGCAATCCTCACGCTCAAAGGCATCAACGATTACGCGGCACGCATCAGACGTAAACCGGTCGTCGGAATCCAAAAACGCAACGACAGGCGCCGTGGACGCAGCGATGCCCGCATTGCGCGCGCTCGACAGACCACCGTTGGGCTTATCGACCAGCGTAAAGCGCGCATCCTTTTCGCAATAGGCAGCGGCGATGTCGCGCGAACCATCCGGCGAGCCATCGTTAACCAGCACACCTTCCCAATCGGACATATCCTGTGCAAGTAGGGAGTCCAGGCACCATGCCAGGCACTCCTCCACCTTGTAGATGGGAACGACGACGGAAATCTTAGGGGTAGCCATGGTCACGCGCTCCTACTGTGCCGCCGGCACGTCGTCCGGATGCGGGTTATCGCCGTAGGCGCGCTGATACGTCAGCACGCGCCAAACCAGCGGCAGGCCGCCGATCTTAAAGTAGTGTTTAAACGTATTGAGCTTGCCAGGCTTTTTAAAGCCAAAGCGCGAATCGATATAGGCACGGGGAGATTTGACCATCAAACGCAGGTCGGTCTCGCCGCGCGGGTCGAAGAGTGACAGGTCAAAGCGACCGGCATCCAAATCGGCCTTGAGCTCGGGCGATGCCTTCTCCCAAAACCGCTCACGCAACTCATCGACCAGGCGCTCGTCATTCCAGCGGTACGTATCGACCTTCATGCGCATTAAAATGCCCTGGAGCCGAGCCTTAAGCTCGGGACGCTCGTCCAAAAAACGTTGCATCTCGGCATATTCGTCGCACACGCAAAACACCTTGTTGGGCGAATTAACAGAGCTCTTCTCGTTATCCTGGCGATAGCACAAAATGGGATCCGCAATAAACGCGGCACGCTCGGCGCACGCCCAAACCTTAAAGTTAAAGCCTGCGTCCTGATACGAGGCGCCCGGCGTGGGGAGAAACCGGATCTGGTTGGCGTTGAGAAACTCGCGCCGATAGATGGCAGACCAAATGGAAGGCTTGCGGTAGAAGATACCCGGGCGATCGACGGGGCGATACGCCGCACCCGTCATATGCTCGTCGATAATCCCAAACAGCTCTCGGCGCTCGCTGGGCGTGGACCAATACAAGTAAAAGTCGCCCTTAACGACATCGGCATGCTCGGCGTCGGCCTTGGCAACCAGCTTTTGAAGCGAATCCTCGAACATAAAGTCATCGGATTCCAAAATGCCTACGTACTCGCCACGCGCCATC
>CABUZI010000118.1 GCA_902496005.1 uncultured Collinsella sp.
GACCGCCGCGCTCGACGCCGAGCGCCGTGGCTTCCTGCGCCGCAACCACACCGCCACGCATCTGCTCGACGCCGCCCTTAAGCAGGTCCTGGGCGAGCACGTGTCCCAGGCCGGCTCGCTGGTGACGCCCGAGCACCTGCGCTTTGACTTCACGCACTTCGAGGCCCTTTCCTCCGAGCAACTCAAGGCTGTCGAGGACCTGGTCAACCAGCAGATCTTCACTTCCAAGCCGGTTGTGACCCGTGTCATGAGCATCGACGAGGCTAAGGCTGCCGGCGCTGTCGCTCTGTTTGGCGAGAAGTACGGCGATGTCGTCCGCGTCGTCTCCGTGGGCACCGAGGACCAGCCGTTCTCCCGCGAGCTCTGCGGTGGCACGCACGCTGCCAACACCGCCGAGATCGGCCTGTTCAAGATCATTTCCGAGTCCTCCACAGGCTCCAATGTCCGCCGTATCGAGGCCGTGACCTCTAAGGGCGCTCTCGATTACATGGCCGACCGCCTGGCACTTGTTGACGCCGCTGCCGCTGCGCTCAAGTGCCGCGTCGACGAGGTTCCCGCCCGTGTGGAGAACCTGCAGGCCGAGCTGCGCGAGACGTCCAACAAGCTCAAAAAGGCTCTGACCGGTGGCTCCTCCGACGCCATTTCCAGTGCCATCGAGGGTGCTGTCGAGCTCGGCGGCTACAAGCTGGTCGTTGCTGAGCTCCAGGGTCTTGAAGCTGCCGACCTGCGCAACGTATGGGATACCGTCCACCAGAAGGTCGCCGGCCCTGTCGCTTGTGTCGTCGCCAGCGTGACTGAGAAGGGCACTCCGGCCCTGCTCGCTGCCGGCTCCGATGACGCCGTGAAGGCCGGGTTCCACGCCGGTAACGTGATCAAGCAGATCGCGGGTCTGGTCGACGGTCGCGGTGGTGGCCGTCCCAACATGGCCCAGGCCGGTGGCAAGAACGCCGCCGGCATCGCCGATGCCCTCGCGGCCGCCAAGACCGCGCTCGGCGCCTAAGAATCCCGGTAGTCGCTGTGGTCGCGCTTGCGCTGGACATAGGAGAGACCAGAATCGGCATCGCCGTCTCGAGCCGTGATGGCAAGATGGCGATGCCCGTCAAGGTGCTCCCGGCTGCCGAGGTCACTGGCATGGCAAAGACGTTTCGCTACTTGGTCGAGGACTATGAGCCCGATATCCTGGTAAGCGGACGTCCCTTGACCATGGCCGGTGAGCCCGGCCCCCAGGCCGAGCGCGTTGCCGCCGTGGCGCAAAAGATTGCCGACGAGCTCGATCTTCCGCTGGAGTTTGAGGACGAGCGTCTGTCCTCGCAAGAGGCCAAGCGTATCCTGCGCGAGCAGGGCCTCAACGAAAAGCAGATGAGGGGCAAGATCGACATGATTGCCGCCAGCCTGTTTTTGCAGACGTGGCTCGATCGTAAAAACGAGGAGGTTTCGCATGCCTAGCGCTTCCGATCCGCGCCAGCAGAATCGTACACGGCAGCCGGCGTCGCGCGCTGCCCAGCCTGGACAGCGTCCAGCACAGCCGACGCAGCGTGCAGCTCAGTCTGCCGCGCGCCCGGTGCAGTCCTTCTCTCATTCGGGCCAACCTGTTCAACGGACGGGTCAGCAGCCTTCTGCTCGCTCGGTTCAGCATCCGGCTTCTCACGCGGCTCCGCAGCCCACTGCTCGTACGGCCCAGCCTGTAGGCGGTACCCGCTTTAAGCAGCAGGCACCTACCCAGCGAACGCAGGCCCCCCAATCGCATTCGCATCACGCTCATGGCTCGCACGGCGTTGCTCCGGCCACGCGCTCGAGCTATAACACGCATGCTCGTCGCGGTGCTCAAAAGAAGAGTGCTCCGGTTCCCATGATCATCGGCGTTGTGGTGGCGGTGCTCGCGCTTGCTGCGATTGCTTTCTTTGTCGTGCCGGCCGTCAAGGGCTTCTTTGCCGGTGAGGATACGAAGGTCACGGCTGGTCAGCAGGTTACGGTGACCATTCCCGACGGTGCTTCGGGCGATACGATCGCCTCGATTCTCTCCGAGAACCATATCGTCGAGAATCCCAAGGATTACTATGCGGCGGTGAAAAAGCTTAACGCCGATATGTCGCTCAAGCCTGGTACCTATTCGTTCACCACACTCATGGATGCGACCAAGGTTGTTCAGCAGCTCATGGAAGGTCCCAACGCGGGCTCCAATGCGCTGACTATCCCTGAGGGCCTAACGGTCGATCAAGTCGCCGACCGTGTGGCCCAGGCCTACGACGGCATCTCTAAGGAAGACTTCCTCAACCAGGCCAAGGCCTCCAACTACGTGGACGACTATAGCTTCCTTAAGGGCGCCGCCAACGACTCGCTCGAAGGTTTCTTGTTCCCCAAGACCTATTCGTTGGGCGATTCGCCGACGGCCGATGACGTGATTCGCGCTATGCTCGATCAGTTTAAGACCGAGTACAAGTCGCTTGACTTTGCGAGCTGCGAAGCCAAGATCAAGGAGCGCTACGGTGTGGAGATGTCCGACTACGACATCGTCAACTTGGCCTCTATCGTTGAGCGCGAGGGCCTCAACGCCGATCAACGTGCACACGTGGCCTCGGTCTTCTACAACCGCCTTGCCGGCAAGCTCGACGGTTTGCGCTATCTCAACAGCGATGCGACCATGATGTATGTCACCGGTGGCGAGGTTACCGCCGACGACCTGCAGAGCGATAGTCCGTATAACACCTATAAGCATGAGGGCCTGCCGCCCACGCCCATCTGCTCTCCGTCGCTCGAGGCACTCAAGGCCACGCTTGAGCCGACCGACTCCGATGACCTGTATTTCTACATTACGCAGGACGAGGAGTACTTCTCGCAAACCTACGAAGAGCATCAACAGTCTTGGAATTAGCATGAGGATTTTTAGCCCCAATCGATATGTTGCCTCGGTCGATCGCATCGACCTTGATACCCTGTGGGCCGACGGCAAACGCGCCATTCTTCTCGATCGCGATAACACCCTGGTGCCGCGCGACACCGAGCAGGTTCCCGCCGCGGTTTCCGCTTGGCTCGATGCCGCCCGCGCCAAAGGCTTTAAGCTGTGCATGGTGTCCAACAACTGGCATCGCGACCAGGTCATGAGCTCTGCACGCGAGCTGGGACTCGAGGCCATCAGCCACGCCATGAAGCCGGCGCCGTTTGCCCTCAAGGCGGGTCTTAAGCGCCTCGGCGCCACGGCCGACGAGGCGGTGCTGATCGGTGATCAGCTCTACACGGACGTGTGGAGCGGCAATTTTGCCGGCGTCGATACTATCCTGGTTAAGCCGCAGGCAACCCAGGACCTGTGGTACACGCAGATCTTCCGTATCTTTGAGCGCCGGGCCCTGCGCGACCTTCCCTGCGAGGAATAGGTTTCGCCATGTCTCAGCACATCAAACACGGCTGCGACCATATCTTCTTTATCGGCTTTTTGGGCGCGGGCAAATCGACGCTCGCGCGCAACGTCGGCACTATGTTCAAGCGGCGTTTTATCGATACCGACCGCCTGGTCGTGCGCCGTTGCGGCAAGTCGGTAACCGAGATTTTTGAGACCGAGGGCGAGGATCGTTTTCGCGAGCTCGAGACCTCGGCGCTCCGTTCGCTCCAAAGCGAGCGCAGCCTGTTGGTTTCGTGCGGGGGCGGTATCGTCGAGACGCCGGTGAATATTGAGTTGATGCACGAAATGGGTACGTGCGTTTACCTCGAGGGCGACTTCGAGGATTCGATTCGCCAGATTCGTCGGTCCGACACGCGCCCCGATTTCCGCTCGCCCGAGCATGCCGCACGCCTGTTTGAGCATCGCCGTCCGCTGTATCGACAGGCCGCCGACCTTACCCTTGATATTCGCAACAAGTCCTTCGAGGACGTTTCCTACCTTTGTGCCGAGATGCTTTTGGAGCGTGGACTGCTATGATTCGCCGTCAACTGATCAATTTCCAAAACCGCAGTGTCGATGTCCGCGTCGGATTGGGCGCGTTCGATGAGTTGCCGCGCATGTTTGCCTCGGCCGTGGGCAAGCCTAAGCGCGCGATGGTGGTTTGGAACGACGCCACATCCGAGCGTTTTGGTGAGGTCGTCGAGCATGCGCTGGTCGACGCCGGTTTTGCCGTGTCGCTGCTCGTCCTCGAGGTTTCGCCTGCTGGTGCCACGCTGGCCGACGCCGATGCTATCTTTGGCGCCCTGACTGCCAATGGCATTACCTGCGACGATCTGGTTGTCGCCGTTGGCGATGCCGCAACCTGCTCGGTTGTTAGCTGGTGCGCCAACCAGTGGTGCGGTCGCACCGAGTGCGCGCTGCTGCCGACGACGTTCGACGCCATGCTCACGGTCGCGACGACCATGAAGCCGCTCGTCGCCTCGTCGGCCAATGCGCTTCCCGCTATCGCGTTCCGTCCCGAACCGGGCTTGGTCGTGTGTGACCTCGACCTTGTTCGCGAGGCGGACCCCGAGGACCTCAAGCTCGGCTATGTGGTACTTGTTGGCACCATGCTTTCGAGCAGCAAGTCCCGCTGGAATCAGTTTACTGAGACCGTCCCCGAGATTCTCGCGGGCGAGGAGGTCGCACTCGTTAATGCTGTTCAATGGTCTCAGACTGCCCGCAAGGACGTACTGATGGCCACGAACCCGAGCGCCCGCCATGCGCTCGATTTTGGCATGACGGGGGAGCGTACCCTGCGCGTCTGCTTGGGCGATGCCGCTTCGCAGGTCCCTGCCTACCAGCTGTTGTCCGAGGGCATGCGCTTTGAGGCGCGCCTAGCACATGATGCCTGCGACTTCGATATCGATTACGTCTTTGAGGTCGATGACTGCTTGGAGGACTTTGGTATCGAGGAACTTGCCTTCGATCTGGAGCCTGCCGCATATATCGAGGAGTTTCGTAGGCAGCAGTTCGCGCGCTCAAACCGCAGCATGCTGCCGCTGCCCGCGGCACTCGGCGCCATTCGCCTAACGAACGTTGAGGACGAGGTTCTTGAGCGCCATGCTCACGCCTACTTGGCTTCTCGCAAAGAACTTCTCTAAGATTTATTGACTTCCATCGTCTTTCGTATCATGTTGAGGGGCGGGTTTCCAATCGGTTGCGGATCGCA
>CABUZI010000119.1 GCA_902496005.1 uncultured Collinsella sp.
GAGACCGTCGAGGACGGCTTCCAGGTCCACCCCACCATGAAGAGTGTTGAGTTTGGCCTGCTCAAGGCCCTTGCCGGCGGCACGCTTGACTGCGGCGAAAGCGGCTCCACACTCCGCTTTATGTTGCCCGTCGCCTGCGCGCTGGGCGCAGAGGCCACCTTTGTGGGTCAGGGACGCTTGGGCGCACGCCCCCTCTCCCCGCTCTCGGACGAGATCGTCGCCGCCGGCTGCGACCTACAGGGTCTGGGCGGTTTTCCGCTCAAGACGAGCGGCCGCATGCGCCCGGGCACCTTTGTGCTACCGGGCAACGTGAGCTCGCAGTACATCTCGGGCCTGCTGCTGGCAGCCCCGCTGCTGGCCCAGCCCTCCTGCGTGCAGGTGACCGGCCTCATTGAGAGCCGCCCCTACATCAACCTGACGATCCAGGCCATGAAGGCCTTCGGCGTCGAGGTCAACGTCGAGCGTATTCCCGCCCGGGACGGCCAGCCCGAGGTCACGAACTTCCGCGTGAGCAGTGGCTCGTATCACACGCCCGGCAGCGTGGCCGTCGAGGGTGACTGGTCCAACGCTGCCTTTTGGCTGTGCGCCGGCGCCATCGGCTCCGACCCCATCACCGTCGAGGGTGTGTCGCTTAGCTCGGCCCAGGGCGACCGCAACGTACTTGCCGCGCTTTCGCGCTTTGGCGCCCGCATCGTGCGCTCCACCAACGCCGCCACCGTGCAGTCTGACAAACTCGCCGGCTTTGAGATGAGCGCCCACGACATTCCCGACCTCGTGCCCGTTATCTCGGCCGTGGCCTCACTGGCACAGGGCCGCACCTTTATCCGCGATTGCGCCCGTCTGCGCATCAAGGAATCCGACCGTCTGGCCACCACCACCCGCGAGCTCACCGCGTTGGGCGCGCAGGTGCGCATTGCCGGTGACGACCTCATCATCAAGGGTGTCGATGCCTTTACCGGCGGCGAGGTCGATTCGCACAACGACCACCGCATCGCCATGATGGCCGCCATCGCCGCGAGCCGTGCCACCGGCGAGGTCGTGATCCACGGCGCCGAGGCCGTCAACAAGTCCTATCCCGATTTCTTCGACCACTACCGTCTGCTGGGCGGCAAGGTCACACTCGAGGAGGAATAGCATGTCCTCGACCTTTGGCAACGTCTTGCATCTGAGCATTTTCGGCCAGTCGCACTCCCCCGCCATCGGCTGCTCACTCGATGGCATCCCGGCGGGCATCGCTGTTGACCAGGAGCAGCTGCAGGCCTTCCTCGACCGTCGCGCCCCCGGTCGCGACGAGACCGCGACCAAACGCCGCGAGGCCGACGCCGCCCACATCATCGCCGGTGTTGTCGATGGACATACCACCGGCGCGCCCATCGCCGCGATTATCGAGAACACCAACACGCGCTCCAAGGATTACTCCGAGCTGCGCCGCAAGCCCCGTCCCGGACATGCGGACTTCCCTGCGCGCGTAAAGTATCACAACATGCACGATGTCGCTGGTGGCGGGCATTTTTCCGGCCGCCTAACGGCACCCTTATGCATCGCCGGCGGCATTGCGCTGCAGGCACTCGAGGCCCGCGGTATTCGGGTGATGGCTCACGTGGCGCAGATCGGCGGCATCTCCGACCTGCCGATGGACGATATGGTCTATCGCGAGGCCGACCGCAAGGCGATCCTTACGAACGATCTGCCGTGCATTGACGCCGCCGCAGCCGGCCGCATGCGCGAGGAGATCCTAGCCGCGCGCGACGAACTCGACAGCATCGGCGGCATCGTGGAGTGCGGCATTTACGGGCTTCCCGCGGGCATCGGCGACCCCATGTTTGACGGCATCGAGAACCGCATCGCTCAAATCGCGTTCGGGATTCCCGCCGTAAAGGGCGTGGAGTTTGGCATGGGCTTTGCCGTGGCCGCCATGCGCGGCAGCGAGAACAACGATCCGTATCGCATCGATGCCGAGACCGGAAAGATCGAGGTCGAATCCAACAACGCCGGCGGCGCCCTGGGCGGTATTTCGACCGGCGCGCCCGTCATGTGGCGTATGGCCGTAAAGCCGACGCCCTCCATTGGCCGCGAGCAGCAGACCGTAGACATGGACGCTATGGAAAATGCCGAGCTCTCGATCCACGGCCGCCACGATCCCTGCATCGTCCCCCGAGCCGTCCCCGTAGCCGAAGCAGCCGCCGCCCTCGCCATCTGGGACGCTCTCCTCGAGGACGCCGCCCAGCTCTAACCCGACTCACCTGGGTTGCCCGTCAACTCTGCCATTACGTGAAAGGGGCCTCCATGGACCTTGCTGACATCCGCCAGGCCATCGATGGCATCGACACCACGCTCCTCAACAGCTTTGTCGAGCGTATGGACATTGCCACCGAGGTCGCCAAGTCAAAAATCGAGATGGGCAAGGCCGTCTTCGACCCCGCCCGTGAGCGCTCCAAGCTCAACAATCTCGCCAGCCGCGCGCCCGAGCGCTACGAGGCGCAGACCATCACCCTGTTCCGCCTCCTCATGAGCATGAGCAAGGCCGAGCAGCAGCGCTACATCAACGAGCTCAAGGGCATCACCGTCTCGCAAAAGGCACACGCCACGGCTGCAGCCTCCGACACGCCCTTCCCTCAAACGGCCACCGTTGCCTGCCAGGGCGTGGAAGGTGCCTATAGTCAGATAGCCGCGTGCAAGCTCTTCGACGTGCCGGATATTGCGTTCTTCGAGACCTTCGAGGGCGTCATGCGCGCCGTACGCGACGGGTTCTGCGAGTTTGGCGTGCTGCCCATCGAGAACTCCACCGCCGGCTCGGTCAACGCCGTCTACGACCTGCTCGCCCAGTTCGACTTCCACATCGTGCGCTCGCTTCGCCTCAAGATCGACCACAACTTGCTCGTCAAGCCCGGCACCAAGCTCGCGGACATACGCGAGGTCTACAGCCACGGTCAGGCCATCGCGCAGTGCGCTAGCTTTATCGAGTCCCACGACCTGCACGCCACCAAGTACCCTAACACGGCCATGTCGGCCGAGATGGTCGCCAGCTCCGAGCGTACCGATGTCGCCGCTATCGCCTCGCGCAGCTGTGCCGCGCTGTATGGTATGGAGGTGTTGGAATCCAACATCCAGGACTCGGACAACAACTACACGCGCTTTGTCGTCATCAGCCGCGAGCCGCGCGTCTACCCCGGCGCCAACCGCACCTCGCTCATGATCACCACGGCCAACGAGCCGGGCGCCCTCTACCGCGTGCTCGAGCGCTTCTACGCGCTCAACATCAACCTCATCAAACTCGAGAGCCGTCCCATCCCCGGGCACGACTTTGAGTTTATGTTCTACTTTGACCTGGACTGCCCCTTTGGCAGCAAGGCACTCGACGACCTGCTCGATTCCATCGACGACGTGTGCGAGAGCTTTACCTACTTTGGCAGCTACACGGAGGTGCTCTAGATGACCGATACCGCCGCAACCCGTCCCTATGGCGTGCTGGGCCGCGTGCTGGGCCACAGCTACACCCCGACCATCTACAAGGAGCTGGCGGGGCTTGAGTACGTGCGTTTTGAGCGCGAGCCCGAGGACCTCGCGGCCTTTATGAAGGGCGACGAGTGGGAGGGCACCAACGTGACCATCCCCTACAAGCGCGCCGTCATGGAGTACCTGGACGAGCTGAGCCCGCTGGCCGAGCGCATGGGCAACGTTAACACCATCACACGCCTGCCCGACGGCCGCCTACGCGGTGACAACACTGACTATTTCGGTTTTCAGTGCCTAGTCGAGGAATTGGGCGTAGAGGTTGCCGGCAAGAAGGTCCTCGTCCTCGGTGCCACCGGTGGTGCCGGCACCACGGCAAGTATGGTGCTGGGCGACCTGGGCGCAATCGTGGTGCCCGTGGGACGCACGAGCGAGGTCAACTATGACAACATCGCACAGCAGTCCGACGCCGCGTTGCTCGTCAACTGCACGCCCGCTGGCATGTTCCCCCACTGCCCCGACGCGCCTTGCACGCTCGGGGGCCTCGACGCGCTCGAGGGCGTCATCGATATCGTCTACAACCCCGCCCGCACGGGACTCATGCTCGAGGCCGAGCGCCGCGGGATCCCCTGCATCGGCGGTCTGCTCATGCTTGTTGCCCAGGCAGCACAGGCCGTCGAGCGTTACACCAGCCAAGCCACCCCGCGCGAGCGCATCCTGGACGTAACGGAGCGCTTGTCCCGCCGCGAGCAGAACATCGCGCTAATCGGCATGCCGGGCTCGGGCAAGACCCGCGTGGGCGAGCAGATCGCCCAGCTCACGGGACGCGAGCACATCGACCTCGATCGCGCCCTCGAGGAGCGCCTGGGCATGCCCTGCGCCGACTTTATCGTCGAGCGCGGCGAGGCGGCCTTCCGCGAGCAGGAGACGGCGGCGCTGGCCGACATCTCCAAGCGCAGCGGCCTGGTGCTCTCCACAGGCGGCGGCGTGGTCACGCGCGACGAAAACTATCCGCTGCTGCA
Source organism: uncultured Collinsella sp. (assembly GCA_902496005.1). GTDB lineage: Bacteria > Actinomycetota > Coriobacteriia > Coriobacteriales > Coriobacteriaceae > Collinsella. The sequence goes on from CABUZI010000119.1 coordinate 4,476, forward strand.
CCAGAACAGCCAGATCGTGATGCTCAACCGCAAGCTCGACGAACTTGCCCACAAGGGTCGCCCCATCACCGCCCGCGATGGCATCGATAAGCTGGCGGAACAGCGCATGCCGCGCTACCGCGCCTGGGCCGACTACATCATCGACTCACGCGACTGCGCCGCCAATACCGCCCAAGCCCTCCTCGACACCCTCCCACCCGCTCTCTAACCAAAACCACCACAAAGGGGACAGGCACCTTTGTGGTGGTTTCTCGACTGCAAAGGAAGCAACCATGAAAGCACTCGTCATCAACGGCCCCAACCTCAACATGCTCGGCATTCGCGAGCCGGGCATCTATGGCAGTGACAACTACGACCGCCTGGTCCAGATCTGCCAGGAGGCAGGTGCCGCGCAGGGCTTCGACGAGGTCGAGGTCTTCCAGTCCAAC
>CABUZI010000120.1 GCA_902496005.1 uncultured Collinsella sp.
TCGAGCTTGCCGTCGACCTCCTCGAAGGTCCAGGACAGGTGCTCGGCGTTCTGGCTCATCTCGAGGCCGGACACGAGCACGCCGCCGGCGTTGGCAGCCTTACCGGGCATGAAGGCGACGCCGTTCTCCTGGAAGTAGGTCGTGGCCTCGATGGTCGTGGGCATGTTCGCGCCCTCGCCGACCACCTTGCAGCCGTTGGCGACGAGCGCCTGGGCGTCCTTGAGCAGCAGCGTGTTCTCGCGAGCACAGGGCAGCGCGATGTCGCAGGGCAGCTGCCACACGCCACGGCCGTCGCCCTCGTGCCACACGGCGTTAGGCTTCTCGTCAACATACATGGCGAGCGTGACGCCCTTGTCGTGGCCGGAGCGCTTCTTGTTATAGACGTGCTCGAGCACGGTGTAGTCGATGCCGTCGGGATCCTCGACCCAGCCGTGGGTGTCGGAGCAGGCCAGCACCTTGCCGCCGAGCTGGGCGACATTCTGGACCGCGTAGATGGCGACGTTACCGGAGCCGTGAACGACGACGTTCTTGCCCTCGAAGGAGTCGCCGCGGCTCTTGAGGTACTCGTCCACAAAGTAGACCAGGCCGTAACCGGTGGCCTCAGTACGGGCGAGCGAGCCGCCAAAGGAGAGGCCCTTGCCGGTGAGGACGCCGGTCCACTCGTTGGTCAGGCGCTTGTACTGACCGAACAGGTAGGCAACCTCGCGGCCGCCAACGCCCAGATCGCCGGCGGGAACGTCGGTGTTGGGGCCGATGTGGCGGTAGAGCTCGGTCATGAAGGACTGGCAGAAGTGCATGATCTCGTTGTTGGACTTGCCCTTGGGGTCAAAGTCGGAGCCGCCCTTGCCGCCGCCCATGGGAAGGGTGGTCAGGCTGTTCTTGAGAATCTGCTCCAGGCCCAGGAACTTGAGCATGCCCAGGGTGACCGTCGGGTTAAAGCGCAGGCCGCCCTTGTAGGGTCCAATGGCAGAGTTGAACTCGACGCGGTAGCCGCGGTTGACCTGGACCTTGCCCTGGTCGTCGACCCAGGGGACACGGAACATAACGATGCGCTCGGGCTCGACGAGGCGCTCAAGCAGGGCGGCCTCCTCGTACTCGGGATGGGCGTCGAGCGCCGGCTGGATGGTGCCGAGGATCTCGGTCGCGGCCTGGATGAACTCAGGCTGCTCGGGATAGCGGGCCTTGAGCTCGTCGAGAACTTTCTGCGTGTAGCTCATGCTTCCTCCAATTGATGGGAAACGAAAAATGTTGGTCGCGGCACCCCATGCGCCGCGAGCTTTATCGTGTATGGATAATATCGCACTGTTGCGGCAAAGTTTCGCATAAGCCGACGAGCAGATGTTTCGTTTTGATTACGATGCAGGTAGAGGCGTTTTTGAGCACCCAACGCGCAAATCGCGTGTTTCGAAGCTGTTTCGTCCACATGTTCCAAACCACCACATTGGGCACCTTTGTGGTGGTGTTGGTGGTTAGAGGACGAGCTGATGGTAGTCGGCAGGGGTTATGCGGCCCTCGGTGGCGGCGCGGAAGGCGGCGAGCGCATCGCCCGAGAACGGCATGGCCCAGCACAGCCCGCAGCCGGCGGTAATGGAGCCGGGCAAAGGCATAATGCGCCCGGGCACGCCGGCGGCAAGACACAGCTGTTCGCATTCCATCACATCGAAAGTGCTGTCAAACGACACGATAATCTTGCGCTCGTGGTCGAGGGCATCACCGGACGGGCCTTCGCGGTGTGCCTCACGATACGCCGCGGCGGCCGCTTCCTCTTCCGCAGTATGTCCACAGCCACCGCAGCCGCAAGTACAAGGCTCGGACCCATCGCAAGTGCAAGGCTCTCCCGTGTCGGGACAAATATCGTGAGGCATGGCATCTCCCATCGTCTAGGCGAGCAGCTCGGCTGCCGCAAACTCCTCGGGTGTATTGACGTTTTCGAAGCAGAGCGTGGAACCGGCAACCTCGACAATCTGGGGCTCATCCAGATAGCCGGCATGGACCTGGTCGATCAAACAACGGATGCGTTGGCGGTCCTGGTCGAGCAAGTCACGGGCAACCGGCGCGCAAGCCTGGCGGCGCCACACGGCACACAGCGGCTCAATCCCCCGCTCCTCGCGCGGGACGCACACATCGAGTGCCTCGGCCTCAACACGATCGGCAAGCGCGCCGATGAGTTCCGGCGAGACAAACGGCATATCGCAGGCGACGATCGCCACGAGAGGAAGCCGAGCCGCAGCCAGCGAGCTCGCGATGCCGCGCATGGCGCCCGCCGGCCCCTCATGGTCCGACACTATTCGCGGCACCAGGCCGCCAAACGCGCGCTCCTCAAGGTAGACAAGCTCGCTGGGACGCGAAGTCGTCACGACCAACTCGCCGGCAACTGGCGCCAGCCGACCCAGCACGCGTTCGATGAGCGGCTCGCCGCAAAACGCCATGCGAGCCTTATCGCAGCCCATGCGCGAGGACAGCCCGCCCGCTTGGACGACACAAGAAAGATCGGCACGTCTTACGGTAGTCATACGGCAAAACACCCCCATCGGCATGCTCAAAACCCGGCACACGAAGCCAAATACCGTCGCCGATAAAGCGGGCGGCACGGCAAACACATGCAAAACAAAACAGCGCCTTTGCGGCACGCAGCAAGACCGCGAGCACAAAAGCGCTGGTAGCGTATGGCGGGAACGTATGTGAATCGAACACATCCAAGACGTTTTGCACGCCTCGCAACGGTTTTGAGGACCGCGGAGCCCACCGGAGCCCATCCGTTCCCAAGTGCGCCGGTATTTTACCAAACCGAAACGGCTCCATCCCAAAAAGACAAGCAAGAAGTTGCGGTGGAATAGTTCCTGTATTTGCTGCCAAAGCCTCCAAATAGGAACTATTTCACCGCAACTGAGGAGGCGGGGCGGTATGACCGATCTAGCGCAGGGAGCGCAGGCCGCCGGCTTCCTTGTCGAGCACCGTAAAGCGCACGGCATCCAGGTGCTCCAAGATGCTGATGGCGCGCTTGCGCGACACGCCCAAGGACTCGCGCAGCACGCTCGTGGTGGCAGCGCCGCCGGCTGCCTCAATGGCGGCGGCGACGAGTTCGCGCGCATGGGCCTCGGCCGCAGCGGACAGGGCAACGTCGCGCTCGACCTTCACGATCGAGCGGTTGAGCGAAAGCTCGCGCAGGGCGCGCGTCATGGTGTCGCGATCGAGCTGCAACTGCTCGCCCACTTCGGGCAACGTCGGTGCATCGAGGCCGGCTTCGTCAAGCAGCGCGACGATCCGCTCGCATGCCTCGCGCACCGCGCGTGCCGCCGCGGCGGCCGAATGCGGATCGAATACCTCGGCGCTCTCGGCGGCGCACACGCCACGCGAGCAGCCCTCGGCAATCAGAGCCGCGGCAACGCCTTCATCAGCGGCAGGCCACGCAGCATGGGCAACGGCGCCAGGCGTAAAGCCCGTTTCCTTGGGGGCCGCCGCGTGCATGGCTGACAGGGTCGCCGCAAGTGCATCCATCGCGGCGTCCAGCACCACGGCGTCCGCATAGAGGTCCGCATCGCCCACGGCAAGCTTGCGAACGGAGCCTTGCGCCACCAATCCGCGCAGTGCGGCATCGGCCTCGCCGACACCAAGATCCAAAGCCTCGGTAACATCAACCGCCGTAACTGGCAGCATCTGCAGCGCCAGCCAAGCGCCCACACCGCCCGCAATATCGCCGGACTCGAGCGCCGCATACAGCGTACGCTCCCCTTCGGCAAGCTCGCGCGAGCGACGGCAGCGCGAAAGCAGCACGCGCCCGCCGCCAATAAGCATCACGGGCGAATAGGACAGCACCACGGCATGGTCCCCGGCACGTAGCGGCAGTGGCTCCTCCACGCGCACCTGAACGGTACGGGTCTCGCCCACCGCAATGGGGGCCTCGCCCTCCATGAACATGATGCGACCGACAACCTCGGCCGTACCCACCATCACGTGCACACGCGCGCCCGACTCGAGCACACGCGGCTTGGCTCCCTCGCGACCCAAATACGTAAACGTCATCATAAAGCGCATCGTCTGGCCAGAGCGGCCCGCCACGCCGAGCATCTCACCGCGATCGAGCGCGGCGACACCATCGCCCACCAAGTTGAGCGCCACACGCTGACCGGGCAACGCCCGCGGTGTATCGCCATGCACCTGAATCCCGCGCACGCGACAGACCGTACGCGACGGCAGCGCGACGAGCTCATCGCCCACCGCGACGGGCGCATCGTGCAACGTTCCCGTCACCACGGTACCGGCGCCCTTGATCGTAAAGCAGCGGTCGATAGGCAGACGCGGTGCGGCATCGGTGAGCTCGGCGCGGGCACGGCAGGCATCCCAGCAAGCGGCAACCTGCTCGTCGAGCGCAGTCAGCAGGTCATCGATCCCCGCGCCGGTCTTGGACGACACCGGCACCATCGGCGCGCCCGCAAACACGGTACTCGACAAAAAGTCATCGACATCGAGCTCGGCAAGCTCGGTCATCTCGACATCGGCCAGGTCACACATCGTCAGCGCCACCACCATATGCGTGACGCCCAGCAGCTCCAGCACGTGCACGTGCTCGCGCGTCTGCGGCATTACACCCTCAACGGCAGAGACCACCAGCACGGCAACGTCGATGCCTGTCGCACCCTGCACCATGGCACGCAGGTAATGCGCATGGCCCGGCACGTCAACCAGGCCGACGATCTTGCCGCTCGGCAGCGCCAGCTCGCCAAAGCCCAGCTCCACGGTCATACCGCGACGGCGCTCAACCTCCAGA
>CABUZI010000121.1 GCA_902496005.1 uncultured Collinsella sp.
ATGGTTTTAGTATAGGAAAAGGAATTTCTCGGGGCCGCCTCTCGGCGGCCTTGCGAAAAACAAATCCAAGTTAGACCATTTCAAATGGTTCGATGTCTGCCCGGATGCGACACTGAAGTAAGTGTCCATCCTCGCAGTATCCGGTTCTCAAGGTGCACGCCCCGCGGCTGATCCGGTCCGACCGGGCCGCGCGGCAAGGAGATATATTGCCAGACCGGAGGGGCCCCGTGGGCGGGAATCTGGGCGTACACATTTCCTACACATCTTGGGATTCGACTGACGTTTGCCAGCCGTTAACTACCGCTCGCCGAGCATCTCTTTATATAAGGCAGTCTCATGGTTAAAGCGGATACGTCCCCCTAGCTAAAGCACAGCCAGCATCGAGCAACTCATCGCGTTCTTCCACCGAGAACCCCTCGGCGTAGACGCGCACCACTGGTTCGGTCCCACTAGGACGGACCAGCAGCCACGTGTCATCCTCGAATGCCAAACGCAAGCCATCCATATGACTAACGTTTTGCGGCACCTTGCCACAAATCGACTTGGGGTTTACGCCCGGCAGCAGGGTTCGTAACGTTTCGGCATCTTCGGCCTCAAGGCGCAAATCGCGTCGACCGTAACTCGTCTTACCAAAACTGTCCTCGAGTTGGTCGACCAGAACGCCCAAAGGCGCGTCCGTCTTTGCCATAAGCTCACACAGAATTAGACAGGCGAGGATTCCATCGCGCTCGGGCATATGCGCGGCGATGCCGATACCACCGGCTTCTTCGCCGCCTATGAGGACGCCGCCCTTCTTCATCTCTGCCGCTATATATTTGAAACCGACCGGTTTGACGGTCACGCGGCAGCCAAGCGCCTCGGCAATGCGACGCACGAGCGTCGAGCATGAAAGATTGACGACGACGCGCCCCTCCAAATTACGAAATTGAACCAAGTCGCCCAAAACGAGCGCCATGATCTGATGCGGATGTATATATCTGCCGCGCTCGTCAACCGCACCGATACGGTCGGCGTCGCCGTCGGTCACCAGACCAGCGCAAGCTCCGTCATCGATAACCGTGCGCTCGCAAGCGTCCACCCAAGGCTCAACGGGGTCGGGGCAGATATCTTCTTGGTCAGACGCCTGCCCGGCGTGAATCTCGTGCACCTCAACGCCAAGCTCGCGCAGCAAGTCGGCTAGATAACCCTGGGCTGCGCCGCCCATGGGATCGACAACCACGCGCAGGTGCGCGTCGCGGATGGCTTCGGCATCGACAAACGATGCCACCGCCTGCATATAGTCAGGAATGATATCCGCGGTGCGATATTGCCCCTCGATCCCCATTGGCTCGGGAGCCATGGTCTCTTCGAGCTCTTCGATGACATCCTGGTTGGCGGTCGAGCCGTCACCCATGCGAATCTTAAGGCACAGATAACCCTGCGGATGATGGGACCCCGTCACCATGAGCGCGCCGCACGCCTCACCGTCATAAGCCGCCGCCCACGTAAGGGCAGGGGTCGGAACAGGTCGCGAAGCGAGCACGGCGTCCAGCCCGTGCGCTGCTAGCACGCCCGCCGCAAGCTCAGCGAACTCGCTCGCCAGGGGCCGGGTGTCGAACCCTATATATACTGTTTTGCCCGGATTGGTCTTTTGCCACAACTCGCCGACGGCATCGGCGATACGGGCAACGTTATCGGCAGTGAAGTCCTCATCGACGCGAGCGCGCCAACCGTCAGTTCCAAAATGAATTATCGCGCACACGCGCAGACACCTCACAGTGTTTGGATCATGGTACGCGTGAGGTATACCCGCAACACGCACTCGGCAACCTGCCGGCACCAGCATTCACCATTTGGGCAAATGCTGCCGAGGACATGCAAGCAATAAAAAAACCGCCCCGTATGGAGCGGTTTTGCCCTTTATATATCGAGCGCCTCGGCCATCGCTGCCGTAGTGATTGCCGTGGTTCCACAGCAACTGCCCACCATTGCGGCGCCGGCATGTCTCCATTCGATGCATGCGCGCGCGAAAGCTTCGGGATTCTCGTGCCATACGGGGCCATCCTGAGTCTGGACCGGATCGCCTACGTTGGGACGCACCGTAACGGGAGTAGTCGCCGATGCAACCATCCTGGGCACCGCCGCATTCGCGGCCGCAAGCGAACAGCAATTAACACCAACCGAGTTTGCGCCGTGTTTTTCGGCGTACAAAACGGCTGCCTCGATGTTGAGGCCATCGCCAAGCAGGTCGCCTTTATCGTCAACGACAAAACTCACCAGAACAGGCATGCCGTCGGCGGCATCTCGGACGCCGGCAAGCATGGGCTGCAGATTACGGATAGACGTCACCGTCTCGATCAGCAGACCGTCAACACCAGCATTGAGCAAGGCGTGCGCCTGTTCGCGCGCAATGCCTCGGATTTCACGATACTCGGCAGAGTCCTCGGCAAACCACTCAATACCGATCGGGCCCATCGAGCCCAGCAGCAGCTGAGGGTGCGCCTGGCGGGCATCGTCGACGGCCCCGCGATTGACCTCCGCCACGGACGGCGCAATCTGGTCGTGCTTGAGGGCATAGCTCGATGCCTGAAAGGTGTTGGTAATGAGCACCTGCGCGCCAGCGGCGACATACAAGCGATGGATACGAGAAACGGTCTGCGGCTCTGCCAGATTCCAAAACGCCGGTGGAATGTCGGCGGCATCGTACTCACTCAACAGAACACTGCCCATGGGGCCCTGCGCCAACAGGGTCTCGCTCGACAAGCGGCGCGTAAGTTCCTCGGCACCAAAGCGGTTGTAATAACTCGTATCCATATATATCCCGCTATTCCTCGACGCTGATTCCCTGCTTTTCGAGATAGGCGAGCCAGCGGCTCATCGTGTCCTCGGATAGCGCATGCTCCATCATGCAGGCCTCGGAATCGGCTCGCTCAAATTCGACACCGAGCTCCTGAACCAAAAACGTGCGGATGAGGCGATGACGGTACCAGATAGCCGTGCCAACCTCGCGGCCGCGATCGGTCAGGATTACCTTGCCATAGTGCGATTGCTCGACAAGCTCGGATGCCTTGAGCGCCGAAACCGCTTTATTGACCGATGCCTTGGAGACGCCAAGGCGCTGCGCGATGTCGACCGATCGCACGCCGTTGGTTTCCCCCTCTTCGCTTTCAATGCGAACCATGCACTCCAAGTAGTCTTCGTTCGCCACCGTCAGATGTAGTTCGCGCGAGCTATTTGTCGTATCCATGATCTTCCGTCCCTTCTGCATTCAATGGCTGATTCTACCCCATCCAAGCGTCGTGGTATGCCGTGGCATACCGTGCTAGAGTTCTTGTTGCACACGACGACCAAGATTGGAGCGGTCTTTATGGAAAACACCACCACGAGCCCCGATGTTCTCGAGCGCTTTTTGCGCTACGTCCAGATCAACACGCAGTCCGAGGATGCAAACTGCGACCAGGTACCCTCGAGCGCCGTTCAGTTTGACCTTGCCAACGTGCTGGCTGAAGAGCTACGCGAGCTTGGTGCGGAAGATGCCCACGTGACCGAGCACGCCTATGTCTGCGCGCATATCCCCGCAAGTGCGGGCGCTGAGGACAAGCCAGCCCTGGGCCTGATTGCCCATCTCGACACCACCGAAGTTGCACCGGGCGCCGGCGTGAAGCCGCACATCGTACACTACGAAGGCGGCGACCTGGTCTGCGGCACGGTTGACGGTAAGCCCGTTGCCATGAGTACCGCCAAGCTTCCCGCCCTGAACGACCTCGCGGGTGAGGACCTAGTCTGCAGCGATGGCACCACGCTGCTGGGCGCGGACGACAAGGCAGGCGTCGCCGAGATCATGTCGCTTGTCGCGCGTATCGCTCAGGACCCTTCTCTGCCCCATCCCGCACTCGGCATTTGCTTCTGCCCTGACGAGGAGATCGGCCACGGAGCCGAGCTGTTGGATATCGATACCTTTGGCTGCAAGTACGCCTACACGGTCGACGGCGGCCCCATCGGCGAGCTGGAGTGGGAGTGTTTTAACGCCGCCGAGGCGACCGTCCGCTTTGAGGGCCAGTCCATCCACCCGGGCGACGCCAAGGGCCGTATGGTCAACGCAGGCAATCTGTTCTGCGACTTCAACGCGTTGCTCCCCTACGTGCAGCGCCCGGAGTATACGGAAGGCTACGAGGGCTTTTATCACCTTGAGGGTGTATCTGCGACCGTCGATCACGCCACAGCGCGCTATATCGTCCGCGACCATGACGCCGCCAAGTTCCAGCAGAAACTCGACCTTATTGATGCCGCCGCCTCGATGCTCAACCAGCGTCTGGGTGAGGAGCGCGTGACGGTCGAGATTAAGCAGCAGTATCGAAATATGGCCGAGATCGTTCGTGACTATCCCGAGCTTATTGATGTTGCCAAGGAAGCCTACCTTGCCTGCGGCGTTGAGCCCCAAGTGCTGCCGATTCGCGGCGGCACCGACGGTGCACAGCTGTCGTTCCGCGGTCTGCCCTGCCCCAACCTTTCCACCGGCGGCTATTGCTACCACGGCGTCAACGAGTTCGTCCCGGTTAGTTCGCTCGTCAAGATGACCGACGTGCTCCAGGAGCTCGTCGCCCGCTTTGCATAGGGAACTCGAACAATCCAGGTAAGCAAAACCGCCCCGTCCTCAAAACTGAACTGCGCCCCAAAACTTGGACGGCTTAAATAAGAACTACGCCGCAAGGGACTGTCTCCGGAACTCCTCCGGGGTCAGTCCCTTCAGTTTAACCTGGCGCCTCCTCGTGTTCCAA
>CABUZI010000122.1 GCA_902496005.1 uncultured Collinsella sp.
AAAGCCCCCATTGCTGGGAGCTCTTTCAATCAATGGTGCGGGCGAAAGGACGTCCGCGTATCCGCTTCGCGGATCCGCACCGGCTTCGCCCGCCTGCCGGCGGACTCGCCCGCGGGCTAAAAACGCTCCGCGTTTTCTTGACGCCCGCGCCTCGACCGAGGTTCGAATCCATGCGGTGCCGGCGTAAAAGAAAAGCCCCCGTTGCCGGAGGCTTTCAATTTCAATTGGTGCGGCGTATAGGATTCGAACCTATGACGTTCTGATTCGTAGTCAGACCCTCTATCCAGCTGAGGTAACGCCGCAGCGCAAGACATATAAAACCACTTTAGCTTATTGGAGTCAAGCACAATCTCAAACTTTTTTGTGGAACGCAGTTTTGTCATGCTGCTCCGCATATTCCGCTGTTCCCCGTACGATCGATTGGCTTTTCGATCACGTCAAACTTAGCATCAAGTTCCCTCAGGAGCGATCTCACCCGCTGGGCACAATCATAATCGGCAAACGAGATGCTCAGCATGCGCGCGACCTGGTTGGAAGTCCCAACTCCATAGAAGTGCTCCAGCGCCACAAGTCCCTCGTGCGTCACAAAGGTCTCGGCCACATGCGGCGACTCCTCAAAGCACCATTGTGTCAACGGACCCTCACTCGTCTGCCGAACCACCAGGCCGCCCATGCCAGACGGCTCACACGTTACAAGCAGGTACTCCCCGCCCTCGTCGCTCTCAAACAACACCACCCGATTATCAAACAGCTCCATCGCGTCCCCTTTCTCTCGCTCTTATTTAGCAAAAGCATAGCAGGTAGATGGCTGTATACAGAACAGTTGTTCGTGTGTTTTCTATTGAGCTGTCCGCACGGCATGGTATGGACCTGCGCACGAAATAGGGCGCCCCCGAAGGAGCGCCCTTGCATATCCCCTATGCAGCCAAGTTACGCGACCGGCTCGATCTTCTCGAGGCCGCCCATGTAAGGACGAAGAACCTCGGGAATCGTGATGGTGCCGTCGGCGTTCTGGTAGTTCTCCAGAATGGCGGCCATGGTGCGGCCAGCCGGCAGGCCGGAACCGTTGAGGGTGTGCAGGTAGCGCGAGCCCTTGAAGTTCTCGGGGTCGCAATACTTGATGTTGGCGCGACGGGCCTGGAAATCGCCGCAGTTAGAGCAGGAGCTGATCTCCTTGTAGGCGTTATAGCTCGGCAGCCAGACCTCGATGTCGTAGGTCTGACGGGCAGAGAAGCCCAGGTCGCCGGTGCACAGGCTAATCACGCGATACGGAAGGCCCAGCTGCTGAAGCAGGAACTCGGCCTCGGCGGTCATGCTCTCGAGCTCCTCGTCGGACTCCTCCGGCTTGGCAAACTTGACCATCTCGACCTTGTCGAACTCGTGCTGGCGGATGATACCGCGGGTGTCGCGACCAGCGGAGCCGGCCTCCTCGCGGAAGCAGGGGGTGAAGGCGGTGTAGCGGCGCGGCAGGGTATCAGCATCGAGAACCTCGCCGGCGTGCAGGTTGGTAAGCACGACCTCGGCGGTGGGAATCAGGAAGTTGTCGCCCGAGACGTGATAGGCGTCGTCCTCGAACTTGGGCAGCTGACCCGTGCCAAACATGGTCTGACGCTTGACGACGATGGGCGGCCACCACTCCTTAAAGCCACGGCTGGTGTGCGTGTCAAGGAAGAAGTTGATGAGGGCGCGCTCAAGACGGGCGCCGGCGCCACCGAGAACGGTAAAGCGGCTGCCGGAGAGCTTGTTGCCGCGCTCGAAATCGAGGATGTCGAGGTCGGTGCCCAGGTCCCAGTGCGGCTTAAAGTCGAAGTCGAACTCGCGCGGGGTGCCCCAACGACGGCGCTCGATGTTCTCGTCCTCGTCCTTGCCGTACGGCGTGGCCTCGCAAGGGATGTTGGGAAGGTGAGCCATAAAGTCGTACTGCTCCTGCTCGAGAGCGGTGCGGCGCTCGGCCAGACCGTCAATCTTCTCGTTGACGGCGCGCACGGCCTCCTTGGCGGCCTCGGCCTCGTCCTTCTTGCCCTCCTTCATCAGGGCGCCAATCTTCTTGGACTCGGCGTTACGCGTGGCCTGGAGCTCCTCGACCTCGGTGATGACGGCACGGCGCTCGTCGTCGAGCTCGAAGAACTTCTCGCGATCCCAAGACGTCTGGCGATTTGCCATGGCGGTATCGATGGCATCGGGGTTCTCGCGAACAAACTTGATATCAAGCATTAGATCCTCCGGCGATATACATTCCATTTAGGTTGCAACCTTGTACATGTATGGGCAAGTATATACTTATGAGCGTTTACGACCCAACTCAACTACGCAAGAAGGCACCCAATGGACGCAGTTTTTTCCTTTTTGTTTGGCACCCGCACCGGTTTTGCCATCCTTTTCGCCGGCGGCATCCTACTGTTTGCGATTCTTGCCTTTGTAATGGAGAAGCGCACCCATAAGATGTATGTCGACCGTGGCCCCAAGTCCGAGGACGAAGAAGACGGCTTCTGGGACTAGCCTGCCAAAAAGAGACAGGCTTATTTTGGTCGGTTTTATCTGGACAAACGCAAGCGCCCCGCCACTGGAATTGAGCCAGTTGCGGGGCGCTTTTTGCTCAAGATACAAAACCGCAGGAAAAACCTGCCAAAATAAACCTGTCCCTAAATGGCGGGTTTTACTGGAGGGTGGCGTCGATGGCCTTGACGAGGGCGCTGCGCATGCCGGCGTCCTCGAGCGCGACGACGCCCTTGATGGTGGCGCCACCGGGTGAGCATACGGCATCCTTCATCGCCGCAGGATGCTGGCCAGTCGCAAGCTGTAGCTTTGCCGTGCCCAGCACCATCTGGCTCACAATGCGATAGGCATCGGCGCGCGGGATACCGTGCTTGACGGCCGCGTCGCCCAAGGCCTCAATCGCCATGGCGACAAATGCCGGTGCGCAACCGCCCACGGTACCGCCCACAAACAGCAGACTCGAATCGAGCTCGACGACGGTGCCAAGCTTTCCGAGCAGACCGAGCACCGTGGCACGCTGCTCATCGCTAAGCGTGGAAGCCTTCTCGCAGGCGATGACGCCCTCGCCCACCGAAACCGGCGTGTTGGGCACCGTCGAGATATGCGCGACACCCGGCAGGACCTGCTCCCACTTGGCGCTATCCCAAGTCCAGGCGACCGAAAGGACAACCTTGTCGGCTAGAGCGTCCTTGAGCGGAGCGAAGACCTTCTCGATCATGTATGGCTTGACCGCAGCAACCACGATATCGGATGCAGCGACAACCTCCGCCGCATCACGACAGGCAACCATCCCACGCGTCTCACAACGCTCAACCAAGGCGTCGTAGTGGCCCGCGCAGGCGCACATATCGCTCGCAGCCACACCGGCGGCGATCCAGCCATCGGCCATAGCGCTCGCCATATTGCCAAAACCGACAAATCCGATCTTCATATCTCATAGTCCTCTCAGACACGCTCTTCAAAACGAAGGCTATTGTCCCACGGCATTGTTTCGTATTGCCGACCTATTTGTGATACGGCTCGCCACGGCTGATCTTGCAGGCGCGGTAAACCTGCTCCAGCAGCACCACGCGCGCCAGGTTATGCGGCAAGGTAATGCGTCCAAAGCTGAGCATCTCGTCGGCTCGTGAGCGCACGTCATCGCTCACGCCGTCCGATCCGCCAATCACAAAGGCGATGTCGCTGTTACCACGCAGCATAAGATCATCGAGCCGCGCCGAAAGCTCCTCGCTCGAGCGCTCTTTGCCCTCAATGGCCAGCAAGATCACATGCGCTCGAGGCGGCAGGGCTGCAAGAATCGCCGCCCCCTCCTTGTCGCGCGCGGCATCCACGCCGCCCGCCTTAGCCGGGTCGATATCGGCCACCTCGCGGATATCCACCTTGGCATAGGCACCTAAGCGCTTGGTGTACTCGGCACACGCGTCCTTCCAAAAGCGCTCCTTGAGCTTACCGACGCAAACGACGGTGTACTTCACGCGCACCTACTCCTTCGAATCGTTTTGAACTTTGCCGGCGGTCAGCATCTGCTCGAACATCGAGGCCGACTGCGAGAAATCGCTCGGCAGCACGACCGTCGAGGTTTTACCCGTACGAGCGAACTCCGTCATCATCTCGGACCACTGCGTAAACATGAACAGCTGGTTGGCCTCGTCGTTGCCGACACCCGTCTCCTGGATGATCTCGAGCGAATCCTTGATGCCCAGCGCGATGGCCTTGCGTTGGTTGGCGATGCCCTCGCCCGCCTTTTCCATCGCCTCGGCCTCGGCGGTCGCCTCGGTAACGCGCTTGATGCGGTCGGCCTCAGCGAGCTCCTGCGCAGCAGCGCGCTTGCGCTGGGCGGCGTTGATGTCGTTCATGGAGTTCTCGACCTCGGTCGGCAGCGCGATCTTGGTGATGAGTGTCGACACGAGGGTAAAGCCGTAGGCAGCCATCTGCTCGGACACGGTGGCATTAACGTCCTTGGCGATGTCATCCTTCTTGGCAAAGACCTCATCGAGCGTGTAGACGGGGATGGAAGAGCGCAGGGCATCGGTGATGAAATCGCGCATCTGGTCGACGGGCTCCTGCAGCATGTAGTAGCTCTTGTAGATACCCGAATCTGCCGGGCCGGCGCCCATGTCATAGCTCACATGGTACTGAGCAGAGACCTCAAGGCCGATGGTCACGTTGTCCTGGGTCTTAACGTCGATGCCGAAGCCGTTTTTCATGGTGCG
>CABUZI010000123.1 GCA_902496005.1 uncultured Collinsella sp.
TGATGCAGGGCTTAATTTGATTGATTTCTATGTTCTTCCGCATTTTCTTACAGCACCATTTAAGAAAGTTACCGAGAAAATAATAACTGAGTTTTCGGATTTTAATCTATGCCCAATTAACAATCGTCAGGGAATTGTAATTGATGGTGAAGGTTCAAAGGTTATTTGCAAAGACCAATTTAAAATTCCAGTTTGCTGCACTCGTTCCTAGCAGGGTCCGGGGCAGGCACGCCCCAACAAGAAGCCGTCCCAAAGGGGCAAGAATGGAGACTGCGGACGATTTCTTGGACCGTTACGCGGCCCTTCCCAGCGCGGAGCGGAACTCGGCCGGCGTGCGGCCACCGAGCGCATCGCTGCGCCTCTCCGTATTGTATCGGCCGATCCAGCCCCCCCGAGCTCCTCGATGAAGCGGGCGGGGTCCATTCCGACCAGTCCCTGCCGTGCCAGAACTCCTTCTTGAGCAGGCCGAAGAAGCCCTCCATCGCCGCGTTGTCCGGGCTGCAGCCCTTGGCGGACTGGATTGGCTACACTGATGTGAACAGCTCCGGGAGGGGCGCAAGAGACGGGAGGGCCGTGTACGCGTTCCTGCGCGAGGGCTGCGGGGAGGGACTGCCTGGGTACGGCGCCTGTCAACTCGGTCTACGTCTTTGATGACCGGGTCGAACTCAATATCAACTTCACGGATGATGCCAAAACGGTCACCCGTGAGGAAGTGTTCGGTTCGAGTGCTGTGGACAATGTTCCAACATGCTGGGGTCGAACTCGCTTGCCGGGATCACACGGTAGCCGTGACGGAGCAGAAGGTCGACAAAGACACCGTTACCCTGCGTGAGGGTTCCGCTGAAAGTCCCGTCGTAGATATGGCCCACGCCGCACGAGGGACTGCGATCCTGCAGTATGCACGCGAAGATCTCATCCGGGCCGCCCGCCTGTTCACACATATCGAGCGCGCGCTGGGCGCCTAAGCGAAACTCGCGATCGACAGATATGCCCTCGCGGGTGCGGACCTCACCGTCCACGATCTCGGAGGGATCGCGCGGCGTGAGCAAGCCACCAAAAACCTCGGGGCACACCAGCAGCACCTCGGTCCCCGTACGCTCGCAGGCCTCGACCAGCTCGCGATGGTAGTTGTCGAGCCCGTTATACTTGCAACTCTCGCCCATCAAGCAGGCACTTACCACGATCTTCATTTCCATCCCTCTCAAGCAAAACGCCCCATTTGAGAAAGCTGCTCAAATGGGGCGTCGGCGTTTACTGGCTCGGCCGCGGCTTTACTGCTGCTTGGGCATCAGCGGATTCTCACGCGTGAGGAGGTTCATGAACTCCTCACCCGTGATGGTCTCCTTCTTGTAAAGATAACGAGCCAGCTCATGGAGCTTGAACTTGTTCTCCTTGAGGATCTGTAGGGCGCGATCGTGCGCGTCCTCGATCAGCTTAGCGACAATCGCGTCCACACGCTCTGCCGTACCAGGGGCGCAGGTGAGCGACGTGTCCTGATTGAGATACGCGTTCTGCACGGTACCGAGCGCCATCATGCCAAACTCGTCGGACATACCAAAGCGCGTCACCATGTTACGGGCGAGCTTGGTAGCCTGCTCGATATCGTTGGCGGCACCGGTCGTCATCTCACCAAAGATGAGCTCCTCGGCTGCACGGCCACCGCAATAGACGGCGAGCTTGTCCAGGACCTCCTGGCGTGTGGTCAGGAAGCGCTCGTCCTCCTCGACCTGCATGGTGTAGCCCAGGGCACCGCTCGTGCGCGGCACGATGGTGATCTTTGTGACCGGCGCGGAACCCTTCTGGCGGGCGGCAACGATGGCGTGGCCGATCTCGTGGTAGGAAACGACCTGCTTCTCGTGGTCGGACAGGACCGTGGACTTACGCTGCTGACCAGCGATGACGACCTCCACCGACTCCTCAAAGTCATCCTGCGTCGCGCGCTTGCGGCCCTCGCGGACGGCGCGCAGGGCGCCCTCGTTGATGATGTTGGCCAGGTCGGCGCCCGAGGCACCGGGCGTGGCGCGGGCAATCGCGGTCAGGTCGATCGGCGGCTGCGTCTTCACGCTCTTGGCATGCAGCTCAAGAATGTTCTTGCGGCCGGTCAGGTCAGGCAGCTCGACGGGAATGCGGCGGTCAAAACGACCGGGGCGCAGCAGGGCCGGGTCGAGGCTGTCGGGACGGTTGGTTGCGGCGAGGACAACGATACCCTTGTGGTTGTCGAAGCCGTCCATCTCGGTCAGCAGCTGGTTGAGCGTCTGCTCGCGCTCGTCGTTGCCGCTAAAGCCGCCGCCATCGCGCTTCTTGCCGATGGTATCGACCTCGTCGATAAAGACGATGCACGGGGCCTTTTCCTTGGCCTGCTTAAACAGGTCACGCACCTTAGCGGCACCGCGGCCGACGAACATCTCGACGAACTCGGAACCCGAAATGCTAAAGAACGGCACGCCCGCCTCGCCGGCAACAGCCTTGGCGAGCAGGGTTTTACCGGTACCCGGAGGGCCAACAAGAAGGGCACCGCGCGGCAGTTTGGCGCCAATTTCCTCGTAGCGCTGCGGCTTCTCCAGAAAGTCAACGACCTCCTTGAGCGACTCCTTGGCCTCTTCCTGGCCGGCGACGTCCTTAAAGGTCACGCCCACGTCCTTGGAGGCAATTACGCGCGCGCCGGACTTACCCAATCCGCCGCCGCCAAAACCGCCGCCGCCAAAGTTCATCGATGGACCGTCATCGCCCATAGCCTTCTTCATGCGGCGGTTGAGCCACCAACCTATGAGGAAGAAGATCGCCATAGGAAGAATGAGCGTAAGCAGGTAGTAGGTCATCAAACCCGAGTTTTTATCGGGAACGACCGACTCCAGCGAAGCACCGGACTCAAGTACGCGATCGATAAAGCCCGCATCATTCGGCACACCGGTCGTCTTGTAGGCGATGTTCTCGTCCTCGCCCTTCTTGGTGTAATAAATCGTGTAATCGTCGGTGTTGTACTCGACCTTGTCGACGCTCTTCTTATCGAGCGCTTTGACAAACGTCGAGTAGTCGGTCTTCGTAATCTGCTGCGTGTGACCGATGTTGGGGAACAGAACGGTCGAGAGCACGAGGTAGACGACGAAGGCGATGAGCACGTAGAGGATCATATTCCGTCTACGTTTGTTGTCATCCATCTCCATCTGTTTGAACTCCATCTACTGGGGTTGATAATGGTTTCTAGAATACCCAACCCGAGCGACGATAAACCGACGCCGGGCACGAAAGGGCAGAGATGGCATCACTGGAAGTCGGCTAGGTTCAAATCTATACGGGCAACGGCAAGGGCAAGACGACGGCTGTGCTGGGGCTCGCGCTGCGTGCCACGGGCTATGGACTTAAAGTGCTCATGCTTCAGTTTGCCAAAAAAACTGCACTGCGCCGAGCATGATGCGTCGCCCCGTTTGGGTCTGCGCATCGTACAAGCCGACCGCGATACGCCCGAGGCTTGCGCCACACAGATCATGGAGCTCGCACGCGAGCAGATATCACAGGTCGACGTTCTGATTTTGGAAGAACTCCGCGAGGCCAAGCGCCGAGGTTTTGTGACTCGCGAGGATATGGAAGCGCTGATTGCGATAAAGCCCGCCGCCACGGAGCTCGTGCTGACCGGCCGCGCGCTGCTGCCCCTCGCAGACCTCGCGGACCTGGTCACCGAAATGCGCCCCCTCAAACACTACTTCGACGAAGGCCTCCTGGCCCGCCAAGGCATCGAATACTAATTGATCCGAAGGGGACGGAGGAAAACGAATCATCGACAGCACGACAGAGAGTGATGATCCGTTTTCCTCCGTCCCCAAGGGATCATTAGGCGGTGGCGCGGCCTAGCCAGTTGCCTCTGTGGTGGTAGATGGTGAACATGGTTGCGGTGATGAGCCAGGTTACGGGGTAGACCAGCAGTAGGTGCTCGAGCGACGGATCGAACGGCATGATCGCAAATACCCAGATCACCCTGAGCACGACAGTGCCAAAAATCGTGAGCAGCATGGGCTGCAAGCTCACACCGGCACCGCGAATGGAGCCCGACGCGTTTTCGATAATCGAGAAGATCGCGTAGAACGGCGCGATGAAATGAAGAATCGTCGTGGTGTACGCCGAAATCGAAGCATCGTCGACAAACAGACGCGACAACGGACCCGAGAACACCAGCAGCACGGCAGACAGACCACCAATGAGCATAAACGACAGCACGAGCGACGTATGGTAGCCCTTGCGCATGCGCTCGTAGTTGCGCGCGCCAAAGTTCTGCGCCGAGAACGTGGTGATCGATACGCCAAGCGCCTCGGTAACCATCCAGACAATGCCATCCAAGCGACCCGAAAGACCCCACGCCGTAGTGACATCGGCACCAAACGAGTTGACCGACACCTGAATCAAAACGTTGGAAATCGAATACGCAGCAGACTGAAAGCCAAGCGGCAGACCACACGAGATCATGTTCTTACAAATGCCAGGATCAATGCCGAGCTTGGACAGCGAAAGCCGCCACGCACCCGGTGCGTGCATCATACGAATCACGATCATCGTGGCGTTGGAGCAAATGGTCAGCGCCACCGCGATGCCGCAGCCCAAAGCCTCCATATGCAGCACGGCAACGAAGATGACATCCAGCACCACGTTAACGAGGCAGCCGGAGGCAATGATCACGGCAGGCCCACGCGTATCGCCCACGGCACGCAGCA
>CABUZI010000124.1 GCA_902496005.1 uncultured Collinsella sp.
CCTACGGTGCCGCGCCCGTGGAGGTCGTCGACGATCTGCCGCCAATCGATGTGCCTGATGGTATGGGCGCTGTGCCTGTGGCTGATGGTTCGGGCGCACCGGCTGCGGCGGCGCCGATGGTTCTTACCGATCTAGAGCGCAAGTCCTTGGCAGGGGAGCGCGAGCTGTTGACGATGCTCACGAGCTACCCCGACTTGTTCCGCACGTATGCCGACCGCATCTGCTCCATCGAGTGGGTTGACCCACGTCACGAGTCCATCGCATGGGCCGTTCTGGCAACGCCGCCGGGAACCGATCCTGCAGCCTGCATGGATGCGGCGCGCTCAGTGTGTCCCGATGCGGCAACGCTTGTGAGTGCCGGGCGCATCTCGGCGACGAGTAAACACCCTACCGAGACGAACATCGTGTTTATGCTCGATACGCTCGAGCTCTACACCATCAAGCGCCGCATGCGTGCCGCACAGGCCAAGCTGCGCCAGGACCGTTCGCTCGATGATGAGGCCCGTCGTGCGCTGACCGTGCAGGCCGCGCAGGACTCGCAGCGTCAGCGCGAACTGCAAAAGTCGATCGGCGGCGTGGCGGACCCGTTCCGTTTGATTGGCCTGGAGGCCGCAGGCACCGAACAAGCCTAGATGTTGTGGTCAACCAGCGTATTCTCGCCTATATCCAGCCCTCTTTTTGGGTATAGACGTCAATGTGTGTGCTAAAGTATTGAGTCCTGTGGACTATGAAGGGAGAATCTGTGCCAAAAAAGACTGAGAGCACGGGTACTGGGCTGGAATCCTACGTTGCAAAGCTCATGGGCAACGGCTCAAACAGGACTTCGGTAACCGAGGACGAGATTCAGGTCGCCCTGAAGGATATCGATGTTTCTGACGAGCAGCTCACCGCGGTGTATTCCGCGCTGCGCAACAGCGGCATCCAGATTATCTCCGCGAGCGGTAACGACGACGCCCCCATGGACGTCGACGATGACGATACCGATTCTGATACCGACGATTTCGATGACGACGACGAGCACGATTCCGGCTCGCTCGACGATCATGAGCTCAAGATGGCCCGTCAGGCCGACGCCGAGATGGGTTCTTCCAAGAGCAAGAAGAAGCGCACCGTGCGCACGTCCCGTTCGCGTTCGCGCGTGCGCGGCATCGATGCCTCCACGGTGATGCTGACCGGCGACCCGGTCCGTATGTACCTCAAGGAGATCGGCAAGGTCGACCTGCTGACCGCTTCCGAAGAGGTCGATCTGGCTATGAAGATCGAGGCCGGTCTTGAGGCCACCGAGAAGCTCGAGGCTGCCGATGCTGGTGAGCTCGAACTCACGCGTGCCGAGATGCGTCGTCTTACGCGCATTGAGAACGTGGGCCTCGAAGCCAAGCAGGCGCTTATCAGCGCAAACCTTCGTCTGGTCGTCTCCATCGCCAAGCGCTATGTCGGTCGCGGCATGCTGTTCCTGGACCTGATCCAGGAGGGCAACCTCGGTCTGATCCGCGCCGTCGAGAAGTTCGACTACCAGAAGGGCTTTAAGTTCTCCACGTATGCCACGTGGTGGATCCGTCAGGCCATCACGCGCGCTATCGCCGACCAGGCCCGTACCATCCGTATTCCCGTGCACATGGTCGAGACCATCAACAAGCTCGTCCGTGTGCAGCGCCAGCTCCTTCAGGACCTGGGTCGCGACCCGACCCCCGAGGAGATCGGTGCCGAGATGGACATGAGTGCCGACCGCGTCCGCGAGATCCAGAAGATCTCGCAGGAGCCCGTGTCGCTCGAGACCCCCATCGGCGAGGAAGAGGATTCTCAGCTGGGCGACTTCATCGAGGACTCCCAGGCCATCGTTCCGCCCGATGCGGCCAGCTTCTCCATGCTGCAGGAGCAGCTCACCCAGGTGCTCGACTCGCTTGCCGATCGTGAGCGCAAGGTTATTGAGCTGCGCTTTGGCCTTGTCGACGGACATCCCCGTACGCTCGAGGAAGTCGGCCGCGAGTTTGGCGTCACGCGCGAGCGCATTCGCCAGATCGAGTCTAAGACCCTGGCCAAGCTCCGCCACCCGAGCCGCAGCAGCAAGCTCAAAGACTATATCGAAAGCTAGTCAAGCAAGAGGCGCCCTCAAGCACATCTGCTTGGGGGCGCTTTCATGTAGTCGTTGGGGACGTTCTTGAATGACTAGTCGTTTAAGAACGTCCCCAACGATTAGGTCGGAAAATTTCTTAAAAAAGTTCTTGCCCTAAGCTGATTCGTCCGTATAATAAACTTCGTTGCTTGAGAGCACGCACCTATTCCTCGGTAGCTCAATGGTAGAGCACGCGGCTGTTAACCGCGCTGTTGTAGGTTCGAGTCCTACCCGGGGAGCCAGGTTGTAAAACCCGTCGCGTATGCGGCGGGTTTTTTCATGCCGCGATCGCCGTTCGCAAACGTTACCGTATCAACATTTCGTGTCGAGGATGTAATCCCGAGGCCCGCCACCTCAACATGGCGCGGTCGTTGTAGAATATTGCAATGATTGCTCCCACGACATGGTGCCGCGAGCACCAAGAAAAGGAGATTCTTGTGTCTGAGACCATTAACGGCAGCCTGAGCGTCTCGAACGACGTTATTGCCGATATTGCCGGTTATGCCGCGATGACGTGCTATGGCGTTGTCGGTATGGCTGAGCAGCTCCAGGGCGCCGAGAGCGTGCGCCTGCTTGCCGGTCAGCGCCTCCGCAAGGGCGTGCTTGTCTCCGCCGACGAGAACGGCCTTACGGTCGATCTTCACGTCGTGCTCGAGAACGGCGTCAACATGAAGTCCGTCTGCCACAATCTTTCGAGCTCCGTTGCCTTCACCCTGCAGGAGATCGCCCAGATCGATCCCGCCAGCCTTAAGATCGGCATCCATATCGACGCGCTCAAGAGCCGTCTGAACTAGCATCCGAAAACGGAGATTCAAATACCCATGATTGCAAAGACCATTCGCACCTGTTTTCCGATCGCTGCGGCTGCCGTTTCCGACAAGGCCGAGGAGATCAACAAGCTCAACGTCTTCCCCGTACCCGATGGCGATACCGGCACCAATATGTCGCTCACGCTCGCCTCGGTGACCAAGGAGCTTTCCGCCCTTCCCGCCGATGCCGACATGGAGGCCATCGCAGGCGCCATCACCCACGGCTCCCTTATGGGCGCCCGCGGTAACTCCGGCGTCATCACCTCGCAGATTCTGCGCGGCGTGGCCGAGGGCCTTGTCTCTGCCGATGAGCCCATTACGTCCGCCAACATTGCCTTCGCCTTCCGTCGCGCCGTCAAGGTCGCCTTCCAGGCTGTCCGCAAGCCCATCGAGGGCACGATCCTCACGGTCCTGCGCGATGTCTCGACCAAGGCCGATGAGTGCGAGAAGAAGAAGTTCTCGGCCGAGGATGCGCTCGATGCCATCGTCGTTGAGGCGTACCAGTCCGTCGCCCGCACACCCGATCTGTTGCCCGTTCTGAAGGAGAACGGCGTGGTCGACTCCGGCGCCTTTGGCTTTGCCATCTTCCTGGAGAACTTTGTTGCCGCTGCGCTCGGCCGCAGCACCGTGGTCGAGGATTTCTCCGCTACGTTTGACTCCGCCGGCTCTGCCCGCGATGCTGCTCTTGGCCGCGTTGAGATTGAGGCCAACGACGACTGGGAGGGCTCGGAGTTCCGCTACTGCAACGAGTTCCTCTTTAAGGCCGACGCCCCGTTTGACGAGGACGAGTGCCTTAAGTTCCTGGGCTCCATGGGCGACTGCGAGCTGCTCGTGGGTGCCTACCCCGACTACAAGATTCATGTGCACTCCAACACCCCCAACCTGGTGCTCGAGCACATGCTGCAGCTCGGTCAGATCTACGAGGTCTTTATCCACAACATGGAGATGGAGGCCCACGACCGTACCGCCAAGATTCACGAGGACCAGGAGAAGGTCGCCGAGCCCGCGAAGGCCCTGGGCTTTGTCGCCGTTGCCGCCGGTTCTGGCGAGGCCGACATCCTTAAGTCCCTCGGCGTCGACGTGATCGTGTCGGGTGGCCAGACCATGAATCCCTCGACCGCCGACCTGCTGGGCGCGGTGGACCAGGTCAACGCGACCTCGGTCATCATCCTGCCCAACAACGGCAACATCCGCATGGCTGCCGAGGCTGCCGCTTCTGCCTGCACGGACAAGAAGGTCGCCGTCGTTCCCACCAAGACCGTTCCGCAGGCCTTCTCCGCGCTGTTCGCGGTCCTGCCCGATTCCGAGCTCGAGGACGCCGTCGCCGCTATGGTCGACGCCATCAGCGAGGTCCGCGATGGCGAGGTCACCCGCGCCGTGCGCGATTCCAGCGCCTCTGACGGCTCTCCGATTCACTCCGGTGACGTCATGGGTATCATCGCCGGCTCCATCGACGTGGTCGGCTCCGACGTGAAGCAGGTCACGCTCGACTGCATCAACCGCATGCAGGAGGAAGAGGAGGGTGACGCGCTGACGATTCTGGCCGGCGAGGAGCTGTCCGATGAGGCCTTCCAGGAGATCGTCGACGCTATCGAGGAGGCTCAGCCCGACTTGGAGATCGACGCCCATCGTGGCGAGCAGCCGCTCTATCCCGTGATCTTCTCGATCGAGTAGGCAACTGCCCATGTCCGAGCTGTGCTCCGTGTCGCGCGTCTCGGAGCGCTTTGCCCAGAGCAATGCGCTCGACGAGGATA
>CABUZI010000125.1 GCA_902496005.1 uncultured Collinsella sp.
GGTCTCCATGCCCGTAACGCGACCGCGCGAGGCCGAGATGTCGCCCATCACGGCGCCGGCGTAGCTCTCGGGGATAGTCACCGTGATTTCCTCGATGGGCTCCAGCACCACCGGGTCGGCATCGGCGCACGCCTTGCGCAGGCCGATGCGAGCCGCCGCGCGGAACGCCATCTCGTTGGAGTCGACGCTGTGATACGAGCCGTCGTACACAGCCACGCGAATGCCCGTGAGCGGGTAGCCGGCAATGATGCCGTCCTTCATGGTCTCCTGGACACCCTTGTCCACGGCGGGGATGAGCGAGCGCGGGATGCGGCCACCCACGACCTCGTCTACAAACTCATAGCCATCGCTCGTGCCGTCGGGCCCAATGAGCGGCTCAACGCGCAGCCAGCAGTCGCCATACTGACCGGCACCGCCAGTCTGTTTCTTGTGGCGGCCCTGCGCGCTTGCCGTACGGCGAATGGTCTCGCGATACGGAATGCGGATCGGCACGCTTTTTGCCACGACCTTGGCGCGATCCTCCAAACGGTTGAGCAGCACCGAAACCTGCGCCTCACCAACGGCGGAGATAATGGTCTGACCAGTCTCCTCGTCGCGGTCGATGCTCATAGTCGGATCGGCCTTGCAGGCCTTCTCGATAAACGTGTAGAGCTTCTCTTCGTCCCCGCGATTCTCGGCCTCGATGGCGATGCGGTACTGAGAGTTGGGGAACTTAAACGCCGCAGCCTCGACCTTACCGGTAATGGAGAGCGTATCGCCCGTCTCGGCCGCCAATTTGGGCGCCACGATAATGTCGCCGGCATAGGCGTGACCGACCTCGGTCATGTCGCGGCCGCACATCACATACAAGTGAGCCAGACGATCGCTCTTGCGGGTGCGCGCGTTGATTAGTTCAAGGCCCGGCTCAAGCGTACCCGTCAGCACCTTGATAAAGCTGATGCGACCCTGCTGCGGATCGGCCAGGGTCTTAAACACAAACGCCACCGGACGGTCATCGTCACTCGAGATCTTGAGCGAATCGCCGTCGATAAGCGGCATCTCGCCGTAGTCGGTCGGCGCCGGGAAGTATGTGGCGATGTCGTCCATCAGCGAGTTGACGCCCTGCTCCTTAATGCAATCGCCCGCAAAGACCGGCACAAAGATGCGCTCGGCGATCGCCTTCGACAGCAGGCCTTCAAGCTCCTCCTGCGTCAGCGTCTCCTCGCCTTCCAAGTACTTCATCATCAGTTCGTCGTCAGCCTCGGCCACCAGCTCGCACAGATGGTCATGGGCTTCCTTGGCCTGGGCACGATACTCCTCGGGAATCTCCGACTCAACGGCTTCGGTGCCGTTGCAATGGCGCGCCTTCATACGCACCAGGTCGATGATGCCGTCAAAGTCCTCGCCCTCGCCCCAGGGAAGGGTCACGGCGCCCAGGCGCGTGCCAAAGCGCTCCTGCAGCAGGTCCATCGTGGTCGCAAAGCTGGCCTCGGAGCGCGACAGGCGGTTTACGAACACCGCACGCGCCAAGCGCAGGTCCTCGGCGGCATACCAGAGCTTAACCGTCGTAGGCTGCGGGCCGGCCTCGGCGTCGACCACAAACAGAGCCGTCTCGCAGACGCTCATCGCGGCAAAGGCGTCGCCGATAAAATCGGGGTAGCACGGGGCATCGAGCACATTGATGCGCGCGCCCTTCCAGTCGATCGGCGCAATGGTCGTCGAGATGGAAAACGCACGCTTGACCTCTTCGGGGTCATAGTCGAGCGTGGGCTTGGTGCCGTCGTGGCCGCCCAGGCGGGCGGTCTTGCCGGAAAGGTGGAGCATGGCCTCGGCGAGTGAAGTCTTGCCCACCCCGCCTTGGCCTACGAGCACCACGTTCCTTACGTTACCGGTCTTGGGAGCACCCATGATGACCTCCTTGCAGGGCCGCGCGCGATGCGCGACGCCAACGGGGAGAGTTCGCGGTCGGTGCCATCCCGGGAGCAGCATGGTCGGCAGCCGAGCCGACTCACCCTCCAAATGTCCTATGCCACCACCCTACCCTCACGGGCGACCGTCCATGCACACCTTTCGGCACACGTATGAATACAGGCGGCGAGAGGAAGAGACAAGCTTGTGGGGCGATTATTGAACCCCGTCGATGCAAACAAAAAGCCGCCATAGACCGTAAGACCTGCGGCGGCTTCGCCTCAATTAATAGTTGAGTAAATACCTGAGCCTACCCCTCGATACGGCTCAAGAACTCACGCGTGCGCTGCTCGCGCGGATGGTCGATAACCTGCTCGGCGGGCCCCTCCTCAACAATACGACCGCCATCCATAAAGACCACGCGGTCGGCAACATCGCGCGCAAACTGCATCGCGTGGGTCACGATTACCATCGTCATATTCTGCGCGGCAAGGTCTTTAATGACATGCAGCACCTCGGCCGTCAGCTCGGGATCAAGTGCCGAGGTCGGCTCGTCAAAGAACAGGATCTCCGGATCGAGCGCCAAGGCGCGGGCGATACTCACACGCTGTTGCTGGCCGCCCGAAAGCTCACATGGCACCTTGTTCTCGTTGCCCGTAAGCCCCATCTGAGCAATCAATTCATGCGCACGAGCTTCCGCCTGCTCGCGCGGGCGCTTAAGCACGCGGATCGGCGCGTCGATGATGTTTTTCATCACGGTATAGTGCGGGAACAGGTTGTAATTTTGGAACACCAGGCCGAATCGCGAGCGCGCCTGCTTGGGCACATCGCCCTTCGCATAGACCGCGCCCGAACCCGCATCCGTCGCAACGGCAAGGTCGCCAAACGAAAGCGAGCCGCCGTCGAGTGTCTCGAGCAGCGTGGCACACCGCAGCAGCGTGGACTTACCGCCACCCGAAGGTCCGATAATCGCCACGACCTCGCCGCGCTTAACCTCAAGCGAGATATCCTTGAGCACCTCATTGCCGCCAAACGCCTTACGCGCGTTTTCGATTTTCATCACTGAGTTAGTCATGATAATAGTCCAGCTTCTTTTCGGCGGCGCCCAGCAGCATCTCGACCACAAAGTTAAAGACCCAGTAGATCAACGCCGCAATCGCAAACGGCACCATGCTCACTTGCGAGGCGACCAGCGCCTTGGCCGTCGAGAACATCTCCCCCACGCCAATGGCAAACGCCAGCGACGTGTCCTTGACCAGCGTGATGATCTCGTTGCCCATCGCCGGCAGAATACGCTTGGCAACCTGCGGCATCACAATGTACAAAAACGTCTGCAGGCGCGAGTAGCCCAGCACCTCGGCGGCCTCGTATTGACCGCGCGGAATGGACTGCAGGCCCGAGCGATAGATCTCGGCAAAGTAACCGGCGTAGTTGATGATGAACGCTACGACGCACGCCGTCCACTTGGAATCGGGCGTGAGCGAAATGCCGAACACGTAGTACGGGGCAAAGTAGATGGCAAACATCTGCAGCATGAGCGGCGTACCGCGCATGACCGAAATGTAGATGCGCGCAATCCAGCGAAGCGGCGCGATTTTGCTCATGCGCATAAACGCCACGGGGATTCCCAGCGGAATCGACCCCAGCAGCGTCAGCACAAACAGCTGCAAACTGACCAAGAATCCCTGGCCAAGCATCTGCATCATGACCTGAATAGACATTACTTGAGCACCCAATTATCGAAAGACAAACCATAGCTTGAATATTTATCGCAGAGGTCCTTGACCGTGCCGTCCTCGTAGAGCGCCTTGAGCGACTCGGCTACAGCATCGGCCGACTTGGTGTCGCCCTTCTTAAAGCCAACGGCGTAGTGCTCGCTGGACAGCGGCTCATCAAGCTGCGTATAAGCATCGGGCTTGGCGGCAAGCTGATACTGGGCAATCGAAAGGTCGCAAGCCACGGCATCGACTGCGCCGCTCTCGAGCTGCATAAAGGCCGTGTTGTACTCGCCGATCGTGTCGAGCGTGGCAAACGTCGCCGCCAGATCCTTCTGGTCACCCTCAAGCACATCCTGCGCAGCGGAATCGGTCTGGGTAATCACGGTCTTGCCGGCAAGATCGTTCCAGCTCTTGATGCCCGCGTCCTTCTTGACCACCAGCACCTGCTCGTTGAGCATGTACGGCTCGGAGAACGTGTAGTCGTCCTCGCGGCCCTCCATGGTAAAGCCGTTCCAGATACAGTTGATGGCACCCGAGTTGAGCAGCGTATCCTTGGCATCCCAGTCGATGGCCTCGTATTTGACCTCCCAGCCCTGCTTATCGGCAACAGCCTTGGCCAGATCGAGATCAAAGCCGGTGTACTCGCCATCGTCGCCCACAAAGCCGTACGGAGGATAGGACTTATCAAAGCCCACCACGAGCTTCTTGGACTCCGCAGCGCCCTTCACATCCTTGGCTGCAGCAGAACCGGCAGCGGAACCCTTACCGGCACCACCACCGCAGCCTACCAGGCCAAGACCTAGAACCGTAGCGAGCGAACCGGCTAGACCAACAAACTGACGACGAGACATATCGGTATTCATGGTATTCTCCCTTGATGGCACTTTAGTTAGGTAAAGTGAGTCGTGTAACGTCCAGAATCATACACTCTACCTTGATAAAGTACAAGGGAGAGGTTGCCCGGCGTGGGCGGGGAGCGGCGCGTAATTAAGTTTCCTGCTCTACAGTCCTGCGCAAGACGGAAAGCACATTAAGTGCTTTCCTTTGCGTGCGGAA
>CABUZI010000126.1 GCA_902496005.1 uncultured Collinsella sp.
CTTCATGCCCTTCGCGACTTTTACCCGCCGCAGGTAAAGCTCTACTTTATTACGGGCGCCGACGCGATTATCGATATTGTGACTTGGCATGATGCCGAACGAATCGCTGAGCTTGCTACCTTTATTGCGGCGACGCGACCGGGCTTTGATATCGATACGGCGCGTGCCCGAATCAAAGAGTCGGGGCTGCCGTTCGACGTGCGCTATATTCAG
Organism: uncultured Collinsella sp.; assembly: GCA_902496005.1. Lineage (GTDB taxonomy): Bacteria > Actinomycetota > Coriobacteriia > Coriobacteriales > Coriobacteriaceae > Collinsella. The sequence goes on from CABUZI010000126.1 coordinate 214, forward strand.
ATTCCGGCGCTGGCGATCAGCTCGACGAACATTCGCAAGCGTGTTGCCCGCGGTATGAGCGTGCGCTATCTTACGAGCGAGTCCGTGCTCGGCTACATTCGCAAACGCAGGCTATATGCCGATTTGGGCCAAGAAGATTTTGAGTGATGGGGGTCTACGTTGTCGGTAGAGGATCAGTTTGAGGGCGATGAGCGCGCGCTGCTCAAGCGCATTCAAGAGCTGCTCGATGTTCGCATGAAGGATAAGCGCAAGCGCTATGTGCATTCGCTGGGTGTTGCCGAGACCGCACTTCATCTGGCCGAGGTCTACGGCGTTGACCGCTTTGATGCCGCTGCCGCCGGCCTGATCCATGACTGGGACAAAGTGCTCTCCGACGACGAGCTGGTCACGCGCGCTCTGCATTACGGCATTAAGATTGCCGGCTCTCCTTCCGCCGCGACGCCGCTTTTGCATGGCCCTGTTGCCGCCTATGAACTTCCGCAGCTTTTTCCCGAACTGTCGCCGGCCGTTTTCCAGGCTGTCGACCGTCACACCGTGGGTGACTGCGACATGACGCCGCTCGATATGGTGGTCTTTGTGGCCGATGCCATCGAACCCAACCGCCACGGCGATTATGCCCATGCGCTGCGCAAGATGGTGGGGAAGTCCTCACTCGACGAGTTGTTCTTCTCCTGTTTTGCGCAGGGTCTGGTCTATGTGATCCAGTCCGGGCGCTATCTTTATCCCACGGCTATTTCGATTTACAACCATTACGCCCAGCTGCGCTAGCTCGGGCTGACTAGAAAGAGGTATTCCATGGCCGACGAGACCATGACCGACGAGCAGATTCTTGAAGGTGTGGAGCACAAGAGCTTCGCCGCCACGTCCGACCGCACTGCCGCCTCGCTGTCCGCGAGCGGTGTCGCCGCCGAGGATGTCGCCCGCGCCGCCGCGCAGGCCGCCTACGACAAGAAGGGCGAGGACGTTCAGGTGCTCGACCTGACCGAGCTTTCCGATGTGTGCGACTACTTTGTGCTCGCCACCGGTACCAACAACCGCCAGGTCGATTCGATCGTCGACGAGATCGAGGAGAAGGTCGCCGAGGCTTGCGGCGAGCATCCGTTCTCCATCGAGGGCCGCGAGCAGAAGACCTGGATGCTCATGGACTACGGTTCGGTTGTCGTCCACGTCTTCACTCCCGAGGCGCGCGACTTCTACCGTCTCGAAAAGCTCTGGGGTGACGCCCCCCAGCTCCCCCTCAACCTCCTCTAGTAGCTCATTTGAGACGGGGTTTAGCTACCCTCACGCATATCGCCGGGCAGGTGCGGTTTCCGCACCTGCCCGGCTTTCTTTTTGCCCAAAGGCGGTTAATCGTTGAAGCGGGATTGGCGGCCGAAGGATAGGGCGGTGTCGCCGAATTTGTCTCGGACGGCGTCGATGGCGACGGAGAGGTCGCGGCGGTCGCTGGATTGGGCTCCGCGGTCATCGATCTCGCAGAACAGGTCAGTCTGGATGCCGCCTTGGTGGTCGAAGTCGCTCATGCCGATGCCGGCTAAGCGAACATGCATGCCTTCTTGCCAGATGTTGTCGAGCAGTTCGAGTTCAACCGCCACGAAGATGTTCTCATCGTCGGTTGGATGAGGCAGCCGGCGCTGTGCCGTACGCCCGCTTCCATACGAATACTTGAGCTTGAGCGTTACCGTGGCACCCGTCAGCCCCTGACGGCGCAGACGGCGTCCCACCGACTCACCCAGCAGCGCAATCGCCGCCTCAATATCCCCACGCTCAGTCAAATCTTTCGCAAAGGTGCGTTCATTACTGACCGACTTGACCTCACGCTCCTCATCGAGACTCGTGACTTCGGAGATTTCGAGTCCCAGCGCACGCTGGCGCATGCGTTCGCCGTTGACGCCAAAAATAGAGGCCAAGGTGGATTCCGGTGCACGTGATAGCTCGCCGAGGGTGTAGATGCGCATGCGGCGCAGTCGCTCCTCGGCCGAGCGCCCGATGCCGCTCATGGCAGATACCGGCAGCGCGGCCAAAAAGCGCTGCTCGGTTCCGGGGCGCACGATGGTCAGCCCAAACGGCTTATCCCGCTCGCTTGCGATCTTTGCGACCGTCTTGTTGCAGCCCACGCCAATGGAGCAGGTCACTCCCAGCGCTGCCACGCGGTCGCTTATACGCCGCGCAACCAGCAGCGGGTCTTCGGGCGCAAAGCGACCCGGTGTGATATCGATGAAGGCTTCGTCGATGGATACGCGCTCAACGCGCGGGGTCTCGTCGGCGAGAATTGCCATAACGTGCGCGCTCACCTCGCGGTAGCGATCAAAGTGCCCGTGCGTCCAAATGGCTTGCGGGCACAAGCGCCGCGCCTCGGCTGAGGGCATGGCGGAGTGCACGCCAAAGCGACGTGCCTCATACGAACACGTGGACACGACGCCACGCGAATCGGCGTCTCCGCCCACGATGAGCGGCTTTCCGCGCCATTCGGGATGATCGAGCATCTCCACGCTCGCAAAAAACGCATCAAGGTCCATCAGGCCCACCGCCGGACCCGTCCAGGGAGGCGGCGTGACGCCCATGGCATCCTCATAACCGTATGTATGTTCGCGTCTTTCCATGTCATGAGTATACCGCGCAGCTCATGTGGGGTGCGTGTATGTGCTTGCAAATCCCGAATTCTTGTCTAAGATATGGATTTGCCCTCGACTACACCGAAGAAGTTGGTCTCACGGACTTCACCTGCCCGCGTCGATGGCGTATTATGTTCAACTGTTTGTTTGTAGTTGCAGCCTAAAGCTGCTTGGTTGGAGGAGTTTCCTTTGGCAGTCAAGATTCGCCTTGCTCGTCACGGCGCTAAGAAGCGTCCGTACTACCGTGTCGTCGTCGCCGATTCCCGCGCCCCGCGTGACGGTCGTATCATCGAGGAGGTTGGCCGCTACAACCCGATGACCGCCCCCAAGACCATCAACCTTGACCTCGAGAAGATCGCCGACTGGCAGTCCAAGGGCGCTCAGCTCACCGACGCCGTCGCCGCTCTGGTCAAGGCCGCCAACGAGGGCGAGAAGACCGAGACCGTCGTCAAGAAGTCCAAGAAGCAGCTCGCCAAAGAGGCCGAGGCCGCTAAGGCTGCCGCTGAGGCCGCTGAGGGCGCCGAGGAGTAAATCGTGCCTGAGGTTGACGCTGCACAGCTCGAGGGTGAGGCAATGCTCTCAGATCGCATCGCCGATCTCGTCGAATATCTCGTTGTTCAGATCGTCGACGACCCGGATTCCGTGAGCCTTGAGGTCATCGATGGTGATGACGCCTCTACGATTGAGGTTTCGGTCGCCGAGGATGACGTCGCTAAGGTCATCGGCCGTCGTGGCCGTACCATCAAGGCCATTCGCACGCTCGCCCGTGCACTGGCTGCTCGCCTCGACACTGCTGTCGAGGTAGAGGTTCTGGGCTAGGACCTTGAGGTCCCAGTACAAAAACATCGCCCGTGTGGTCAAGCCGCACGGAAGGAAGGGGGAGGTCCTCGCGCAGCCGCTGCGGGGGCTTCCTTCTGTATTATAGCCGGGTATGCGCGTCGCCCTGACGCCGCCGGCGCTCAAGCGCGACCGCTTTTGCACGGTCGTGTCCGTCACCGATACGGGCGATGGCGATCTGGTCTCGTTTGAGGGCATTGACGACTTGACGGCCGCCGAGGGCATCACGGGATGCTACGTGCTGGCAAATCGTGACGACTTTGAGCTCGATTCGCTCGACGCTGCCTATACCGACCTGATGGGTCGCGAGGTGGTCGACGAGCGCTTCGGTTCGCTCGGCACGATCGTCGAGATCATGTCGACGCCCGCTAACGATGTTTGGGTTGTCGAGGGCGATCGGTACGGCGAGGTACTGATTCCCGTGATCGAGCAGGTCGTGCTCGATCTTCCCGACACAGGAACAATTTCCGTCCACGTTATGGACGGCCTGATCGATATGGACAAGTAGGGAGGACAACATGCTGATTGAGACCCTTTCGGTCTTTCCCGAGATGTTTGAGCCCGTCATGTCCACGTCGATTTTGGGCCGCGCCCGCAAGGCCGGCCTTTTTGATTTTAAGGCGTATAACCTGCGCGACTGGACGCACGACCGCCATCGTACCGTCGATGACGAGCCGTACGGCGGCGGGCAGGGCATGCTCATGAAGGTCGAGCCTATCGCCGAGGCCATCGAGGCCATTAGCGCAGAGGGTCCCAAGCCCACTGTGGTGTTCTTTACCCCCTGTGGCGAGCCCTTTACGCAGCATGTGGCCGAGCGCCTGCTCAAAAGTGAGCGCCTGTTGTTTGTGTGCAGTCGCTACGAGGGCGTCGACGAGCGTGCGTATGCGTATGCCGATGAGCGTCTGTCGATCGGCGACTATGTGCTCACGGGCGGCGAGCTCCCCGCCATGGTCGTGGCCGATGCTGTTGTTCGCCTCATCCCCGGAGCTC
>CABUZI010000127.1 GCA_902496005.1 uncultured Collinsella sp.
CCCCGCCAGCATCACCGTGCTCGGCGAGCCGCGCCTGGGCTTTCTCGTCAGTGCCGGCAACATGGACTCCATGGTCAACCACTATTCGGTGACCAAGCACCGCCGCCACACCGACGCCTACACTCCCGGTGGCGAGGAGGGGCACCGTCCCAACCGAGCTGTCACGGTCTACGGCAACCTCATCCGCCAGACGTTCAAGGACGCCCCCATCATCATCGGCGGCATCGAGGCGAGCCTGCGCCGCCTGGCCCACTACGACTACTGGCAGGACAAGCTCAAGCGCTCGGTACTGCTCGACTCGGGCGCCGACATCCTCATCTACGGCATGGGCGAGCACGCGATCGTCGAGATCGCCGACGCGCTCGACGCGGGACTGCCCGTCGATCAGATCACCTATATCAACGGCACCGTCTACCGCACAGGCTCGCTCGACGAGGTCTACGACTACGATCTGCTGCCCAGCTGGGACGACCTTACCGCCGACAAGCTCAACTACGCGCGCAGCTTTAACGTGCAGCAACAGAATATGGACCCCATCACCGGGCATCGCCTGGTAGAGCCCTACCCCAACAGCGTCTATGTGGTGCAAAACCCGCCGTCGGCGACGCTCACTACCGATGAGATGGACGAGGTGGCCGAACTCCCCTACGCACGCGACTGGCATCCCGATTACGACGCGGCGGGCGGCGTGCCGGCCTTTGCTGAGATCAAGTTTTCCATAAGCTCCAACCGCGGCTGTTTTGGTGAGTGCTCGTTTTGCGCCCTCACCTTCCACCAGGGCCGCGTGTTGCAGATGCGCAGCCACGACTCGATCATGCGCGAGGCCGAGCTGCTCACGCGCGATCCCGAGTTTAAGGGCTATATCAACGACGTGGGCGGACCGACGGCCAACTTTAGCCGCCCCGCCTGCGACAAGCAGCTCAAGCACGGCGTGTGCAAGAACAAGCGCTGCCTGTGGCCGAGCGTGTGCAAGAACATGGTGGTCGACGAGACCGGCTACACGCAGCTGCTGCGCGACCTGCGCCAGCTGCCGGGCGTCAAGAAGGTCTTCGTCCGCAGCGGCATCCGCTTTGACTACACCATGGCCGATGCCTCGGACGAGTTTTTGCGCGAGCTGCTGGAACACCATGTCTCGGGCCAGCTGCGCGTAGCGCCCGAGCACGTGAGCGACGCGGTACTGTCCGTGATGGGCAAGCCGAGCCGAGCTGTCTACGACGCATTCTGCCGTAAATTTGAACGCTTGAATCGCGAATACGGACTCAAGCAGTACGTGGTGCCGTATCTGATCTCGAGCCACCCCGGCTCAACGATGAAGGAAGCCGTGGACCTTGCCGAAGCCGTGCGCGACATGGGTTACATGCCCGAGCAGGTGCAGGACTTCTACCCCACACCGTCCACCATGTCGACGTGCATGTACTACACCGGCGTGGACCCGCGCACCATGAAACCGATCTATGTGGCGCGCGACCCGCACGAGAAGGCCATGCAGCGCGCGCTCATCCAGTATCGCAAGCCCGAGAACTACAAGCTGGTACGCGAGGCGCTGGAAAAGGCTGGCCGTCGCGACCTGATCGGCTACACCAAGCATTGCCTGATCCGTCCCGTGCCGCCGCGCCCGGGCGAGACGTCTGCTGGCGGTGGGCATGGCGCAGCCAAGAAGGGCGGCAAGGCCCACGGTGGCGCCGCTGGCAAGGGGCCTAAGGGCAGCAAGGGGCACAGCGGCATGTCGCGCGCGCAGAACACTGCCGGGCGCAACCGTGCAGCTCAGGGGCGTCAGGGTGCCAACGGAGGCGGACGCCGCAACTAGCGCGGCGAGGCGGCATGCCGCCGTTGGCGACACGACACGCCCCACCAATAAAATGCCGCTCGCCGGGGCGTCGCAGAACGATTCCCCGGCGAGCGGCCAATTAATATTGTCTATCTCAAAACGTCGTTACTTTTTGTCGAAACGACCATAGAGCGCAAACGAGAGCGCCGCAGAGATAACCCAAGTCAAAGCGATGCAGACGACAATCATGATCAGGTTCATGGGATTGCCGCTTGGATCGGCATAAACGGGCAACGAGGTAATGCCGGGCATAACAAAGCCGAAGCACTTTGCGCCGAGAACAACGGTAAGCGCACCGCCAATGCCATCCGCGATCATCGCAGCGATAAGCGGAGTCCTGTTAGGAACCTGAACGGTAAACAAGGCGGGCTCGGAAATTCCCATAAATGCTGAGAAGGCGCACGTCATTGCAGCGGACTTGAGCTTTTCGTCGGTCATGCGCAGGGCTGCACCAAAAGACGCACCGCTTTCGGCGAGGTTATGGCAGAAAGAGATCGGGAGCAGATAGTCATACCCAAGCGTTGCGATATTGGAAATCTGGATAGGGCTCGTTGACTGATGCATGCCGAAGAGCACGATAAGCGGCATAAAGAAGCCCAGCAGAAAACCGGCAACGGGGCCTAACGTCGAGAATAGCCAAACGATACCGTTGGCAAGACCAAGACCGCACCAGGCACCAATCGGAGCGAGCACAAACAGGTTGACGGGAATCACGATAGCAAGGGAGAGCGCCGGAACGACAACGAGCTTAAAAAGATCCGGCACGACTTTGTCGATTGCACGATATACAAAAGACAAGCCAATGACGCCAAAGATAACCGGGAACACGGAATCGGCGTAGCTAAAAATCGGCACCGCAAAACCGAACAGCGCAAGGGGCGTCTCGCCCGTACCGACAGCGTTGACAATGGTCGGGTACATCAGCGATCCGGCAACACAAAGCGCAAGCGAACGGTTGACCCGGAACTTATCAGCTGTAGACATTGCCAGCAAAAACGGCAAGAAGTAGAACGGGATATCCGAAATCATATTGAATATCGCAAAGTCGCCGGCACCCGTGTCGATTCCAAAAGCCGCGATAGCAGCCAGGATGCCCTTTACGATGCCTCCCGCCACCAGTGCGGGAATGATAGCGGAAAAGATGCCGGTGATGATATCGAATACGCGAGCCGAACCTTTTTGGAGCTCAGGCTGCTCGGCGTCGGCGGAGACCTCGCCACCCATCCTGTCACCTAGCATGGGCTCCAATTCGTCATATACCGACCCCACGCTGGCGCCGATGATAACTTGCCACTGTCCGTCTTTAACCTGCGCGCCCAAGGCGCCGTCAAGCGTCTTAAGGGCCTCCAGGTCTGCCTTGCTATCGTCCTTCAGGTTGAATCTGAGCCTTGTAATGCAGTGCGTTGCCATAACAACGTTATCGGCGCCGCCCACGAGCTCGAGGACACGAGCGGCCAGTTCCTTCTTGTCTGCCACGACAATCACTCCTACCCAAGATCCTCGCCATTAGTGGCGATACATTTCTGATACCAATAGAAAGAGTCTTTACGCGAGCGCTCCGCAGTGCCGTTGCCGCAATTATCCAGATCGACATAGATAAGCCCGTAGCGCTTGTCCATCGTAAGAGGACCGCAGGCAACAAGGTCAATGAATCCCCAGATCATGTATCCGCGCACGTCAACGCCATCGATCACCGCTTCTTTAAGGCACTTTATGTGCTGGCGCAAATAATCGATTCGATACTCGTCGTGGATGCTGCCATCCTCCTCGACTACATCAGATGTACCGAGGCCGTTCTCGGCGATATACAGAGGCAGCCCATAGCGGTCATACATCTGGTTAAGGGTAACCCTCAGGCCAATGGGATCGAGCTGCCAGCCCCACTCACTCGTCTCGAGATAAGGGTTCTTGTTTGCCATGACCAGATTACCCGCAGTCTTCTCCCATCCCTGATCGCAGGTGGATACCTGGGAAAAGTAGTACGAAAAGGCCAGGAAGTCGACCGTGTTGCGAGCGATGAGCTCTTCATCGCCTGGTTCCATTTGAATCTCGATATCACACGCATCGAAATAGCGATTCATATAAGCGGGGTATTTTCCACGAGCCATCACGTCCGTATAGAACCAGTTGGAATACTGGTCGTCGTGAATAGCCTGCATGTTATCTTCGGGACGGCAGGTGGCGGGATACGTACAGAATCGAGCGATCATGCCGCCAACGGGAGTATCGGGCGAAAGACGATGGACAATCTCGACGGCACGCGCATTGGCAACAAACTCGTGGTGCAGGCACTGGAAGATGGCTCGATCGAAGTTCTCCCCCTCTTCGTCTTTGACCAGACAGACCCCGTCCCAAGGCGAAAAACGCGCTGCATTGAACTCGTTAAAAGGCAGCCAGAAATCGACCAGATCGCCCAATTCCGTAACGATTGTCTCGACATAGCGGGCGAAGAAATCAATCGTCTTGCGATTCTTCCATCCCCCATATGTGGTGACAAGATTTACCGGGATGTCATAGTGGAGCATGGTGACGAAGGTTTTAATGCCGTGCTTTTTGCACTCACCCAGCATACTTCGATACCACTCGATGCCTTCGCGGTTAGGCTCAAGATCATCTCCGTTAGGATAGATTCGGCTCCAGCAAATAGAGGTGCGGAACAGCTTGAGACCCATCTCCGCAAAAAGCGCGATGTCCTCACGATAGTGATGATAGAAGTCGTTGCCACGCCTAAACG
>CABUZI010000128.1 GCA_902496005.1 uncultured Collinsella sp.
CGAGCCGGAGAGCACTTAATGTGCTCTCCGTGCGAGCAGGACTGTCCGAGCAGGCGACCTTATGCCCCGCCCCTCGGGACGACCGAATAGATTAAAGGAGCAGTCATGGCAGGCAAGCCGCAAACACTAGCTACGACCTCGGCATTCGAGATCTTGGGCCCCGTCATGGTCGGCCCCAGCTCATCGCACACCGCCGGCGCCCTGCGCTGCGCCCAAGTTGCCGCCAGCCTGCTGGAAGGCCGCATCACCAAAGTCACCTTTGGCCTGTGGAACTCCTTCGCCCACACCTACCGCGGCCACGGCACCGATCGTGCGCTCGTCGCGGGCATCCTGGGCCTCGACACCGATGACGAGAACATCAAGCAGGCCTTCGACCTCGCGCGCGAGCAGGGCCTCGAATATCACTTTAACATCAAGGGCGACGACGCCTCCATCCACCCCAACACCGTTGACATCGACATGGTCGACGACACGGGCGCCACGGCACAGGTCCGCGGTGAGAGCCTGGGCGGCGGCAAGATGCGCATCAGCCGCATTAACGGCGTCGGCGTCGACATCTCGGGCATGTACTCCACACTCTTCGTGGCGCACTACGACGTCCCCGGCGTGCTCGCCGCGCTCACGAACCTGCTCGCCTACGCCCACGTGAACATCGCCTTCTGCCGCACCTACCGCACCGAAGTGGGCGGTCAGGCCTACTCCGTCTTTGAGACCGACGGCGCGCCCGACGACACCGTCGTCCCCATGCTGCGCAAGCTCGACAATGTCGATTACGCGACCTTTATCGAGCTCCCCGGTTCTGCCTCGTCGCTCTCCCCCGGTGTCTCGGCAAAGGAAATCTTCGACGACGGCGAGCAGCTGCTCGATGCGTGCGCCGAGCTCAGCCTGAATATCGGCGCCGTTATGGCCGTGCGCGAGGCGCGTCTGACCGGCGAGGCGCACGCCGTCGCCGCCATGCGCCGCGTGCTCGACGTCATGCGCGAGGAGACCACGACCCCCATCGTCAATCCGCAGCGCTCGCTCGGCGGACTTATCGGCGGCGAGGCCAAGCTCGTCGATGCCACCGGCAGCAACGACCTGAGCTCCAATTTAATGGGCGCCGTCCAGACCGACGCCGTTGCCCGCGCCATGGCCGTGCTCGAGCGCTCCGCCACGATGGGAGTGATCGTCGCCGCCCCCACGGCAGGCTCCGCGGGTGTCGTGCCCGGCTGCGTACTGGCGCTCGCCGATCACCTTCAGCTCGACGACGAGCAGGTCATGGACGCGCTCTACTGCGCAGCCGCCATCGGCCTCAACCTCACCACAAGCGCCTGCGTCGCCGGCGCCGAGGGCGGCTGCCAGGCCGAGGTGGGAAGCGCCGCTGCCATGGCAGCCGCCGCGCTGGTGCAGATGCTCGGCGGCACGCCCGAGCAGGCGCTCGACGCCAGTTCCATCGCACTGAGTAACCTGCTGGGTCTCGTTTGTGACCCCGTCGGTGGCCTCGTGGAGGTGCCCTGCCAAAACCGCAACGCCATCGGCGTGGCAGCGGCCTTTAGCTCGGCACAACTCGCCCTCGCAGGCATTAAGAGCTTGGTGCCGTTTGACCAGATGGCACATGTCATGCTCTCGGTGGGCCACGCGTTGCCGGCCACGCTGCGCGAGACGGCAAAGGGCGGCATCGCGCAGGCTCCGGCTGCACTTTCGGCCTGTGCAAAATGCGGTGTGTGCGGATAACGGCTAAGAACGACTCAAAGGTGGGACAAATGTCCCACCTCTTTTGAATGCCACCGTTTCCGTACCACAAACAGCAGGGCAATCGCTATAATGCAAGCCCAGTAAAAACACGATGAGCCATAAGGCGAAATTCGAAGGATATGCATACGATGTCGCAAAACGATCGAACTCAACTGATTCCCGATCCGCAGCAGCCGAGCAGGCACACCGGCGGCGTTCAGTCACCGCGTCCTTTCGCGCCGAGCCACGGTCAGCAGCGTGGTGCTGCAAACGCTTCCCAACGCCCGAACCAACAGCGTCAACAACGTCAGCAGCGCCAGGCAAACGGCAATGCGCCCAAGCAGCCCCCCACGCACGCTCGAGGCGATCGCAGCCCCGCACGCAAGTCCGCCGGCAACAATAAGTCAGGCAAAAAGACGACGCTCTTTGTCGTCCTGGGTCTTATCGTCATTGTCTATATCGTAGGCGTCGTAGCGTTTTCGCAGGTAGCCTACCCCAACACAACCATCGCCGGCGTCGACGTCTCGTTCTCCAACGCTTCGTCTGCCGCCACCAAGGTCAACTCGGCATGGAAGCACTATAAGCTCACCGTGACAGGCAATGACTTTAGCTGGACCTATCAGCCCGAGTCCGATGAACCCATCGTCGACGGCGAAGCTGCCGCAAAAGAGATCATCAGCCACAACGAAGCCTTTGTATGGCCGGTCCGCCTTGTGGGATCCTTAAGCGGCAAGGCCAAAACAACCGCTACCTCCAACGAAGTCGATCTTGATCAAGACGTCGACCTATCCATGCTCTCCGACACCTTTGACCAAAAGAAGTTTGAGAAGGATCTGGGCGCCGCCATCGACGAGTTTAACGAAGGGCGTTCGGGCACGTTCGAGGCCAATAGCTCCTATGACGAGCAAGCGGGCAAGTTTACCGTCGAGAAGGCGCGCTCCAACGAAAAACTCAACCGCGACCATGTCATTAAGTATGCCGAGCTCGAGCTTGCCTCGCTGGCCGAGACCGTAGATCTGTCCAAGCTCGGCAACGATGCCTATGAGCCGCTCAATGGAACGCTGACCGATGATCAGATTCAGGCCGCATGCGATGCCGCCAACAACTTCCTGGGCGTCAACGTGACCCTCAAGCTCAACGGCGAGGATGCCGGTAAGGTTGATGGCAGCTCCGTGTTGCAGTGGATCAGCTTTGCCGATCCGGCCAACCCCACGCTCGATACGTCGCAGATCAGCAGCTGGGCAGCCGAACTCGCTAACGGCTTTAATACCGTGGGCTCCACTCGCTGGTGGACACGCGCCGATGGCAAGCAGTGCGCCGTCGAAGGCGGTGACTTTGGTTGGTCCATCGACAGCAGCTCGCTCGCCAAGCAGGTCGAGGACGCCATTAACAACAAGCAGACCGGCGAAATCGAGATCAAGTACTCCCAGAAGGCCGACACCTTTACCGCAAAGGGAGAGCCCGACTGGAAGGCGTATATCGACGTCGACCTGTCCGAGCAGCACGCGCGCTACTATGACGAGAACGGTAATATCGTTTGGGAGGCCAACTTTATTTCCGGCAAACCGGGCGAAGACGCCACCCCCGAGGGCGTGTGGCAGATCAACAGCAACGACGGCGGCAGCACCCTGATCGGAGCCAAGGACCCCGAGACCGGTAAGCCCAAATACGAGAGCCCGGTGAGCTACTGGATGCCGTTCGAGGGCAATATGATCGGCTTCCACGACGCTACATGGCAAAACGACAAGAGCTTCGATAATGCCGAGTCGTACAAGTGGTGCGGCAGCCACGGTTGCATCAACCTGCGCCTGGCAGACGCCAAGGCACTTCACGACTGCATCAAAGTCGGCCTGTGCGTGGTTGTCCACTCGTAGTGCAACGCGCGCATTCCTACAACGTGGAACCGCTGCGACCAATCTAACAGTTCCGAAAGAAACCGTCCTATGCGCCCGCCCCAACCGGTGGGCGCATATAATTATCGAGGTTCTTTGTATAAAGGAGACGCTATGCCGAATGTCCCCACGATCAGCCCGGGCCCAGATGATACCGAGCGCACGCCCGAAGGTGCCACCGAAACGATCCCTCTGATTACAAACGCACACACCGACAAGCAGAGCGGACGCACGAACGATACGGCCGAGATTTCCGATGAAGAGGCATATGCCAAGCTCAAGGCAAAGCGTGCCGAACGTCGACGCAAAAAGCTGATTCGACGCGGTATTGCCGCCGGCGTCGTGGGTGCCATCGCGCTCATTGCCATTGTCGCAACCCTGGTTATCAATGCGCAGCCACAGGGCGCTAGCGGGCCTGTGACCGTTGTGGTGACCGAGGGCACGTTTACCACAACGGTCGAGGCGAAAGGCCAGCTCAAACCCATTTCATCCTCAGTGGTCTCCCCTTCTGTCGACGGTACGGTCGATTCGATCAACGTGCAGGCAGGCCAATCCATCAACGAGGGCGACGTGCTTATGACCATTAAAAACGACGAGCTCGATCGCAACGTTGCCGAGGCGCAGCGTGCAGTTGCAGCCGCTCAAGAAGACCTCGCCAACGCACAGAAAGCCGCAGCCGCCGCGCAGGCCACCCCAACGACGGACGTCGATGGAGCTTCCGCAGCGGCTGGCGTCTCCGCCGCATCGGCGGACACGAACGCCGTATCGGCCGCGCAGCGCAGCCTCGCATCGGCCCAGGCAAACCTCGATCAGGCGAACGCCAAGGCAGCCAGCCGTACGGTCACGGCCCCGAGCTCGGGTAGCATCGTGGAGCTCAACGCCAAGGTGGGCGCCACGGTAACAGGCGGCATGATCATGGGCGAAAGCGATACGAGCGGCGGCAAGCAGTGCATGCA